>JANQNA010000007.1 GCA_028279825.1 archaeon | reverse complement strand
TGTTGCCGAAGAAAGTAACTCTGTTACCAATGATACTTTCTTGTCCTGGGAACCAGCCCCTGTCACATCCGGTAATTTACCCAAGTTTTCAAATACTTTCTCTGCTGTCAGCGCTTTCTTCGAGAGTGTTTGCTGTTTCCTATTTTCCATTAATTTCTCTACTGTTAATCCCAAATCCCCTGTTTTTTTGAAAGTCTCCACTAGTTCTTTAGAACCCGCGCCTGTCGCACGAGCAATAGCCCGTTTCATCATCTCTGCCGCCACGCCTAACTCTTTATCTCCCACGCTGCCTGTAGAAAGGGTAACGGACATGTACAGGTCCCCGGCTTTGGAATAAAAATCGGCCAGAATATCCCTCTTCTCAAGCTTCTTCGTAGTACTTTCTAGCTCTTCATAGAGTTTGGCAAATTGCAAGAATTTCATACATATGAATTATATGGTGAGCTTAAGAAATTACGCCATTTTAAGCCTTTTTAAGCCTTCCTTTGTAAATAAGGCAAGATATTATGGCAGTAAAGAAACAATGGTACGAGATAATGGCTCCGGATATGTTCGGAGGCAAGGCAATAGGCGAGACCCTAGCGGCTGACCCAAGAAAGCTCATGGGCAGAAAGATGAATGTAAGCCTTGTTGAGATTTCCAGGGATTATTCAAAATTCTATTTCAAGGTATCTATCAAAATAGAAAAAATCGAGGAAAACAAGGCCTTTACAAAGCTTGTAGGCCATGAATGCCTTCGTGAAAGGGTATACAGAATGGTCCAGCGTCATGGTAGACGTGTGGATGTTATTCAGGACGTAAAAACAAAAGACGGGGAGAAAATCCGCGTAAAGACCGTTTTCATGCTTCTAAGACGTGTAGGAAAGTCTACAAAGGATGCTGCACGTAAAACAGCAAAGGACATAATTGACGATTTCGCAAAGAAACAAACTTCAGAGGAATTCATAAATTCCATAATTGCCGGTGATATCCAGCACAAAGTAAAGAAAGAATCCAACAAGATATATCCTATCGGTTCTGTAGAGATAAGAAAAACAGAATTCACTGCTGCTTCTTAAAAAATAAAAACAGTTCTATCGCTGTTCATGTCGAGCGTTTACAGCTGAAGATATCCATAGTGCGCCACCGAACAAAATGAACAGGAATGATATTACAACCGATAGAACAAAGCTAGCTTCTGTAGTTCCCTCTACCCATTGTAGATTTCCTGCCATTATTGAGCCCACTAGAACTGCTAAAGTCCCTAATATCCACAGTCCGTGAACGTGATATTCAAAACCCATCTAAATCACTGTCACTACTATATAGTAAAGGCTTATAAAGGTATCGGTCTGTATAGAATAGTGCCGCGATTGAGCATGAATTATTTTAATCATTCATGTTCTGCTTCCTGGGCTGCATAATCTTCTATTATTGCATCAGCGACTTCCCTGATTTCTCTGGATAAAGATGTATCAATAATACTGAATTCGCCGCAAAAAACCGGTCCGTCACCGGCACACAATTGGACTGTATCAATTCCCTGACCATTCAAATAGTAGTCAATGAACAAACCTTTTTTTTTCGGATATAATGACCTGTTTTCTCTTCTACGGTCAGTGTATTCAGCTCTGTTAGCGTATTCTTTCTTAACAATTTCGTCAGGCGCAGTACATCCAAGAACTAATCCCAGACCTAGTGTTACTAATGGAATTCTCATAAGAATCACTTTTTCCTTGTTTTTCTCTTCTTTTTAGAAACAGTCTTTTTTGCTGCCTTCTTCTTTTTTACTGTTTTCTTCTCAGGCAGTGGATCTATAATAGGCTGTAGATCCTGTACAAATCTGCGCACATACTCCCTCATCATCTCTATCTCTCTTTGAGGCAACTCTGAAGCTTTATCCTCATCCAGCATCTTCCTCATGGTTATTACTTTCTTGAAAATATCCGAAAAGTAAGGATCAACGCGTTTTTTATCAATAAGATGTGTCTTTACAGCGTAAGGCAGATCCTTTGGATCAGGAGGCAGGTTATCTATTCTCTTAAGAGCAGCCACAGCTGCTTTTATCATAACCTCATAGTTACGCTGCACAATCGTCTCTTTTTTCTTCTTCTGAAGCTGCAATAGCATTTGCTCCATTCTTGAAACGTAAGATCTTGCCTTCTTTATGTAATCATCAAGCTGCTGGCCGTCTATCGTCTTAACTTCCTTATGCTCTACCTTTTTACGGAATTCTATAACAGATTCAAGATCCTGAAGGTATGACTCTTCCAGTAATTTGTCATCAACAAGAACTTCCTTGACTATAATAGGCGTGTGTTTTGGTGATGGAGGATTCTGGCCCATATACATCAGAACAGCCTGTGAGCTGTTAAGCATTGAATAAAACAGGTCCTCAGCGATCATGTACAATTTGGCTGTTTCTACCCTGTTTATTTTCTGCGGTGCCGTCTCCATGAACTTCTCCACGGCTTCCAGAGTGGTTGGAATCTTTCCAAGCTCAAGAAGTTTTCTAACCGGTATGAAAAATCCTGTATCATACAGAGCCCATCCGTCTCTTACTATTGTAAAGAGCAGTGGATGGCCGATTCTTGCCATGTCCCAGAACTCGCTAAGCATCCATGCAGGCTGCACGGTCATGCTGTCCGCTGTCTTTTTGGCTATTTCATACAATCTATCATCAAACTCGTCCTTCATTTCCGGGGTAAATCTTGCTGTAACATCGTCTATTACGACCAGCATATCAATATCACTTTTCTCATGGAAATCCTGTCTTGTAAAAGAACCGAATATAACAATTGCCTTTACAATATTCTTATATCGCCCTAACACTTCCTCCTTAAATTTGTTCGCGAGTGCAAGCTGTTTCTTGCGGAAAGCTTCCTGCTTCTTCAGTACTTTTGGGTCAAGTTTTTTCTCCATAAGCTCACATTATCCTTGCTCACCGACGATATAAATAACGGAAATGAGCATATTTTAATTACTCAATAGTAACATATACATATATAAAAAGATTTTGGTCATCCTTTAGATCATGGTTGAATGGACTAGCTACAAAATCAGATACTTCAGACCTGAGGGAGGTTGTCATGTACTTGATCAAACCAAGTATTTTTTCGATGAAAATAAAGGTATTAGTCAGTACACGGATGATGATCCCGTAAGATTATTCGATAAGATGAGTGGATTAATAGAACCCAATGACAAAGTAGTTTCTGCACAAGGTTACGAGATTAACGTTACAGGTCATAGCGTTAAACTAAAAACACCTCTAAATGAACAAGAAATGGAATTGTTCGCAAGAAGATTAGCATCTAGAAGACCAATAGAGTAGTCTGAATTATCTGTACTTTCGTTTTTCCCATTCCTGGGCCTTTCCTTTCTCTAAAGCGCTTTTGCTGAGGAAAGTGTGCTTTTCCTCTGATACGCTCAGCAGTCCTTCTAACGGATCCCACGCATGCTCCTTTATAGCCACAAGCTCCTTGGCAAACACGGCCTTGTTTTCCTCTGATACACCATAGAATTCCAATGGCAGATCTTTAGGATCTGTTCCCTTTTCGAGAAACAGAGCAATCTGCCTGATAGCAAGAACACTGTCTTCAAACACTTCATAAGGAGTTCTGCCTGAACCGGATCTTCCGCCGCCCCTCTCAAACAGTATGAATCCCTCTTTCCATCCTTTCTTCTGTATAGTATGCAGCCATTTGTACGTCTGTTCCTGTGCCCTTGAACCTCTTGTTAATGGTATGTGAGCCGTTCCGCCGTAAGGCACAGCCTGGCCCAGATGAAACAGAAAAATCAGCTTACCAAAATCGTTAGGCAGGCTCTTGAAGAGCTTGTCAGGATCCAGTGCATGCGAAACCGTGTGTTCTATGTCTATGCAAACTTTGATGTAAGGGGAATTAAGGTACTTTATAGTATGATAGTAATGTTTCGGGTGAAACAGTCTGTAAAATCCTTCAGCACCCTTGTTGGCTTCAGGGCCTTCAAAAAGAAGATAAATCTTTTTTTCTTCGCACCATTCCTTGATGCTTTTGCCTTCCAGGTATTTCTTATTAGAAGGATTATTTTTCACATTAACATGACCATATGTGTACATAGACGCAACAGCCGCCGAGAAAGCAACTTCATCTTCGTACCACAAATCATCAGGTTCCGCCCCGCCTGTAATCCTGCTCCAAAGCGGATTACCCGTTTCTTTCAGCCAGTTTGCAACAATAAAGAACGCTCCCAGTTCCCCGTCATCCAAGCTGTATGAAAGGTGGTTTCTGGGACTAAGGCTAAGCCACACCCTCAAAAGAAAATCACTGCCCTGAGATTCTCCCTCTGCTGCCCTTCTTGCACCTTCTTCAGCCTGATACCTTAACCTGTTCCGGGTTTCATTCTTTTGTGCTTGATCCAGCTGAGGCATTGCCTTGATTTGCCGTTCATATTCCCTTTCAGCCTCCTCGTATGCCTGCATTCTCTTCTCTTCGAAAAGCTTGGTGTACTCACTTTTGAACTCGTTCGTATGTTGTAACCTGTAAACAGGTGGTATGTGTTTTTTTGCTTCTTCCATTGTAGCCTTATGGCCGTTGATTAGTCTGCTCAATGGTCTTCCGTATGGATCAACAACAGGATATCCAACGCCATATACCCTCTGTTGGGCTTCACCTTGTATGGATATAATCGGCTTTGCCGAGAAGTGGATGTTTACATAAAGAAATCCAAGGTCATGAGCAAATTTTACTGCCTGCACAAGCCTGTCATGTGTCTGGTCCCAGATTCTCTGCTCTGCCGAATCTGGCGACATTATTTCCGCAATTTCACCGTGTAAACCAACATAAGGTATCCCTAATTTCTCCTTCATAGTCTTGATCTGTTCCTTTACGCCAGGCTCATAGAATTCAGCTATTGTCTCTAGATCAACCTGTACAAAATGCACGCCTCCTGTGGCACCGTATCCGCCTATCTTCTGGGCTAATCCCAGCAAAGCAGGATCCTTGCCTATGTACCAAAAACCTGTGGATATTCCAACGTGATAAGTCATTAAACAACACCCATTTTCTGTTTAAGATATTTGACAATAGGCGCGTATCTTTCCTGTGCGCAGCGCGCTGCATATATCTTCGTTATCCTGTCATTGAAGTCTCTCTCGTAAGGACCTCTTTTCGCGAACTGTAAAGGAAATGTGAACTTGTCAAGTATTTTTGAGACAGTACTTTCTTTCCCTGCATAAGGCTGTTTACCTATTGCAGGCTTATGTATGCCAAGCAGCTTGTCAATATAATGCTCCATCTCCTGCTGTTTCGCCCTTAGTTCCAGAAGTTTGGTAAAAACAGCATTCTGGCTCATGACTATCATGTTTATGTCGAAAACACCGTCGTCATATTCTTCCCCGCTCGGCATTCTGATGGTATTACGGTCAAGCGTTATCACAAAAAATGAGTAATAGACCTTGTGTTTTGTCATCAACCGGTCTTTGAACAGGCTCTTCTTCTGTTTCTTGACCCATTCCTCTGTTATCCATGAATACTCATTTATCAGACCGTACTTCTCTCCGAATATCAGGTTCTTTTTTGTCCAGTCATCATCCACTTCCAGTTCCTTTTCAGTTGCAAGCATTTTGGCTGTATCTTCCGAGCCGCCCTTGAAAAGTTCCGGCACTAAAAAGTCCTTCCAGACATATAATGTTATCTTTGAAGAAGACGTGGCAATACCGCCTGCTTCAAAAGGTGTTGTAGTTTTGGAGCCCCTGTTGCTTGAAGCTGAAAGGCCTTCCTTCAGCAGTTTATGCCTGGCTATATACGGCTTCAGCCACTCCCTGTATTGGTCAACGGAAGCCTGTCTTGACTGCAGGAGTTGTTCCATCCGGTCATATCTGTTTTTAATCTCCGGCCCGAACATCCTCTTCCATTCCTGGTAAAGTTTATTCTTCGTGACTAAAACAACTGCTTCTGCTTTTGAGACTTTCAGCTTTTCGCTCAACTTGCTTGTATCCATGTCTTCGTCTTCCATGGTCATAAAGTCCGTGATAAGTGTGGGCCAGCGGCTTACAATACTTCTCATTGATATTCCTTCGCCCGTATGAGCGTCAACCTGGTCAATGAACACGGCCTTCAGTGAATGATTATCTGTCCTTTTACTCACTTTCTCTTTATCCTCATTCACGTCTATCTTGCCGTCTTTTTCCTGGTAGCCAAGATAATGAAGAAATTCCTTATACCTTCTTTGATCGTGCAGCAGCAGTTCCATGTCAGCTATTGATTGCGACACTGATACCAAACCCTGTTTTATTCTTCCTTCTAAATCTTCCTTCTGTTTTTGTGTCAGCTGATAAAACTGGGCGTGAGCAGGTGAAACCTCTATCCACTCATCAGCCTTCTCCAGTTTGTATTCCCATTTACCGAACTGGAAAACAAGACTGTAGTAAAGACCAAGAATAGATCCTGGGGGTCCTGTAAGGTTTAATTGCATATGTGACTCAAAGGGTGGTGCTATAAGCACATGACCCAGCCACGGATTGCCTGTACCCGAATGCTTAAGCAATTCCTGGTTATTAGGATCTCCTCGAAGGGGATGCCTACTCAAATCCTTCAGTATATATTCTCCCATGATGTTTCTTACTCTGAGTTCAGTAATTAAAGTTTTCTTTATTTCAGAAAAAGTAGGTTAATTCAGAAAAAAAGCAGGTATGCACCCAATATAAGAAAAACAATACCGATGAAAACGCCGCCTGTTGTGAATCCGGCTGCCTGGTATTCATTGGTCTCGGGATATCCCACTACTAGGAAAATGCCTATTCCAAGAAGTACCAGACCGGCTAATTTCGTTAAAATCATGATAACCGTCAGTCTTGTAACAATTATCCATATTCCGCCTATTATGGCTGCTATACCTATCAGCATTACGATACCCAGCTGTCTGTCAAACTTGCCGTCCTCTATAGACTTGTATATGGAAAGCACGCCAAAAGCAATCATAATTGCAGCAATAATTATCTCCACTACCATTAGCTAATTATTGCTTTGTATCGTATAAAAATGACACGTAGGGTCATCAAGAGAATACAAAGGTATTCTCCTTGTATAAAAATCAATTTATACTATGAATGAGATCTTTATCATAGGTGTAGAGAATGGTATGGGCAAGGACCAAGCTGCTTATTTGGGACTATATATTTGAACCTGTCAAGGATATCCGCATATCTTACGTAGGCCCGCACCCGGAATTATTCTACAAGAAAATCAACGAGCTAATACGTACAGTTTTCAACGTCCCTGACGCGTATGTACAGGAAAAAACCTATTCATGGGAAAAGGGCAAGGATTCAGAGAAATTCGAGATAGACTGGGAAGTGAACAAGATTCTGGACATTTATTCTTACATAGTCACGGAAGTTTCCCTGAAAGGCTTCGTATCGGGTGGTGAAGGAAAGGCCGTTATCCGTCTTAAGCCGCGACTTATTACAGAATACCCTCAGGACACAGTATGGCAGCAGAATATATTGTATGAAATGGTAAGGCGTTTCTGGCACCAGTCATTTTATCACAAAAAACGTATGGAATTCCTCAACATGGGAAAAGAATTACTGACGTCAATGGAAAGCAGCATAAAACACTTTGGCGAAGCCCTTCGTGAGGGCAAGACTGAGACGCTTTAGTTTATTTTTATGAAGAGCAAAATCAACATAATAGACGATATAACAGCACCGGCCGACGCAACAAAGGTGAAGTATAAGGGCCCGAAAGCCGTAGCTATTCTAGGCATGATGCCGGATCTGATAAAAAGCACCATGAAGATCCCCGGTAAGGATCTTCTGGAGACAGATATACGCTGGGATGTCACCTCACCCAAAAACGATTTTTACGGTGTCTGGATGGGAAAACGTGAGGAAGACAACTGGACGAAGACGTATGTGCGTGTCATAGTGCAGGGGGTACATGATCCTAAAGACGGCACGGGTAATTTTTACGTCCAGCTGAAGGGCACCGTAGAAACAAAGTACGAATACGGCAATTTCATCCAGAGATGGTTCTGGTGGTTCTACAATTATGGTTTTTACTACAAGCAGCGAAGGGTGTATCTTGAGGCTGCCAAGGATGATATTCACTCAATGAGGGACAAAATAAGGGAAAGGTTCAGGATACAGCAGGAGTAACCAATTTATACTAGGTAAAATAACAATAATTAAAAGGTGAATACAATGTTCGGCTGGTTAAAAAAACATCACAAAGGCGATTATGAGGACATAAGATCCAGCGTTCTGTCAGAACCAATGGAACCTGAACCTGATTTTCCCAGGGAAAGGCCGCCTCCAAATCTGGACGATCCGTTTAGAAAAGTCGAAGAACCATTGGGTGGACCGCCGCGTTTTGAAGAACCGCCGGGTTTCGGCTCTATCGATACCCGTGCACCTGAAAGGAATGTAGACGACAAATACGATATCATGGACCGGTTGCAGCTGATAGAAAGCCAGTTATCCGCTATAAGAAGCCAAACGGAAACAATCAATGAACGGTTAAAGAATATAGAAAGATCTCTGCCAAGACGCTACTAATTATTCGAAAACGAATGTTATTTTCTTGCCAATAATTTCACTGACAACAGATTTTAACGGCTCGGCCATTTTCCTGTACTTTTTATCTAAACGGATCTTGTATGACTCCGAAGGAGAATAAACAGTATTGACACCTTTTACAGGCACGCCGATAAGTTTCTCTATTACTTCTTTGTCGGTGCCTTCTGTCTTTTCCAGAACTTTTATCTGTTTGCCAAGTTGCTCGGATATTTTTCTTATGGTCTTGCCGCCCGGTCCGATAATTTTCCTTGAATTATTAGAATCGGCTATGACATATAACCTGTTGCCTCTCTCAAGAACGTCAACAAGCTCAACACCCAGTTCTTTGACGGCCCTGTAAAAATCTACCTCTGCCTGTTTTATCTGGCCGTCTTCCAGTTTCTTTTGGCACGCTGCACAAAGCATATCACTCTGTGCACAGACCTTGCAAATCTTCATCTGTATCTGTTTAATTATTAATTCTTAAAAGTATGTGATTTAGTTATAGAATGCTCATAGCTGTCTGCGGCAAAACAAACGTCGGAAAGACAACTTTCTTCTCAGCATCCACACTGGTCGACGCAGAAATAAGCAATCGTATTTTTACAACAATACAACCAAATCGTGGGGTTACTTACGTGCGCACGGAGTGCGCATGCAAATCCCTGAAGGTCAAGTGTTCCCCGAACAACTCAAAATGTATAGACGGTACACGCTTTGTTCCGGTAAAGGTCATAGACGTAGCAGGTCTCGTGCCGGATGCACATAAAGGAAGGGGCCTGGGCAACCAATTTCTCGCTGATGCCATGGAAGCCGATGGCATAATCAATGTAATAGACATTTCCGGTTCCACCGATAGCGAAGGTAACCCGACCAGCGGCCACAATCCTGAAGGAGATATTGAATTCTTTGAAAAAGAACTCGATTACTGGATGTTAGGTATTCTAAAAAAGGGTCTTCAGCAAACAGCAAAGCGTATCGAGACCACAAAGGGCAAACTCTCAGATGCTATTTACAAACAGCTTTCAGGTCTGAAAATCAGTCAATTAGCTGTAGAAGAAGCCATAAAAGAAGCCAATTTTTCCATAGATTCCACTGATGAACAATACCTGGATTTCCTGAAGCTTTTGCGAAGTAAAAGTAAACCAATAATCATAGCAGCCAACAAGATAGACATCACCGGAGCAGACCGGATATACGAAAAGTTTCGTGAACGGGTTAACCCGTGTTCTGCTGACACAGAATTGGCCTTGCGAAAGGCTGCAGAAAAAGGAATCGTAGATTACAAGCCCGGTGATAACTCCTTTAGAACTTTAAAGGAGCTTGACGAAAAGCACAAGCAGGCACTGGACAGAATCAGCTTACTCCTTGATACTTATGGATCAACAGGTGTGCAAAACATAATCAACGAACTTGTTTTCCAGAAGCTGCAAATGATTGTTGTTTATCCCGTAGAAAATGAACACAAGTACACAGACAAAAAGGGCAACGTGCTTCCAGATGCGCTGCTGCTAAAGCGTGGCTCAACTGCTCATGACTTAGCATATGCTGTGCATGAGGACATCGGTAAAAAGTTTATTGCAGCCGTAGACGTAAAAACCGGAAGAAATATATCAGCCACGCACGAATTGCAGCACGGCGACATTATTTCTATAAAGGCTGGTCGATAGTTTTAATAAAGTATTCAACATCTTTATCTCATGATTGAACAGGACATACAAAAACGATTAGATAGGTATACCTGGGGAGAAACCCCGCAGGAGAAAAGTACCATAGCGCGTCAAGTACTATCAAATTTTGATCATGTGGCGAATGGTATAGACAAACCAGTTGTCTATGTAGAATTTCCGACAGTAGAAAAAATATTACGGGCTCTTGTTGATAGAGAAATAACAAAACCAGAAGCTTTAGCTCGTATAGCTGAAGAAAAAGCATACGCGGAACTGTTTCTCAAACAAAAGGGATACGATCCGGATTTGTCGAACTAATCAACAAACGCGCCTGCCACAAGAATAGGAAACACAATAGTTGCATCAGCTTGGATCTTTATCGAGTCCACGTCAGCGGCTGCTTTTCCCCAGGACTTTGCTTCCTCAGGCAAAGCTCCGCTGTCAGACCCGTCGCCCTCCATTGCTGTGTTAATATAAATTGTATATTTTGTGCCCTCTCTCATCATGTTTGCATTCATGATGTGATGTTTCGGCAGTGAACCGCCAAGAATTATCGAGCCTGTTTCTTTAGCATCCAAAACCATGTCCGTCAGTTTTGATATATCCTGTGCCACGTCCACCTTTAGATCGTTTTCCGTTCTGAAGAAAAACATCTGGTCACCAATAGATCCGTCTGTTATGCCAGGACAGAACACAGGAATATCATTCTTTGCAGCCCAATACAAGAACGAAGTTTCATCACCGGCTTCGCCCAAACGACGGCAAATCTCCGAAGGTGTAGCTATTTTGCCCTGTGATTGCTCTTCCATCAGCTCTTTTAACAGCTTCGTAAAGATTTCCTCAAACTTGACATAACGGTCGTTAGGCACCAGAAGATTTCCAGTACGGTTTACACCTTTCTCACGAAGCTTCGCTCCGTCCAGTCTAAAGTCACCAATGATAAACGGCTTGTAACACTTGATTATGTCCTCTTCTATGCCGCCGGCTGTTGTAACTATAGCATGAACCATTTTGTTCTTCACAAGGTAAGTAATAGCTTCCCTGACGCCGGAAGAAATCATGTTTGACGTAAATCCAAGGAAAATAGTGACCTTGTCCTCTCGCATTTTCTTGGCTATATCTATTGCCCTTCCCAGATGCGTAGCCTGGAAGCCTGTTGTTTTGTAAGCGTCAATAAATTTCCGAAAGTCCAGGTTTTCAAAAGTAAATCCCTTTACGTGATCACCTTCAGGCTCTTCTGAAGCCTTGTAAATACTCTCCTTAGCCTTCTCCAGTTTATCCATAATTCCCTGCACGCAGCAAAGTTTAAATGCTCAAATTCCATCACATTTATGCAGTGACTGGACCCTTTTTTAAGACTGTCCAACAAGTTAATTCTATGTTTAATGAATTTCAAAAACAGTGTGAAAAACTCGCCGGAAAGGTGGAAATACCCCCGAAAGGTATAGATGCCGACTTAGCCGCGCCTTGTTTTGAAGCTGCAAAGAAAGAAGGACGCAGTCCTGTAGAAATAGCCAAAGAGCTGGAAGCCAAGTTCAAGAAATTGCCAAATCTGATACAAAAGATTGAAGCAAAGGGTCCCTATCTTAATTTTTACATCAACTATGACGAATTCTCAAAGTTAGTCATTGACGAGATTTCCAGGAGAGGCGACAAGTACGGATCCGCCGACAAGAAAAAGACCGTAGTCATCGAATATTCCTCGCCAAATATAGCAAAACCTCTGACAATAGGTCATTTAAGCACGACAATAATGGGCCAGGCACTGAATAATATTTACACATTCTTGGGATACAAGGTAATATCCGATAACCATCTGGGTGACTGGGGAACACAGTTCGGTAAGCTTATTTACGCCTACAAAACATGGGGAGATAAAGCAAAGGTAGAAAAAAACCCGATAGAAGAATTACTCGAGCTGTATGTAAAATTCCACAGGGAAGCCGAGACAAATGAAAAATTAAACGACGAGGCAAGAGCCTGGTTCAAACGGTTGGAAGACGGGGATAAGGAAGCAAAAGAAATCTGGGAATGGTTCGTGGAAGTAAGCTTGCGTGAATTTGACAGGATGTACAGGGTTCTAGGGGTAAAATTTGATCATTCCATAGGCGAGAGCTTCTACATGCCAATGCTTAAAGACATAATCCAGGAGACTCTAAAGAAGAAGGTGTCTAAAGAGGAAAACGGCGCGATTATTGCAACATTTGATGACATGCCCACAGCCCTGGTACAAAAATCAGACGGCGCTACGCTCTATCTTACAAGGGATCTTGCAACAATAAAATACCAGAAAAAAGAATTCAGGTTCTGGAAACGTTTGTACGTCGTAGGTTCCGAACAAAGACTGCATTTTAGGCAGGTCTTCCGTATGGCCGAACTATTGGGCTATATCAAAGAAGGTGAATGTGTACACGTCGACGTTGGCCAGATATCGCTGCCTACCGGAAGAATCTCAACAAGAAAAGGCAACGTAGTTTTCATGGAAGACGTGGTGAATAAAACAATAGAAATGGCAAAGGAGACTTTAAAGAAAAAAAATCCCGACCTGAAGAACAGCGACGAAGTCGCAAAAGCCGTTGCAATCGGTGCAATAAAGTACAGCAATCTTTCCAGGGACAGGGTACGTGATATGAAGTTCGACTGGAACGAAATCCTTAGTTTTGAGGGTGATACGGGACCTTATTTACAGTACACGTATGCGCGTGCCAATTCTATTTTAAAGAAAACCAGGTCAAAACCTTCAAAAAATCCTGTATATGAAGAAGCCGTAGAGCAAAGCATAATCAAGAAATTGTCGCAATTTTCCTATGTCCTGGAACGCAGCGCAGAAGAAAACAAGCCAAATCTGATAGCTAATTACATATTCGAGTTAGCCACGCTCTTTAACGAGTTCTATCACACCCATAAAGTAATTGGATCCGATGATGAAGCAAAGCGTATCGCTTTGATAAAATCGGTTATGCAGGTAATAGAGAACGGTCTGGATCTTTTGGGCGTCAGCGTTTTAGACGAGATGTAGGTTTTATAGCCACAACAACAAACTCTTTCTCCCTTGCATCTATTTCAAACTCCTTCAGAATTTTAAGCTGTTCCAGTTTTCCAAGGACCATCTTTCTCCTTTCCTCATAGTTCTCGTCGTTAAAGAACATGGAGAAAAGAACAAATCCTTTGGGTTTTAACACCCTGAGAAAATCTTTGTTCCGTACTAAATGCATTGTGTCTATAGAAACCACGGAATCAAATGACCATTTCCTGAATGGAAGAGATTCGCCCGTGCCCAGTACCCTTGGAAAAACAACAACATTCTTCCTTAGCATCCTCAGGTTTGTGTCCACGCCGATGATCTTGGTTCTTTTGTATTCCTTCTCCAAATAGCCGTTTCCGCATCCTATATCCAGCACCGTGCCGTCAAAAATCTTCCCGAAGGTTTCCTTATCCAGACGGTTTTTTATCTTTCTCAGCTTCTCCTGCTGCGTTTTCTGCCAGGATCCGTAGACATCCGTAAAAAAGTACTGCATAATATCATTTTTATGTAATTTATAAAAATAACACAGCAATTACGTTCGCAACATAGATTAAGCTTAAGACCGTTTTTGTCACTAAAACGGCTATGGAAGAGAGAATTTACGTAAGAGTTGATGAAGAAAAGCCAAGTGACGAGAGAATGGCTGTAAGGCTCGTAGAAGCAAAGACAACAAACGAAGAAAAGAATAAGCTTGACATGATTCTTAACAAACTTGATACTTTTGCAGGTATGAACGTAAACCTGAGTGCAGATGTCCTTCGTGAAATAAAGAATATACTGTCCGGATTGCACACATCAATCGCATCCGTTGAGCGCAAATACGTCGATCTTTCTGATAACGTACAGAACATGAAGAGCAAGATAGGTGTGGAATACGGTGAAAAAGAGTTTGCAGACAGGAGGATAAAAGAAGATATGGAAAATGTAAAAACGTCTCTGGACAACACAACTGCTGCTATCGGTTCCTTTGACAGAAAATACTATGATGTTTATGAAGGCCTTCAGAACATAAAGGCAAAGCTTGATTCCCAGGACGGTGATGATCTTGAAAACATAAAGGTCATGATTGGCGACCTTATGGCCGCAATGAGCGCGCTGGGCAGAAAATATGAGGCTGTATCCGAGAGTCTGCATGCATCAATAGAAGGAAAGGGTGAGGCAGATCGTATAATTTCCGACATAGAAAATTTACAGAGCACAGTCACGGGTCAGGCCGTTTCAGAATCCCAGAAACTCGATGATATTCAAAAACTTATAGAAGCAAAGGCACCGGACACGGTAATTGAGGGTGCAATAGACGCGGGTCTTGCAGACATAAAGAGTTCACTTGTGTCCGAGCTCGATAACAATTATAGTTCCGTTACCGACCAGATCGGCGAGTACAAAGAAGTTGCAAAGAAAATGGAACAGATCAAGAAGTCCGTCACATCCACAGGAACAAAGATGTCAAAGAGCCAGGCAAAAATGAACAAGACAATAGATAACTTCAATTCATATTTACTGAGATTAAACAGCGTGGATTACATGCTTAGATTGCTGAATGCCAAAGAATTGTTAAAGACAAAAAAGAAATTGCCAAAGTGGGCCACAGACAAGAAAAAAGTCCTCAGCAAGCTGATTGACGGTCTTGAAGAAGAAATCACGGATATTGTTATAGTTAACACAATTCCAAAAGAAGGTATGACACTTACAGCTCTGAGCAAGGCCGCTGGAAAGAGCAGCAAGAAAACAAAGCTGAGAGTAAACCAGATGATCGCAAACGGCTTTATGGAAGCAAGAAAAATCAAGAAGAAGACCATATACTTCTTGAAGAGGTGATGAAATGATAAGAAGAATGCCATTACTATATGCACTTGGATTAACATTAGTTGGGTGTGGTGCACCAGATAAACCAATTGAATGTGGTTCTAATAACAGATATGGTGTCAGGACACATTATATTGTAAATAATTTAGGTCCCGGAAGAGATGTATACTCAGCTTTTTCAAGTGAAAAAAAAGGGCCAGAAGAAGCCGGCACATTGGATTATTTTTGTAACCGAGATGGAGCTTGTACAGCCATAGTTGACAACCCATCTAGCAGCGATTTACGAATAAAAGAAGGCGACGAAGTAGTATCACGCGATTCTGACAGGGCAATAGTACTTCAAAGCGCATTTGATGAAGTAAGAAAACATTGCACACCAAAGTAATACTGATGTCATTCAACTATTTCACAAGAATGCTAGGCGCACTAGCAATTCTTTCTTTAGCACCACCACTGTATGCAGATGAAGTAAAACATCGTGTTGAAAATGTTCTGCCGGGGATTATTAAAACATCCGTCTATGAAACACCAGAAAGAATATGCTATGATGATTTTGCTGCGTCAAGAAAGCCGGATGGGCAGTGGGACAGAATAAAAAAAGATGGTATAGAATACTTCATTCTTCCAGAAAGACAAAAAATTTCAGGCCATAGAACACCTGTATTTCTGAAAAGAGGAGAAAGAGAAGCGAATAATCTTGAAATAAGATGCCAGCAGATAAAAGTTAGTTTCCAGGAAGAACAAATTAAATCTGCCTTATCAGGCTTGTCGTTTCTTCCTTGACGATATTGCCTGTTTTTGCGTCAATATCATAACTTGTAGCCGTCATTGTCATATCAATCATTGTTATTGTCCAGACCAAAGCGTCTTTCTGGTGCAGTGTAATCAGGATGTTGGCAGTTGGTTTCTTGTGTTTGGAGTCAGCCAGTTTTAACGCTGTTTCCGCTGTAACAGTTGCCTCCTCAGGATTACCCTGTTTTACATCCTTCAAAGGTCTCGTTTCTTTGCTGATAGTGACAGAACCATCGTTTACAAAACAGTCAACGGCTTTGCCGTCTTTGCAAAAGAGTAAAGTCCATTCATTTATCGGGTCCTTTGCTTTCTTTATGCATGCAAAACAGGATCCGAGAAAATAACCGTCCAGTTTCTTGATTGTCTCATCGTTTTTCGCTTTTTCTATCGCTGTTTTTAACTCCATTTTGTCACCAAAAATAAAAAAAGAGAGAGAAGGAAAGTCGCCTAAATCTCTTTAATTTTTGTTGCTATGAACGAAATTACTTCGTCGTCGATAGGCACGCTGAACGACTTTCTGTATCTTTTCTCGCCATTCTGGGTTATAAAACCACGGCTTATAGAGATGAATGTGTTTTCTCCGTCATCCGCTATAGCTTTTTTCCTGGCAATTTCCAAAAAGTTGTTGTTGCCGAATTTTATCTCTTCACTTTTTATGGTTTCGAATTGTACCATGTTTTTAACCTCCGGTTTGTGTGTTTTCTACTAAGATTATAGGAATAAGCTTTTTAAACGGAAACCCCTTAAAAGTCCGTCAACCTTCGTTGCCGAAGAATCCTGCTTTTGTCAGTATAAAGATTGAGCGGCTTCTTGGTCAGCTGTCCCATGTAGGTTAAAGCCTCCCTAAGCGTAGCAAAGCGACGTGGCTTCGCCATGGCAGCCCTCACGTTTTCTCTTACCTGCCATACGCCTAAGGGCGTGCTATACTCTTTGTGTATCTCGCGAAGCGCAAAAACTCTTGCCTGGCGGCGTATCTTCCTCAAATACTCGATTATTGCCAGTCTAGAAGCATAATATCCGCCTGCCTGTTTCTCCGCATATTTAGTACGCCCGGAGAACGGCTCATACTCATGTGAAAGTCCCCAGGCTCCTGAAAACCAGCTCTCCACGTTTTCAAATTCCCAGCTGCCTGGCATTAAAAGTATCAAAAAATGGTTATCCAGATTGAACGCCTCGAAAACCATATATTCGTTTACAGACTTGTAATCTCTCACTTGCTTTAGCAGGCTTTTACCGATTATATCATCCGTGGCAGTTATCGACCATCTTGTCGGCACCATCCGCTTCGCGATACCTAAAGCACCGGAAGAAAGAATCGTTTGGACCTTGTACACATCTGTTCCAGCTCTATAAAGCTGGAACGTGGACTCTGCCGCTTTCAGGTCATCAGAAGTTATTCTTTCAACTTTTCTCGAAATCTTGGGATTTTCCGTTACTGTCAGTTTTTCCAGTTTTGCAAATGCCCCCATTGGCTGCACAATCGCATCGAAGTTTATTGAAAGCCTTGGTGCCTTGTTGAACATCATTTCGACTTCCGTTGGCACCTTTGCTAGGGAAATCTCTTGCATGTTCGCTACTATTTTCTCTTTAGAGAAAATATTTTCCTTTTTCGCCGATCTTATCATCCCTGATCTTATGGCTATTATCTCCTGATAGCTCTTTTTTAACCAGTCCGCCGGGCTCGAGTTGTTCTGTGTTACCATTCCCAGTGGTCCTGTGTTGACATCCGGATAGCCGTACGTACCAATGAATATACCGGGCGATGGCCCGAAGAAATCCTTCGTCATTTTAGGCATCATTTGTTTACGTATCGAATCTGGAAGTTCAACAGCACGCATAGAGAAATTTAGAGAGAAATTAGATAAAGAGTACTGAGAGTATCGACAAATAGTAAAAATCTATTTCTTCTTGCCCTTTCTTGACCATTTTATGTCTTCATACTCTATCCATGCGACAATCAGACCAAGAACTATCAGGACCAACCCGAAAAGTCCCTGGAATACTGTCAGAAACGACTGGAAGGCCGTTCTGCCAAAGATTGATGTAACTATGGTATTTGGCATATACCAATATAGACCTAAAAGAAATATTATCAGACCGATAACAAGCTTTATTCCTGCACCCATCTTATCACAATCCTAATTTTGTAAACAACTTTAAATAATTAAGTTTGCAACCTTCTCTGATGAAGTATAAAGACGTAAAGGAGTCTGTTTCTCCTCGTATAAGCAGATGGAGAAAACAGCCTGTTGTGAAGCGCGTAGCGCGGCCAACCCGGGCTGACAGGGCAAGAACTCTTGGTTACAAGGCTAAACAAGGTTTTGTTATTGTAAGAACACGTATCAAAAAGGGTGGACGCCGAAGACCTACACCAATGCAGGGTAGAAAACCAAGAAAAATGGGTCTTTTCTACACGCCCGTCATGAACAAAAAGGCCATTGCCGAAAAGCGCGTAGCGCGAAAGTTCCCGAACATGGAAGTTCTGAATTCTTATATCGTGGCAGAAGACGGAAAATACAAGTATTACGAAGTTATAATCGTTGACAAGTCCCACCCTTCCGTAAAGAAGGATAAGGAAAGAAACTGGATTGTCACGCAGCGCAGAAGGGCCTTCCGCGGCTTAACTTCTTCCGGAAAGAAAAGCAGAAAATAGCTATTTTTGTTCTAGTTAAAAACTTTCTCGTGAACTATCTTTTATGACATTCTACGATCTGAATATACAAACAAGCCTGTCTATAGGCGAGAATACTGTAGAAGAAATGGCTCAGATGGCAAGGCATCTGGGCTTCTCAGGCATAGGTATAGTAAGGTACTTCACTAGCGAAGCTAGTGAATTGCCAAAGGCAGAGGGTATAGACCTTGTCTCCTGTTTGATGATCAAAGCCTCGAAGGCCCAGGACCTGAATGATTTAGCCAAAAAGGCCCGTGACAAAGCGGAAGTCCTCATGGTCCATGGCGGCAATTATGATGTCAACAGGGCTGCCTGTGAAAACTCAATGGTAGACGTGCTGTGCCACCCGGAGTTAGGCCGCAAAGACTCTGGATTAGATCATATTTGCGTCCGTGCAGCTCACGACAATAACGTGGCAATAGAACTGAATTTTAGAGAGGTTTTAGAGTCTTATAAACGTAACAGAATCTACACTCTGTCATCTTTGAAGAAGAATATTGAGCTTTGCAAAAAGTACAACACAAAAATCATTACATCATCAGCTGCTATAAACAAGTGGGGAATGAGATCCGGCCGTGAGTTAGCTTCAATAGCGAACATACTTGGCCTGGAACTTGGCAAAGCCATAGAAACAGTGTCGACTGTACCTGAGAATATCGTGAAGCGGAACCGTGAGAAATTGAGCGGAGCGCGAATGGAAGGTGTTAAAATTGAAGATAAGTGAAGCCCAAAAGATAATCAAGGAATTTGCAGAAAAAAACAATTGGTCTGACGACCCAAACATAGACAAGTTTGATCATGTTCATGAGGAACTTCTTGAAATGAGCAAACACCTGAGGTACAAAGAACTGGAAGAAAGAAAGCGCATAATCAAGGAAAAGTCTGATGTTTTTGAAGATGGCATAGGAGACTTATTGTTTGTTATTTTGCGCCTATCAAACCAATTAAACGTTGATGCAGAAAAGGCATTCAAGTTAGTGAAAGATAGTATACAAAAAAGATACGAAGGAGTTAGAGAATAATGGAGCCTAAGATATTACCGCCAAGCATGAGACCTGCAAAGAGATACATAGTCTTCGAGATCATATCGGATACACCAGTGATTTACGGCGAGTTTGTGAATGCTGTCTGGACCAATTCAATGGAGTTTCTAGGAGAGCTCGGTTCTTCGGAGGCAGGTATCTGGTTTGTGCACAATTCTTATAGCGAGACAAAACAGACAGGTATTTTAAAGTGTAGGCATAATAGTGTTGAGAACGTACGTACAGTACTTTCGCTTATATCTATGATAGGAGAAACAAGATGTATCATAAAGATACTGGGCGTGACGGGAACAATCAAATCGGCAAAAACAAAGTATATGGGTGATGTAAGTGAGTTATGAAGAACTTCTGAAAAGAGCAATGAAGAGTATACCGGCCAAGACCGAATCCAGGTTCGAAATACCAACGGCATCAGTCTATACGGAAAAACGGCAGACAACAATAAAGAATTTCACGGATATAGCAAAGAAGCTGCGCAGGGAAGTAAGCGAAATGTCAAAATTTATGTTCAAAGAACTTGCAATGCCCGGTAACATGAGGGGCAACGATCTCATACTTCAGGGAAAAGCCCATTCTTCCCTTGTTAATCAGCGGATAAAGGAATATGCAAAAGAATTTGTCTTATGCAAGGAATGTGGAAAACCCGATACATCAATACAAAAGATTGATAACTACATGTTCATTAAATGCGAGGCGTGCGGTGCCAAAAGACCTGCAAGGCGGATATAATGTTCTCTTATAGACTTTTCGAACAGGGCGAAGAAAAGTTACTTGCAATATGCGACAAAGACGTATTAGGCAAGGATTTTTCAGAAGGGGAAGTTTCCATAGAAGTTAATGACTTCTATTCAGATAAAAACTGCGAGAAAGAGGAAGCCATTGACCTGGTGAAAAACGCCACAATAATAAATGCGGTAGGCAACGAAATAATAGATCTTCTTGTAAACGAAAACATAATAAACAAGTCTAACGTTATTAGAATAGGAGATGTTATGCACGCACAGATTGTGGCGGTGAACCCATGAAGGGCCAGTGGTTCATAATTTCCGCGGTAGTTGCAACAAGCGTATTTCTTAGTATATCCGTCTTACTGGAAGATTACTTCATTATAGACGCATCCTCCCAGGCACGCGTATCAAATGATTTTCATTTCTACAATATCATGGACCAGTTTAATTACATAGCTGAAAACACGATGACAAACGGCAGCTGCATAAATCTTACAACCCGTCTCGACGAATTAAAAAAGCTGACGGAAGACTCATTGGGTGCAAAAGGTTTTTTGGTGAATTTAGAATATACGATAAACCCGCCCGACTGTTCAGGTTCTGAGACAGTAGATATAGATCTTTTGGTGGCGTCTCACGAACAGATAATATTCAATTTCACAAAATACAATTCTTCTCAGGAACTGATAGGCGCCTAGCCAAGTATTGAAGCTGTTTCCTTTTCGTCCATACCCAGATCTTCACAGATATCGCCACTCTTTGCCAGCATTTTCACGACAGGCAGGTACTTCACGCTCTTCCTTCTTGATGTATGCAAAGGTCTTGATAGTTTTTCCAGGGCCGCAGGACTGATTCTTCTTGGAATTCTTGGATACCTGTAAGCTACAAATTTGGGAGAAGCCTTCTTCTTGGCCAGAGCAGTGCCGTAGACAGCCAGGCCGGAAAAATACTTCTGCAGGGACCATGATTGTCTCCGGATTATTCTTGTGTAAAAAACATCCGCTTTAGAAAGATAATCATAAGCATCTGCTAAAGATATCAGATCGTATTCCTCTTTTATGTTTTCCTCCAGCCAGTGGAAGATCTCTTCAGCATCCTTCTCTGATTTCTCTAAAGCAATTTTTGTGTTGTCAATACTCATTGTCTTGAAGATCAGTCTTATCGTGTTGAACACGTTATCTTCAATATTCCTGTAACCAAGATCTTTTACGTTCACGCCAAGCCTTACCGCGTCAATGTCTATCAGCAAAGATCTCACATCACCGTTGCATATCTTCACGATCTGTTCCAGGTTCCTCTTTTCTATGCCTATCTTTTCTTTCTCACATACCTTTTCTGCGAATTTGAGAAGCTCCATATCACGTATCTTTTCAAATTTCATCAGTTTGAAGAGTTTTCTGACAGGAGGATTAACCTTATAGGCGTCAGCCGCCGTACATATCACGGGATGACTGCTCTTTTTTATCAGGTCACCTATGCCTCTTATTGCCTTGGTGTCAATGTCTTCCACAAGTATGACTTTTTTTCTGAAAAACACGCCCTGCTGACCTGAAGATTGTATCAGCTTCTTGACATCAATCTTCTCATTCCCGTGAACTTCCATAACCTGGTAGCCAAGCTCTTTGGCAAGCAGCTTAAGAGCAGAAGACTTGCCGCTGCCAGGCTGGCCGTGAACCAAAAGAGACATACCTTTCTTCCATTTTGCCAGGAATTCCTTTATCCCGAGTATAGCCTTTTTATTACCTACAAGATCTGCTGTTGTTTTTGGAGTATATCTGTAAAGAAGCATTCCTGTATCTTTGCAAATATCTTTTTATTTCTTCTTTCATTATTAACAGTATGAGAAAAGTGAAAAAGGCCGGGAAAAAGGTGAAATCCGTAAAGTGCATGCGTTGTGAACAGATATTTCCAAGCTGGAGAGCGCTGAAGATTCACAGCAAATCGCATCTTCAGACCCTTCAGGAAATAAGAATGCTCCAGAAAGGTCACGTGCCTGACGAGACCAAAATGGGTTCAACCTTCCGCGGCAAGAATAAAATCATAGTATCTTAAGCGGTCCTGTACGCAGGAACAAATGCACGTCTGACTCTAACCGGGGCTGTACCGGTTACCATGTCCTTAATCCCGTATCTTTTCATAAGCCGGCTCACTGTACTCTGTTCTCTCGGGTATGAATCCTGGGGCCTGCCCGTAATTTCACCGGTAATAATACTTGCTGCACCTTCTATAACGTATCTCGCCAGTTTACCGAGTCTATTAGAATATCTCTGTATAGCACCCGTTTTCTTTTGTGTATGATGTGTAAGTTCATGTGCAACAACATCCTGTGGGTTTTCAGTCAAGCCCTTTTTCCTTAGTTTTTTCCTGATTGGCGTATCAGGGCCTGCTTCAACAGAGTCCTTGTTAACATAAACGCGTCCCGTGGCAGGATCATATGCACCGTGCATAATACCTCTGCGTGTAATGGGTAGTTTTTTCATTGAAATGCGTGCATCGCCAAAATCGGGCCTTTGTCCGACTACCTTCTGATAATACTTCCTCAGGTTGCCTATTGCGGCATCAACATAAGGTCTGAGCACGCCGGCTCCTTCGCCGTACTTGGGTGATGGCCCAAGGTCAGAGCTTCGCCTACCCACATCAGCAAATAATTCATTCTGTAATGCTATTGTTTCAGACATATCGATTACCTATAGATTTGCGGGTTCTTAAGTATTTCTAGTTTATAGAATTAACCTACGAATTTCTCTTGTAAAGTTGTTTTATTTCACCTATTGACAGTTGGTGAACCTTCTTCTTAGAAATGCTCGGGGAGCATTTCTTAACTTGATTTGACACATTCTTGTTAGGCCGTAATGCATGAACAAAGTTCCAGAAATCATAATCTATAAGCTTCTTCTGCTTAATGAGTAAAATCGAAGATTTTACGGCCTTAGGATAAAACGCTTCGGCAGGAACATTCTTGACAATCTTTATGTCAGCCAGCTCCTTCATAACCTTGCCAAGCCGTTCTTCTGATACTAATTTTTCAGCAAACTCCTTCTGGACCATTATGACAGCTGTATCCCATCTGTGCCTGAAGAATTCTATCATCAAGTCCTGAGATATTGAATAAGGAATATTCGCGACTATCTTGTTGAATTTGTTTGAACCTCTCAAAGATTCCAATACCTCTAAAGCATTGCCCATGATTGCATTTGTATTTGGAATGCCTCTAAGCAGTCTTGAGAATGAAAAATCCTTCTCAATGGCAATAACCTTGGATTTTTTAGACAGATGTATCGTCAGGTTGCCTATTCCGGCCCCGACCTCCAGCACCGTATCTTCAGGCGCCAGCTCAGCATAGCCGATTTCCTCTTCAATTATTGAATCTTCCTTTAAGAAGTACTGGTCAAGCTTCTTGTCGGGCTTGACTCTTGCTATAGCCAGCAGTTGAACAATATCCATAATTAACTAACAACAGAAAACTTAATAATTCTTTTTCCCTTAAGGATTTTTCTTCTGAAGAAAAAGGCTTAGGCACGATACTTTGCTATCTTATCTACGACGTCCTTGTGTGTAAGCAGCAGTGCACGACAACAATATCTGTCCACCTTCAGGTCATCCAGAACCTTTCCCGGCTCTTCTCCTCTCCCGGTTCGCTCTCTGAACTTGTCCCAGAGGCCTGCTATCGGCTTTCCGCATGTGAAACATCTTACTGGTATTATCATTTTACATCACTATTATTTTTGATCTTCCCATTTTGGTTAAGCTTTTTTGAAAAGCTTACCTCTTTGACTGCTGCTTTGATCTTCTTGGACCCTTGCTGGATCTGGAAGGTTTGTGTGGTTCCGTTCTTCTGGGGTCTGATACTAGCAGCGATCTATCATAATCAGTGTACATATCTTTTAGTTTGTTGTCCTTTGTCCATCCGACGATAGCATTTGCAATAGCCGTACGTGAAGCGTTAGCTTGTCCCCAGACGCCCCCGCCGCTCACGCGGACCTTTATGTCCATTGTCTTGGCCTTTTCGCCAGCCAGCATTACAGGTTCATTCACTCTTAGCTGGACATACCTTGGTTCCATTGTATCAATTGATCTTGAATTAATCGTTATCTTTCCCTTGCCTTCCGTAACAACAGCACGGGCTGTAGATTTCTTCCTTTTTCCTATAGTTATCAAGGTCTTTTTCTTTTTCATCCACTCCACCCTAATGTCTTTGCTACCTCGCCGACTGTTATGAACTTGCTTCTTATCTGTTTCGTAGCAACGCTTTCCGCCTTCTCTTTAGGCGGACCGTTGTATACGCGTAACTTCTTGAAAGCTGTCCGCCCTTTATTTGTTTTATATGGCAGCATGCCTCTTATTGTCCTTCTGACTATCAAGTTTGGCATTCTTGGGAAGAACGGTCCGTGATGCGGTGAACCCCGCGCCCTTCTCTCAAGATACTTCTTCTTTATCTCTATTGGCCTTCCTGTAATTATCACTTTCTCTGCGTTGTATATGTGAACTTCTTCCCCGGCCATAAGCTTCTTTGCAGTATTTACAGCCAGTCTTCCAAGTACCGCATTCTTTCCGTCTACAATCATATAATGATCCTCGCTTTTTTGTCAAGACTTTCCAAAGATGCACATTTCCCTCCGGCCGCTTTTATTTTGTTCTCTGCTTCCTTGGAAAAATTCAATGCGTAAACATTTACCGGTTTCTTTATTTCCCCCGATCCTAACACTTTTCCAGGCACTGCAGCTATGTCATTCTCTTTGCACATCTTGTCTATCTTTGTAACATTCACAGGACTTTTGCTTCTTGCAGGCTTAGCTAAATGCTTGGCTAAGACTAGGCGTTTTTCCTTTCTGAATTTCTCTATCAGTTTTTTTACATTCTCGTTTGGTCCTGTTGGTTTCATATTCATTCACTCTGGTCTATAATATAGTGCGGGGAAAGGGATTTGAACCCTCGCAGGCACTAAGCCACAGGATTTCCGTCACGTTTTTGGTACAGCTTTTTCCCAAAAAGGTGTCTTAAGTCCTGCCCCTTTGACCAGACTTGGGTATCCCCGCCTGATCAATGGTTTGGCTTCAAGTTTTAAATATCACTTGACGGTTTTCTTTACGCTTTCACCTAACTCCTTTGCCCTTTCTTCCAGTGTATCCAGGGCAACTGACAAAACTTCCGAGGCCGTTAGGCCGGATACAGATTCAACATCAAATATGAAGCTTGTATCGTCCGCAGTCACGGTCACTCCGCTTCCGACCTCTGTACATCTCATACAAAGTATGCACTTGTCTTCTGATTTCACTCTTGCCTTTCCGTCTTTCTTCTCAAACACATCCGTAGGACAAATGTCGACCACCTTTGGATCAGCGCCGCTTGTCTTTACGCTTGGCTTATATCTGTAACCAACGTTGGCTGCCTGCCACTTTATATGATCTATACCAAATCCAAGCTGTGCAACAGCCTCAAATTTCAGCCTCTGTCCTTCCAGCAGCTCGATTATAGGAATATCTTTTTCAGCCGGGTAGACCTTGTCATCTGTAGACTTCATGTCACCGGCCTTGACCACGCATGGCCCTTCCTTCTCCAGTACAAGTGTTACTTCCGTCTTTGTTGCACTCTTTGATTTTGACTTCAGCTCATAGAAGCTTTTGTCAAAGACCAGGGGTACAAGACCCAGGCGGTGGGCAATAAGCTCGTCAAACATGCCTGATGTGTTTTCCTCAAAGTCTACATATTCAATAGACATAGTTGGTATTTCCGCTTTCATCAGCCTTCTGAACGCGTTAGCGAAAGCTGGGTTTGATTTTTCAAGAATAAATTTTACTCTATTTTCCGTTTTTTCCAATATTTTCACATCCATACTAAACCCTCCTACCTCTTCTACCACCTTTCTTTCTGCACGTGTCGTGTGGTATTGGTGTTACATCTTCAATCTGACCGATCCTGAATCCTGCTCTAGCCAGAGCTCTTATCGCAGGCTGAGCCCCTTGTCCGGGTATCTTTGCTTTAATGCCTCCGGGTGCACGAATTCTAATATGAAGATTTGTAATTCCGACAGCTGATGCCTTTTCAGCCGCCTTTCTCGCAGCCTTCATCGCCGTGAAAGGTTTTCCCTTGTTCATGTCCTTGTCAGACACTTGCCCGCCTGAACAGACCGCTATTGTTTCGGCACCTGTAACATCTGTGATATGAACTATCGTATTGTTCACAGATGAAAATATATGCGCTATTCCCCATTTTTCTTTAGGCATCTTGTTCACCGATCTCCTAACATTTCAGCTCTAGCATGATGCTGTGCCATTTGTTTGTTATACATTATACCAATCCGATGAAACCAGGACGGTGTAAAGGCTGGTCTCTGAATCGCGTCATCCCTCCACAACAATGCTCTTTCCTTGTGTTCCATTTTTTTGTTATTATGATAACCCTCAGGATTTTTTCCTTTAAGCTCCTTTGCCCTTTTAGCATGAAGATTTGCCGAAGATACCTTTCTTCTCCTTTCACTTTTCCTATCCGCTTTCGAAGTATATGCATCGTGAGCATGAAAACCTCCGTGTAGCATCATGACACTATGATAGCCTTCCCATAATCTATTCCAAGTCCATCTCGCGCCAGTAAAATAAGGAACTCTGATTTTTCCACTTTCAAGATTTTTGCGACGGTCTTGGTGCCCAAACGCTCTGTCAGTATGTCTAATATATGCAATTTGGTTCATTCTCTCTTCACTTCCCATTTTTCTTTAGGCATATCAATAACCACCCATCATTTCATCTGCGCCACGACGCATTTCAGCATGATACCTGATCATCATATTTTCATACGGTACAACCACTCTTCTAAAGCCTGGTATTTTCGAAAATATTTCTGCTCGTCTTTCATGTCTTTGTTGCATCATTGTATGATACTCAAAACTCTCTAGTAACTGTTCCTGGCTTAATTCACTCATTCTTTCTTCACCTTCTTTTCCGCTAACTCTCTCGCTTCCTCTGCCCTTTTTGTGTCCTCTTTGAGTACCTTTGAGGCAACCGTCTGGTTCAAAGTTATTTTCTCTTCTGTACCCTTCTCAACTATGAAACTTGGCCATACGACTTTGCGATCATCTATCAGAACATGCCCGTGAACTATGAACTGTCTTGCCTGGTTGACGGTATTGGCAATGCCCTTCTTCTGGATAACTGTTTGCAGTCTTCTAAGCAGAATATCATCAACGCCGATGTTAAGAACGTCATCTAATTTTTCACACTTTATGCCGATCTTATTCAGCTTTTCTAAAAGTACCTTTTCCTGTTCTTTGTCCTCGCGGGCCTGCAGATCCCTGGCTCTGCGTCTGTAGTCCCTAACAATACCTTCCGCTCTCCAGAGTTCTCTCTTTCTACGCAGACCGTATGTTTCCATGATCTTCTTTTCCCTGTCAATCCTCTCCTTGTCGTAAGGTTTCTTCGGTCTGTCGTATTTTCTTCGGATTCTTTTTGGCTGTCCCATAACTATCACTTCTTCTTAGCAGGTTGTGCTTTCTTCTTGCTCACGCCAACAGCTTTCTGTGTTCTGAATGTTGAACGTGTACGCTGGCCGCGTGTTGGCTGGCCAAGCTCATGCCTTATACCGCGATAAGCCCTGATTCTTCTCAACGTGTTGATATCCTCTCTCTTCTTCAGCTGCTGCTGTGCCATCGAAAGGTGCAGATCTTTGCCGGTTTCAGGATCTTTTCTTCTGTTTAACATCCAGTCCGGAAGTTTTGGATCCTTGATAAATGCTTCTATTGTTTTGACCTCTTCCTCAGAAAGATCCCCGATTTTCCTTTTACCGTCCGTCTGTGTAGCTGTACAGACAGATTTTGAGAACATGAAGCTGACACCTTTTATCCTGCGCAGCGCTCTCTCTACAGATAGCTGTCCGTCTATATCAGTTGTCATTACCCTGACTATTCGTTTAGTCTCTTGCGCCATTCAAAATACCTGAATGTCGTACAGACAAACTGACGTACCTTTTACGCCGTTCATCACTACGTTTTATGTAAGGTTCATTGGAGCAAATAGTAGCCAAATATTGGCCTTCCCCTACCCTTACTGAAATAGACTGACGTACAGAGTACGCCTATCCACCTGTATATGGTTCAACTCAAAGCATTTAAGCTTTTTATCCTCCCTCATCAAAACTAACAATATGAAAGTGAAAGACATAATGACCAAACGGCCGATAACCGTAAAACCTGCTGATTCTCTCGGAAAGGTTGTCAATATTCTGGCTGAAAAGAAAATATCCGGTTTGCCTGTTGTGGAGAACAACCGTCTAGTAGGCATAATCACGCAGACAGACGTGATCAGGGCCGTGAACATATACGACAAGATCAATGAAGACGACAATATCTTTGAAATGATACTTGGCGTTATAGAGGCAAAAGACCAGAAAGTCAAAGAAAGTGTGAAAAGGATCATGAAACTAAAAGTCAGGGACTTTTTGAACAAGACATTGATAGTTATAGACTCTGAAGAAGATCTTTACAAATCCACAGCATTAATCAGCCGTTATGAGATAGATCGTTTACCAGTAACGCACAAAGGAAAACTGGTCGGTGTCATATCAAAAATAGACATAATAAGAGCCATCAAGAAAATGAACAGGTAATTACTTCTGATAGGCATTTTTCTTCTTTTTTACATTTGTCAGCGGATCAATAGTACCGAATATTGGCTCATTGGAAGTGGTATATGAGCCTACATTCCCACTGCCGCCGGCGCCATATCCAACATGTGCACCGCCGCCGCCTGTACCGTAACTAACGTGTTCGCCGCTCTCGGTGGCACCGTAGGCACTTTTTCGGTCTTCCACATTTATGGATTTGCCAGCGATTTCCCACTCATGTTTCACAATAAACTCAAGTCTGTGAAATGTCTCGAAATGTATGTTTCCTTTCATCTTTTTCATTTCTTCTGCAACATGTGCCTTGCCTTCTTCCGTTACTTCCGAAGGATGAAAAGCGGCAGTATATATGACAGCCGTTTTCAGGTCCAGCTTGTCCCTGTCAACGTCATAAAGAAAAGAGTACGACAAATCCGTTTTATGGAGAATTGTGCCCTCCATCTTTGCCTTGTTAAATGAAGTGTAAGAACAGTCTGCCTTTGTAAAGTCAGAATTCCTCAGGTCTGCTCTTTCAAGTCCGGACCATCTAAGGTTAGTATTGGTAAAATTACAGTCAGACAGGTTAGCGCTTTTAAAATTATTGTAGCTCAGGTTTGATCCTGTAAAGTCGCATCCGGACAGGTCTGTTTTGGAAAAATCAACACCGGTACATACTATGCCTGTGAAATCCCTTTCACCCTCTGCGTAACGCCTCTTCAGCTCTACAAGTGAAACTGGGGTTTTTCGCAGTTCAAACATAATTAGAATAAGTCAAAGCTACTCTTAAAGTTTTTTATTTTTGCCTGATATTATTTATTATAAAATATATATTATAGTATATAGGTTTAAGTACTTTTCTCTCCACTTCATCTTATGTTAGAATTATTGACAATACTAACTGTATTTTTGGTATCAACAATAGTCCTGCTTAGATTTTTCAGAAAATTCACGAAAAGTCTAGACCTAGTAAAGATAGTGTTGTTGCCATTGGGCCTGTTTGCAGTAGGGTTCTACATGAGGATCCAGGGGGATTTAGTAGATATAGGATACTTCTTCACAGATTTTAGCTTCCTTTTTGTCTACATAGTCTTTGC
Organism: archaeon; assembly: GCA_028279825.1. Lineage (GTDB taxonomy): Archaea > Aenigmatarchaeota > Aenigmatarchaeia > GW2011-AR5 > GW2011-AR5 > GW2011-AR5. The sequence goes on along the minus strand of JANQNA010000007.1, from coordinate 217,937 downwards.
CGTTACATTCCTCTTAGGCCAGATAAAGTATTGGAGAATAAGGGAATAATGAAATAAAACATCAATAATTATTTCTTGTCAGGCTGTGCCCACTTGAAGTCTCTCGGGTCCCTCTTCAATTTCACCTGATTCTTCTCACACTTGTTAGAACAAAAGTAGAATATCTTGCCGTTGGTCTGGATAAACATCTTCCCCGTACCTTTCTCTACCTGCGTAGCACAAAACGAACATTTCATAATTGAGCACCCAAATATATCTCAAGGTCAGCAGATACGCCTCTAACGTACGCATTAAATGTTATACCAGGCTTGCGAGAAACTCCTGCTTCGCGATTCCCACTTGGGTTCACAAAAACATGAGTAAAAGAACCATCACCATATCTCTTGAAGTTAACAGTACGACCGGCCACTTCAACTGATCTACTTTCTACAACAGGTGGCAATCGAACCGTACTTACGTGTCTTTCCATAATTATCTCCTACCGTAGGAACCAGATGATTCCATTTCTGTTTCCTTAAGCATTATTACATCGCCCATTCTGACCGGGCCCATTACATTCCTTGTAAGTATCTTGCCTTTGTCCCTTCCATCGGTAACCCTACACTTAACTGAAGTTACGCCTTTAGTTCCACTTCTACCAAAAACAGCAATTACTTCTGCTGGTGTTGCGTCGTCTGCCATTTTATTTCATCTTCTTTGCAGCGTCTCCAAGTTCTAGAACCGCGATAGCCGCACAAGATACCTCAAGACCGGCTGCTCTCCCAAGCTCGTTTTTGCTTGGTACTTTCAGCAATTTTACGTTTTTTTCCTGGCATAGAGGGTCCAGATGCATTATAACCTCTGGAGGATCAGTGTCTTCAGCCACAACTATTGCCTTAGCAGCGCCTCGTTCAGCTGCTTTAGTGGCCTCGTTTATGCCTTTCCTTATCTTGCCTGTATCTCTTGCGATTTCAACGATTTCCAGAATTTCTTCTGCTTTCATTTCTGTCATCAATCTCACCTCTTTAGATGTTGCAGTAAAAGTATAAAAACACACCTTTTTATCCTTTTGCTTGGTAGTGATATGAATGGAGACTAAAAGCAAGTTCCTGAAGGTAAAATGCAAGAAATGCAAGAATGAGCAGATAATATTCAATAAGGCTGCCACTGTTGTAAAGTGTCTGGTTTGTGAGACCGTACTAGCAGAGCCAAAAGGCGGTCTGGCAGACATCAAAACTTCCGTAGAAGAAGTCATGGACTAATTCTTTCCAATACTTGTTTTGGTAAAAACCTGGAACCTATCTCTTCCTCTAGTGCCCTCAATGCCGAGAGCGTTCTTCTGACATACTCATCTGATATATCCAGGCCAAGCTCAGCTATCTGTACGAGTTCATTTCTATATGCCTCAGCTTCAGCTATTTCAGGAGAATTGAGATAAAAACCAGGTCGTTCAAACAACTGTCTGGCATGCTCACCTTCATGATATCTTAGAGCACAAAAAAATTCAGTTAAACTCCAATCCAATTCAAATACACAATCATAGATAACGATTTTTGACGGATAACCGCTACGTCCATGTCTTGTAGATGGATGTGGAATTGTTTCCATTACATCATCTCCATGAACTAGAGCTTGATAATAAACTCCATCAAAATGGCAGTTGGTTTCTCCTCTAGCAACCTGTTGAACAAATGATTTCCTATTCAGAGGATCGTATTGTGCCCTTTGAAAATCTGCTTCAGTAACCATATCGAAAGCATAAAACCTATCTATAAAAGCCTTAACACGAAGTTTTGTTATGGTCAAAAAGAAAGGTCTGCCGCAGCAGGGTGAGTTGGTAATCTGCAAGATATCCAAGATCAATCCTCATTCTGTCTTTGTATACATGGAAGAATACGACCGTGAAGGCATGGTGCATATATCCGAAATCAGCTCAGGCTGGGTCAAAGATATCCGCCAGTACGTGAAACAGGGCCAGACCAGAGTCGGAAAGGTAGTCCGGATAGACGGGGATCATATTTCTCTATCACTCAAAAGAGTGGACAAAAAACAGGAAAACAACAAAACCAAGGAGTATAGATTGAACCAGCGCGCTGAAAAGATGCTTGAACTGGTAGCAAAACAACTGGGAAAGACTTTAGAACAGGCGTATGAAGAAGTAGGCTTTAAGCTCCAAGATACTTTTGGTTCTCTGTACGACGGATTCAAGATATCAATCCAGACTCCTGAAGTTCTGGTAGAAAACGATATACCAAAGGCATGGGTAGATCAAATCAGGGCTATTGCTGAAAAATCTATCACACAAAAGGAATTCGAATTCCGTGCGAGGTTGCATGTTAAGACTTATAAACCAGCCGGGGTAAATATTATTAAGAAGTTATTGGCTGCCGCGGAAGGTAGTGGTCTGAAAATACAGTATATTGCCGCGCCGGATTATATGGTAAGATACTCTTCAATGAACGCCAAAAAAGGCGAAAAAGAATTTTTAGAAAAGCTGGAAAACATCAAGTCCGGTGATGCTGAAATATCATTTGAGATGGTCGAGTGAAGATAAAGAAGTGCACATGTAAAAATTGTGAATGTAAAGACTGCAAATGTTATACAATGAAATCAGACTGTGGTTGTGGTTGTAAAACACGCACAGCACATCCGCCCAAATTTTCCGAAAAATTCGGCAAATACAGACGTGCAGCCCGTAAATAATAAGGGAAGATCCCAGATATAAAATGGGATACGATTCAACGGTGAAGAAAATGGAAACGCATATTAAACTGTTAACCAAAGTAAAACTCAGGAAACCTGTTTTAGTTGAGGGTTTGCCGGGTATAGGAAACGTGGGAAGAGTTGCAGCCGGCTATCTGATAAATGAGCTAAAAATGAAGAAATTCGCTGAACTGTATTCACCGCACTTTTTGCCGCTGGTACTTTTACAAAACGACTCAATAGCTGGCCTGCTTAAGTGTGAATTTTACTATCACAAAGGCAAAACCAAGGACCTGATAATTTTAACCGGTGACACCCAAAGTGTGACGCCGGAAGGGCACTATGAGATTTCTCATGCTATCCTGAATTTCGCCACAAAACTGGGTGTAAAAGAGATCATAACTTTAGGCGGCTTTGCAGAAGGACAGCAGGTAGAGAATCCAAGAGTCATTGGTGCTGTCAACGATAAGAAGCTTTTGAAAAAGTATCAAAAATTCGGGATTGACTTTGGAAAAGAGCATCCGATAGGAACAATTGTAGGCGCATCCGGTTTGATGATAGGTATTGGAAAATTACACGGTATAGACGGTTTATGTTTGATGGGTGAAACCCTTGGCATGCCGTTGTTAACCGATCCAAAAGCGGCTGATTCCGTTCTCCATGTTCTGGTAAAGATACTGAACATAAAAGTGGACATGCAAAAGCTGGAAAAAACGATTGGCGAGATGGAGCAGAGGATAGAACAGACTGACAAAATACACAAAAAAGTCCTCTCAGATATGTCAAAAGGACAGAAAAGTGAGGATATTCGGTATATTGGCTAGGTTTAAAAAGATTTTCTTTTAATGATTGTTTTGGTGAGTAAGCTGTTTCATGATACTTTAACACGATTTGAAAGGACGAGAATCATATCAGCCCGTGCGCTGCAGATATCAATGGGTGCGCCTCTTTTGATAAAAACATCTGTTAGTGATCCAAAAGCAGTAGCACAGGAAGAATTTGAAAAGGATGTTCTTCCTATAACAATAACACGCGCTCCTCCTAAAAAGCGATGATTATGAAGACCAAATTACTGATTCCAAGAGAAAAATATCTATCAGCCGGTGTACATATAGGAATGACATCAAAAACAGCAGACATGAAAAGGTTCATTTACAAGGTTCGTCCTAATGGATTGGCTGTTCTGAACGTCGGCATGCTTGATAAACGCATCGAACACGCTGCTAACATGCTGGCACCAATGAAGAGAATGTTAATTGTATCCCGTAAAGAGAACGGCCAGGATCCTGCAAAGAAATTCGGCGAAGTTATAGGTGCAAAAGTCATCGCAGGAAGATTCATGCCTGGTTCCCTGACAAATCCTTCTTATAAGCACTTTTTCGAGCCGGAAGCAATAATCGTTGTTGATCCTGCTGCAGACAAACAAGCCATTAAAGAATCAATAACAATGAGAATACCAATTATAGGTCTGGCAGATACATTCAACGACACATCATTCATAGACGTTGTTCTGCCGTGCAACAACAAAGGCAAGAAATCCGTCGCTCTTATCATGTGGCTTCTCGCAAAACTGATTAAGGAAAAACGCGGTGAAGAATTCGCTCTTCAGCCGGAAGATTTCGGCTATCAGTAAAAAAAATTCCGTGCTTGCGGTGGTTTGTCGTCTCTTTGAAAAATATGAAATCTCCCACCATATGCATATCCAGGTAACCTGAATAAATGATAGCTGTATCCATCATCAACGAGTATATTTGGATCGGGATAATATTCTAGTGGAGTTTCCTGTGAATTATTATCGCTGAGAACAAAAAATCCTTGGAGTTTCAATATTTTTCTCATTTCAGATGAAATTCGCCTGTCATATTCCCTACCTGGTCTCGAACAGTTGCCGCCGGTTTCCGGGTTGGGTATCATGAATTTCACATATATAAGATCTACAGAATCTGGAGGAAAATATGATCCGACCTCTTCCCATTTACCGGAAACAAAAGTCACACCATGTTCTTTCATGAATTTTTCTGCTTCCGACGAAGGTTTCTGACAATCAAAGCCAAAAGTTTGCGCGCCTCTGGACGCAAAGTAAGCAAGTGGGATTGTTCCTGTATCACCAGCACCTATCTCGACTACTGTTTTATCCCCAATATTTCCGAAAATGTTCTCGGCAAAAGAAATTATCGGAACGTACTTATATTGACTAGTGCCCTCATAGTAAGGATGGTACCAGCATTTTTCGTGAAACATACTGAAAGCAGCATCAGTGCGCACAAGAGATTCATGGTCAAGACCAACTAAATCACAAGCTGGTCTATGAGACTCATTATAGAAAGAATATCCGTAATACGGCTCTTCCAACGCCGGTAAAAGGTCTGCTAATTCACCACTCGGGACAGGTTCACTTGACATTGAATCATGCTGTTAAAAACCTATTTATATTGAACAAATGACTCATTTCATTCGCTTATAAGCCAGATAAACAAGGCCTATCAGACCTATAATTATCAGCCCGTATGCAATGTAGTCTATTGGCACCGCTTCTACGTCCCTTGCTGTTTGCATTGCAGATTCAGTCATCATTGGTGAAGCTGCACCTCCTACAGCACCGTCGTTGGCAAATGCCTCCATATTTTTCGTAATTGTCATGCTGTCAAATCTGAATAATCTCAGAAATCCCACAAACATGAACACAACTGATATAGAAAATACGATTACCCATGAATAGAATTTAGGTTTAAACAGCCTCTCCCCTTTATCTGTTAGTTCATAATAAACCCACTTGCTCGTAGGCTTTTTCTTGACAAGATCTGCCTTTTCCAGGATATCCAAATGTTGTGTAACCGTTGTCACATGCCTGCCTGTAAGCTTGGATATCTCGCTGGCTGTGTAAGGTCTCTTGGCCAAAAGCTTTACCATCTGCTGTCTGGCCTCGGCACTTAATGCCTTTATCGTACCCTTATCAAGCACTTCTGCCATAATTAGACTTAGAAGAAGCCTTTTTTAACGTTTCCTTTTCTTAGGGCTTTTGCCCTTTTTCAGCTGCATATAGACATCTGTCTTTATGGAATTGGTGAACAGGAATGTGAATGCCATTCCAATGACGAATATGATACCTGCTACTATGAACATCGGTATACCGGCTGCCAGTACCGAAGTAATATCACCTGTCATGAAGAAGGCCATGACACCGAAACCTGCTACTATGAACATCGGTATCATGAATATAAGGAATAAGACAACACCGAGAACGGCTGCCAGTATCACCGTTATTACCACATCAAGCTTGTTTTTCATGAAAAGATCATAAGAATTTGAAAAAGAGGCTGACAGGCCTGTATTGCTGACGGCTATCTCCGGCTGCACAAACAGTAACATAAGTGTAGCAACAATTACCAGAACAATACCGATTATTGGTATTACTGAAAGAATCATGTTTATTATAGCGATTATTATCAGCGCTGCAAGAAATCTGAGGAAAACCGACTTTGCATAATCAGAACTTTTTCCCAGAGATTTCTGGTTTGCATAGTTGTGTGTGAAAAGAACAGATGTATATACGAATATCAGGCCTGCTACAATAACACCGACAAACAGCCCGCCGATTGTCTGCAAAATGTTCACGCCTGTCAGTGTCGTACCCATGAACAGCAATGGCGCAAATAAAACAGCCATTGCTATCAGACCAAGCAGCGTAAGAACGCCAATCCTGTTAAGATCCTTGGCATAATTCCACGATCTCGATAATGCCTTTGAAAAGTCAACCATAATTAAAGTTGTGTCGAAAGGCTTTTAAACTGAATTTTGGTTAAAAAGATCAGATTTTTAGATAATTCATGAGTTTTACAAGAACTGCATACAAAATGGCAGGAAGAATGGTAAAAGATAGAGAATTCTGGTATGGAGTGGCAGAAGGCGTACAAGGACCTGCCAGACTCACGAGTAGATACAAAAAAAACAAAGAAATATATAGTGGTTTATCACAAGGGTCAAGAACAGTAAGACTATATCCGGAACAGATAGAAGAACTGGAGTCGGAATTCAGAAAATATGCCGGTTTTGGAGTGGGATTTGTGTCATCCATCGTCGCTGTTCTTTTGTTCGCAATAACAGCCGAGCCGGAGACCCAAAAAACCATAATGTATGCGTTTCCTGGCTGTAATTTTGTCGATTTTATTCACTACATCTCTACGAAATAGATTTTAGCTCCCCATTTTCACCAGATTGCCGTTCTTTTTCGCGTGCCTGAACACAGCTGTATAAAACGGAAACGAAACGGCCAAATACGCCACTGAAATTATGGCACCATTTACTATTAGTGTTGGGTCTACGAATCCGGCACTTATCAATTGTCTAATACCCTCAAAAATATTCGTAAACGGCATCACCCATGCAACTGGTTGTATAATCTCCGGGAACACAGAAATCGAATAGAAAGGTGCCGATAATAGTACAAAAATCTGTATGGATGACCAGGAAAGAAACCCGTATTCTTTTCCAAGCGCAAGTATCATACCTGCAACAAATACTGACAAACCTATAGACGCTATCAGGGTAAGACATGTTAGTATAACAACCAGCGAAAAGTTTGCCAAAAGTATTGTTGCCTGGAAAGCGTATACAGACAAACCAATCAAAAGGACTACAACCACCGCCGACAGCAGGGATGATGTGATTATCCTTGCTAGTATATACTCTGTACTCGAAACACCCGAAACAAATATATGTTTCAGGCTGCCGCTAAACGAATCGTCCATCATTGCCATATTTGTAGAACTTTGTGCAAGTTGGCCAAAATTCCAGAATACATTAACTATCAGAACCAGCATGCCTGTTTCAAGAGCACGTCCCTGAACAGAAGAGGAAAATAGGCCCCATATAATTATCGTGGTGATCGGGAAATACAAAAATAATACAGCTCTGTACTTCGCGTTACGAAAAATTCTCCCTTCCCTGTATATCAACGCCTGTACCTTATACCATTTCACGCTTTTCGCCTCGCCACTCTGACAAAATAATCTTCCAAAGTAGGTCTTTTAGTTTCAACATCCAAAACTTGGATACCATTTCTTGAAAGGAATGATAAATTCGTACTCAGGCTTTCTCCGGGCTTCAATTGTTTCCTAAGCGTTTTACCTCTTATTTTGAAACCACGCGCCCTTAATTCCAGAGGCTTTTTGACCTTCGTTACCTTAACAATCATATCAAAGAGTCCGCCTGAAGTAAGGACTTTTCTGACAGAACCAATTTCTGCTATTTCACCGTTATCCATGAAGGCTATTCTGTCGCAAAGTTGTTCTACCTCGTTCATATAATGACTTGTCAGGAGTATGGTTGTGCCAAATTTTTTGTTTACACGCTTTATCTCCTCACGCACCTTTATCGCTATATCGGGATCAAGACCTAGTGTCGGCTCGTCCAGTAAAAGCAGACTTGGTTTATTGAGCATAGCTTTAGCAAAATTCAGCCGCATTCTTTCGCCTGTGGAAAGATAGGAAAATCTTCTGTTCATAAAATGGTCTATTTCAAAAAGTTTACTCAGCTTGCTGATCCGTTTTTCCCGTTCTTTCTTTGTTAAACCGTATATACGTCCGTAGAACTCCAGTATTTGCTTACTTGATAAAGTCCATTGAAATCTAATATCACCTGAAACAAGGTTCATTTTTTCCAGGGTATCCGTACCTATACGCTTGCCGAACACGCTTACAGTACCTTTATCCTGAACTAACACGTTCAGTAGTATGTTTACCATTGTAGTTTTGCCTGCACCGTTCGGCCCCAGCAACCCGAATATCTCGCCCTTCTTGACATTAAATGAAACATTACCTAACGCAAAAACTTCTTTTCCTTTACTCTTGAGTTTTTTCGATACGTTCGTTACTTCTATAATGTTCATAATCACCACTTATGTTCCCGGATATAAAAAGTTCAGAGGTTTTCTATCGTGATTTTACAGGGAGTAGGCATCTTGTGAGCAGCTCTTTTCAGGGCAGCCTTTGCTGTAGATATTGAATTTTTATTGACCTGGATTTCCATGATTTTCTGGTTCTTTCTCACTCTTGCTGCAGTCCCAATAGGCTTTCCAAAGCTCTGTCTCATGCCCTGCTGGAAACGATCAGCACCTGCACCAGTTGCGAGGGCATTTTCCCTTAGAACATGATGCGGATAAATCCTTATTTTCATGAAGAAAGTATTACCCCTTGTTATTCCCTTTTCCATGCCCTGGATAGCCGATACTCTTGCTGATTCCAGTGCATTGTGCCTTATCTGAACAGGTCTCTCAGCTATCAAAAATAATCTGGCATCATATTTGGCCTTTTTTCCTGATTCAAATGCAGAAATCTTCGGCTTCGGCACACCCTTTACGAATCCCTTTTTAGGAACTCTCATGCTCTGTCTTGTATAAGGTCTCTGCAGTTTTCTATAACATCGTCCAGGTCTTAATCCCATGATATCACTCTAAGAGATCGGTCAGAATCTTTTTAAATCTTAGGATTCGTCGTATTGACAGAATTCTAGGCGTAAGAATTACTCATAATTCTTCACGCTTTGGCCCTGTGAGCCAAATGAAGCACAATCGGGGTTATTATTATGCTGAGTATGACAAACGACAAAATAACCGTATATATCTGTCCTGTGAGTATGCCTGCTGCCAAAGCAAACTGGGCAGCTATTATGGAATATTCTCCCCTTGGAATCGCGCTTGCACCCAGAACAAGCTGTTCCTTCTTATTCATGCTGTAAATCCTGGCTAAAAGACCTGAACCAATCAGCTTTGTGATGGCAGTCACGGCAACCAAAAGAATTATGACAGGCCAGAATTCTGCAAATGTTGTCAGATCAAGCGCTAGAGCAGAGTAAGCAAAGAATATTGGTATGAAAAATCCATCGCCGATCGTCTTCATTTTCGGTGTTATCACGCTTTCTGCCAGCGGAGACCTGTTCATGGCCATACCCGCTAAAAAGGCCCCGGTAACTCCGGCCATTCCGACATGCTCACTCAGGAAAGCCACAATAAAGACTATAACCAGCGGGAAAGCAATCAAAATCTGCTCGTCTTTCAGCTTACCCAGAACGTCCAAAGTGGTTGAAACCAGTCTCGAACCTGCCGTTAGTATCAGGAAGAAAAATCCGATAACTGCAAAGAATAATGCGCCGACTTTCCATATCTCCACAGCACCAAATGTGAAATATGAGGTCAGGAAAGACAGTAAAAGTATCGATACAACATCATCCGCTGTAAGCAAAACAGTAACTTTGTGGTACAGGGCTGTTCTGAACTCACCCACGTCTATCAGTGACCTTAACGAAATAGCCGTGCTTGTCGAAGCTACAGCCACGCCGACAACAATGGCAACATCCAAAGATCCGAATATATAGAATCCTAACACAAAACCTGCCGCCAAAGAAAGCAGCGCACCAGCCACGGCCAGTGTACTGCCTTTGTAGACGTCTCTTTTCAGGTCGTCAAACTTCGTGTTCAGTCCGATTATAAAGACCAGAAATAGAACGCCAAGATTCGCCAGCTGGGCTAAAAAATCATTCGGCTGGACCAACAAAAGTATCGGCCCGACAATAAGACCGCCTAAAACCTCGCCAACAAGTGAAGAAATCTTGAGCCTGTCCGTTATTTCACCCAATATCTTTGCCGCAATAAGTATTATGGCGATATCAAAAAGAATCTGTATTTCCAAGGCCATGCTATCAATATCTATCCTTAAGGATTTATATTGTCTTCAATGAATAGTGCCAATTGTTCAGCACTTATTTTTAATTCTTCCAGTTGTAATTCACTGATTTCCTCTGAATCTGTGCCACACTGTGAACACAATTCCCTATATGTGACAGTTTCCAGCACAGTTTTGGCACTTTCTCCCCTAATTCGTCTTTCCCATTGAATTTCGTGTTGTCGATTATATCTATCAACCATTCCATCCAATAATTCTACTGAACTATTAGGATCGATTGCAACCCATGGATGAGAATGTACATATGGACGGTCATTATGCCCCTCACATGATGCATCAAGTGTTTTAATTCCTACTCCATTCAAAGCATATACAAGTCTTCTGATTCTGGGATCTATCTCACCGTAAGGAATACTCATAGAACTCATTCCATATCCTCAAACGAGGAAAACAATGTTTTTATCAGGAAACCCGGTCTGAATGCATCAAATCCCTTAAATCCTGAAGACTCACAAACACCATTCTCTACGTGTATAACACCATTACCTGCACGAATTTCCTGTGTTTCATCGCTTACTTCAACATCTATAGGCGTCGGGGACTCAAGCTTGTAAAACAGATCAAATCTTTCCTGCAACCACTTCTTGTCAAGAATATACGGATATCGTTCAGCATCAAAAACTTTCTTACCTTCAGGAAGCGGATACCGCAAGACATATCCGCCATCCCTTTTCAGAGCCCTTGGTGCTTCCAAGGTATCATCCAATAGTTCCAGCGTGTCCGAAGCAGTATTGAAACCCACGGCCCATTCTTTGTATCCATCCATATTATGGAACGCTGTCATCCCCGAAAAAGGAAAATCTCCAATTGTAAACCAGCCGCAACCATGATGAGACGTTATGTAATAAGTAAGACCAGTTCCTACACCTGATTCACTCATATATGGATAAATGGGGCTTTCATTAAAGTCAAACTGGTCCATATAATGTCTGACACGCTCAAGCAGTACAGGCCCTAGTTCTCTCCATCTATGTTTAAAAGCTTCCTTGAAAGTTTTATCCGGCCAAGAAAAACACGCACCGCCATTTTCCACATTCACGTAAGGCTGGCCCAATTCGAAAATCCTGCCGTGTCTTGTCATGCGAGTACTATTTCACAAAAAAATAAATAGCGCTGGGAGAGGGAATTTCATCCGATGTAGCATGCAAAGCCACCTAAGGTTGGTAACACCTTAGGAAGGATATCCTTCCTCGGTTTTGAACCCTCGCTCCCCTTTCGGAGAACAAGCTTTCCAGGCTTGCGCGTTTACCAAGTTCTGCCATCCCAGCTTTCTTGATAGCTTCTTTCTAAGAGTTAAAAAGATTGTATTCTATACGTACAAATGAAGGAAATAGCAAAATTTATTTTTGAGGCTGGTAGCCTGAAGCGTATACGAAGAGCCTGGTTCAAGGCAGAAGGTGTCCCTAATCCGGAAAGTGTGGCCGAACACTCCCACAGGGTCACAATAATAGGCTACATTCTGGCAAAACTTGAGGGCGCAGATGTCGACAAAGTAATGAAGATGTGTGCCTTCCATGATATTCCTGAGACCAGAATAGGTGATCTTGACAAGGTTGCGCAAAGGTACATAAACAAGGATAAGGCAGAACTGCAGGCCTTCACGGAACAGATGAAGTCCATAGGCGCAGAAGATATCATTGAACTGTTGGAAGAATTCAACAATAAAACTTCCAAAGAAGCTCTCATAGCAAGAGATGCTGACAGCCTGGAGTTGTTATTCCAGGCAAAAGAATATGCAGATTCCGGCCACAAAGGCTGCTTATATTGGATGGAGAAAAATGACAGATACCTCAAAACAGAATCTGCTAAAAGGTTATTCAAAGAAATGAAAAGCATGAATTCTACAGAATGGTGGAAAGGTCTGGAAAATCTAAGCTAGATTTTCTTCGCATTCTCTAAAAGCATATCAGGTATATCGCCTTTCAGAACGTTGAATTTTATCTTGCAGATTGAGCATACCAGTTTCTGTTTGTCCCTGTCGTAAGCCACTCCGTTTTTACACTTCGGGCAGGCCAGTATATCCAGAATTTCTTTCGAAAGCATGCTATTACTTCCTGGAAAAAGCTTTAATTCCTGGTTTGTCTAGAATTACCCTGTCAGTCTTGGCCATTATCTCCTTACGTTTAGACATTTCCTGGGCGGAAATGTTGGCCCTTGCCAGCGCAACAAGCTCACCGTTCAGGGTTAACACGGCTACAGTATCATTTACCATCATACTCTTGCTTATTCTGGAAACAGCAGGCGTGTAGACAGGCGAGCCGTTGGCCACAGAAGCAACCGCGGAATCTTTTATGATTATCTTCGGAAGGTGTTCGATTGCCGCTTCCACCGGCAGGACAAACTTCCTTATCGTTTCTTTATCGCCAATGTAAGCATCAACAACATCCTCCATTTTACAGGCTTTAGATTCGTCGAATCGTCCTGATTTGATTCTCCTCAATTCAGCCATGTTGGCTCCGCCAAGTTTCTTGCCGATATCATGGCAGATCATTCTTACGTATGTTCCTGCCTGGCAGCTAACACGAAAAAGCACGTCCCTACCATCCACCTCTAAAATCTCCAACGAATTGATCTTGCGCTCTCTTTCTTTGCGCGCAACTGCTGATCTCAATGGTGGTGTCTGTTTTATCTTCCCGACAAACTGCTTGGCTGTTTTCTTTACGTCTGTCAAGCTGACATCTTTGTGCATCCTCATTATACCCACATACTCTTTGTCTAAATTTTGTAAAGCAGGCATGACCTTGCAGGCGTTGTCCAGAGTTATAGGCAGAACGCCCGTAACGCCCGGATCCAATGTCCCAGCATGGCCTGTTTTTTGACGCTTCAGAAGTTTTTTTACCGTGGCTGACACGTCGTTGCACGTAGGCCCGGACCATTTATCAAGAATGATTATCCCGTTGCGGAGCAATTCCTCTACTGTTCTAGCTCCGGGATACCTGTCCACTTCCGATACATCATGGCTCCTGATGATGAATTCCATAAGAATATAGTTCCCGTCAAGATTATAATAGTTCTTTTTGGTAATGCCTAGACCCTGTAATAGTTTTCTTTGGTAATACGTAGACTTTCTTTTTCAAAAGAAAGGATCCGTATTAGACGTGGATCTTCATGAACTTTCTGGTAATCACAACTATTGGGAAAGAAGTAATAATGTACCATCCAAGCCATCCGAATGAATCACCTAACACAGGGAAAGCTATAGGAGTCGTAGCAACAACCTGGGCAAACTTGACTGTCTCGTCCTGCAAAGCAATCCTGTAGGGACTATCACCCAGTTTAACTATACAGTTATTACAATCCTCTCCAGCAACACTTATTGATCCGTCTTCCACTGCAAAGTCATAGTCAACACCGTGCAAAGAAATTTGCCCGTCGTCAACGCCGGCAAACTTGTCGCCGTAGAACGTGTTCATTGTTGGCAGAAATATCATCACAACGATAAGCGAAACAAGCATAGGCTTCATTGTCATTCTCATGAGTTTACTGTTGTTATTCATCATTTCACCCATCAGCTTCTTGGACTCTTCAGTCTTGCCGGCTTTCTGGGCTTCTTTCATTTCTTTGCTGATTTCTTTAGAGCGCTCTTTGAGAGCCTTAGCATCATCCTGTTTTATCAGGACTTTATAGAAAATGTTTATTATAACCAGGATGAAAATCGAGAATATTAACACTGCTATGACAGGTGGGTAACCAAGCAAAAATCCGAATATTCCTTCTAATACCAATTTATTCGCCAGCTTTTGTAAGCTCAAACTTCTTTATGCGGAATCCCTCGCCAATAGAGTGTTTTTTGCCGCATTCCTTACATTTGTACCTAAGATCCAGCTTTCTGGTAGGCTTCTCCCTTCCTTTTGGATTTTCCTTGGGAAAAGAACCATAACCTTTCAATTTACGAAGAAACCGTCTCTGGCTCTTGCTAGCCTGTTTTCTGGGCTTTCTCTTTGCCTCTTCCACTGTATGCTGTGTATGTTTTCTGCACTTTGGACAGTATTTCCTCTGGATTTTAGGTATTTTCATGAAATATCACTCTCTTGGGTAAACTATTTAACATTGTGTTGTATCACGAACGAAGATTTTATCTATCCAAAATGGATGTGGGCGCATTCCAATTCCACGTCCAATCCCAGGGAACACGTCACTACTGGTCATATAGTGACAGAAAGGAAGTTCGATACGTTCACTGTATTTAAATCCACTACCGTGCACCGAGACATGATACACTCCAGAATCATCCGCAGGTTTCACTATAAGCTGTGAGTCGCCGGAAACAATGACAAATTCGTCCCTATACGTCTGACAGTTTAGCATATGTTCCTCTTTCATTCTCATTGTTTTACCACCTCTATCAAACCTTTCTCTAAAAGAAGCTTATTCAAGGGTTCTGGCACCTCTACAACTTGGTTTTCCTTGAATTCATAACTCTTCATGTCAGGACCAACAAAAGCAGGTATATCCTTAAGGATCTTGTACATCGGTTTGTGATCAATCTTTCCCCTGGAAAGACTGGTGAAAAACTGTTCCCTGTGGGTTTTAACAAGCTCTACAAGCTTATAGAAAACGGTTTCCTCTTCCTTTGACATATTCTCCGGTGGTACGCCCGTCCTCACGGTGTCACCAACTGAAGAAAGAAGCTTCCTCTCTCTTAACTCAAACAGCCTGTTTATCGTGGACTTGATACTCTCCAGTTCCATGATATCCTTGCTATCTTTTTGTGATTTTTCCTTTCTTTTTATGTACTCGCCTATCTGGACAAAGATATCTTCCGGGAGTTTCTGCAGTTTTTTATTGTCCCTTTCCGTTCTCTCCAGATCCCTAATCATCTCAAAAGTAAGCATAAGAAGTGAGTATCTGGAACATATTAAAATCAATGAGTTTTGGATTTATGAAGCTGTAAACTCTTCGAGGTTTTAAACTCCTTATTACACACACCACAGGAAAAACCGCGGAACTTCCTCTTTTTAGGTATCTTTCTCATAGGATACGCCATAGGGTTGCTTGTCTTTTTGGCATTCATCCTGTTACATGTGGGATCAGGTTTACAGATTCCAATAGACACATAGAACTGGTCGTTAAAACAGTTCGCGCTGGTCCTCTGGTTCCGCTCTGCCCATCTGATCTGGCCAAGTAAAAAGGAAGATGGTAATGGCTGTTTATTCTTCTGGTTCCACTCTGTTATCTTGTCCTCTATCTCCTCAGATGTCCATTTCATCGCTCTCAAAAAGTTAGCCAGTGTAAATGTACTTCTCTTTCGGCCGTCTGGTAGACCATTAAGTATATTCTTTATGCATGGAGGAAAGTGTTCTTCAGGCACCTTCCTCTCGAATTTGACAAGTTTCTTTTTTGTCTTTACTTCTTTTTTCTTTTGCAGCACGTTCCAGTCAATCGCATCCGTAAGCAGCTCTGCTGCTTCATCTGCTTCGCCTGAAAAGAAGTCGGGATGCTTTTTAGAAAGCACTTTAGTGCTTTCTGCATCTTCTTTTTTGAAATTCTTCAGATCTGTCAGCTTTAGCGGCACGGAAACCAGCCATGTTTTCTCATTAAACGAATACGGCGCGCGGAACATATGTCTGTTTCCCCAGTCTTTTTCCACCTCAACAAACATGTAAGGGTTTACCTCACTAGGGACTTCGTCTAGTGTAGCCGTCAGTTTCTTCATACCCTTCTGCTTAACGAGCTCTGCTAAGAGCTCGTCTTTGATTTTCTCTCTTATGAAATTCGCTATTATCCTTGGTGTTTCAGGATACTTCTTTGCCAGAGGTTTATAGTCTATTTCTTTTGGAAACATAACAGAAGGCAAAGATATGTGAAAACCACGCCTACCAGAGAATTTTATTCCAAAGTTCTTGATACCGTACGACTTTAACAGTTTACAGATATGTTGCGCGGCTATCTTTGACTCGTCCAGCCCAAGCTTCGAGTCAATGTCGATTATCATGTCCCAGCCTGTCCGTATCTTGTCATAGTTGTCATTAGTTATGGCCATCGGATTTGACCAATGTTCCACTGAAAGGTGAAAAGAAGTAATCCCCTTCTTGACCATCTGCACAATGTCAGAAGGATATTGCACGATATTAGGCCGTTGATCATATCGCCCGTCCCAGAAAGCACCAGCAACCTCCCTGTCTTTCGCAGCCTTCAGAATTTCTGATATCACGTGTTCGTTAGAATAGTATTCCACAAGCTGATGACGATTCATGATTAAACTAACCAAGAAATCCTTAAAAATAGGCCTACTTTACTAGTAATCTGGCCATTTCTATGTTGTACTTCCAGCCTTCCGGAAGTTTGCCTTTCTTGACGTAGTACTTGCCCAGTCTACGAATCTTTGATTCGAGAAGCTCCAAACCGTGTATAGCCTTTGCGTCATGTGAATTAGCATTCAAATGGTTATGCAGCTCAACAGCTTTTTCAATCAGATTGTAAATATCATCAGGAACTTCCTTTTTCACTTCCTTTTCAGAGATCTTCGAAATTCTCATGCCAAGTGCTCTAACATCCGGGACCCCGTATTGATCCCTTAAAACAAGCCCGATCTGCGCGTCCGTTTTTCCCTCTTTGGCCAGTTTAACTACAAGCTTCTCGATTTCCTGCGGATCGTACATAAGCCATGCGTGCCTCTTCTTCTCAGGCTTTGTAGATCCCGATCTTCCGTGTTTCCTTGAATGCATTCGAGCCATAATTATCATCTCTTTGGTCGGATGTCCTGAAAAGCCTTGCTTTTCAAAGACATTCTAGCCATAATCATCTTTCCTTATACCTGCCTCTCTTTTCTACCTTTAATAACACTTTAATAACTTCCTCTCCCTCCGGATATTGGGACTTATAGGCATCTATTATCATTTTCCATACCTTTTTAAAAACAGCAAAATGCGTGGATTCGAGCACTTCTTCC
The DNA here is from genome assembly GCA_028279825.1 of archaeon. GTDB lineage: Archaea > Aenigmatarchaeota > Aenigmatarchaeia > GW2011-AR5 > GW2011-AR5 > GW2011-AR5. Next base: position 200,624 of record JANQNA010000007.1, on the reverse strand, counting down.
AGAAGGTATAAATCGTTTGCCTTATCTTCCTCCCGCTTTGACACAAAACCAAGACCAAAATCGATGAAAAATAACTTTCCTTCGTCAAATATCATGTTGCTAGTAGTCAGATCCCCGTGTATTATGTTGTAAGAATGCAGTTTTCCAATATTCTTCCCGATCAGTGTCGCTATTTCCTGCTGTTCATCAAGAATATCCATGACTTTCCTGCCGTATATGTACTGCATTTTTATAGAATTTTCATGTTCTTCTATTATCTGTGGCGTAGCCACTCCGGCGCGTCTCGCTTCTCTCAGAAGTCTTGCTTCCTGCCGTGTCCTTTTCTTCCTTAACGCCTTATCCAGTTCTTCCAGCCTGTAACCTTTCGCTATGCGATTTTTTATGATCGCATCCCCGTCCTTTTTTAATTCAGCTTCAGCTCCTTTCATGGGCTCCATTTTTCTATGACCCCTCCAAATCTTTAAGAAACAGTCTACTGGCCCTGAAGTTCCTCTATAAATTCATCAGAACCCATTTCCTGTCTGCCTGATGTATATGGCAGTCTGTCTTCCAGTTTCTTTCTGTAGTTTTCATCCTTGGCAGCCTTTCCGAATAACTTGTCTATCAAAAAAGGAAACCTTTTGCCGCGTTTCTGAAGCTTGTAATTTGCCTCTATTTCTTCGCCTATTTCATTCCACAGATTTTTGTCGTAAACTGATAAAAATTGCTCTGAAAAATCATCTGACTCCATGGCAGCCAGAGCAGTTTTGGCTGCATGTTTACCGGAAATCATCGCAGTACCAACGCCCTCACCGCTTAACGGATCAATGAGTGACGCCGCGTCTCCAAGAAGCAAAAACCCGTTGCCATGATTCTTTCTGTGATGACTTGCGAGAGGAAGATTCCATCCCTTAACATCCTCTAAAGGCTCTGCATCTTTGAATCTATCCACGAAAAGCGAATTTTCTGCTATTTCTTTAAGCATAGCCGCTTTCAGGTTTATCTTCTTCTCGTTCATGTCCTTTACAATCATTCCAAGACCAACATTAACCGTTCCGTCTTCCAGAGGAAATATCCAGAAGTATCCGGGTAGAAGATGTTTCACAAGGTGTATTTCTATACGGTCAGTCATGCCCGTAACGCCTTTGTAATACTGTCTTGTACCGACAATGAAGTGTTCAGGTGGATTATGCAAAAGTCCGAATTTTCTGGCAACCATGCTGTTTGCGCCGTCAGCAGCCAGGACAATCTTCGCCCTGAACTCGTTGCCTTCAACGTCCTTTATACCCCTCACAAATCCGTTTTCAACTATTATATCAGCAACCATAAGATTCCTGAATTCCACAACCTTTACGGCACAGTTATGAAGATATTCGTCAAAAACCTCTCTTCTGTGGCAGTAGCCGGGAGGGGGATTATCTCTGGAGGTTATGTCTATGCTGACAAGTGTTCCGTTAGGGCTGCTCATTGTTATACCGTAAACATTATGGCCTGGCAGCTTACGAAATCCTTCTTCCTCACCGAGTTCTCTCAATATGTTAGCCGCTTTCCTGCCCTGTGCATCGCCGCATATCTTGTCCCTCGGAAAACTCTCTTTGTCCACAAGCAAAACCTTCTTGCCTGCCTGCCCGAGGTACATTGCTGCTGTGGCACCCGCAGGTCCGGAGCCAATGATTATTGCATCGTAATCCATGGCTCGTTATTTAGAAAAAACATTTAAAAAGGGTTAACTCGGCCGGTTTCTCCCTTTGAGTAGCGAGATCTCTTTTCTTATTTTGCCCAGTCTCTTCTGGTATTTTTCCGCTTTTACGATATATTCACTCTTTGCCATCGTATTTTCTTCAAAGTACTTCCTCTGGATAGTCTTCATTATAGACTCTATAGAGGCTTTTTCGTGCTCAAGTGTCCTTATTCTCATCTTTCTGGCTATCTTTCTGAATACGAAGAATACTGCAGCAAGAACAGCAAATGCAGCCAGGACCATTACCAGGAACTGCTGCCAGTTTGTCTTTACCGATACAAGGAGTCTTTCCATTTCCGGCATGGCCGTAGTTTCCAGTGTAAACTGCGTCTCCAGTTGGTCGACCTTGTCAATAGCCTGTTTCAGAAGACTTTCCGATTCTTCATATCTTTCAATTCTGAAGGCATCTATGCCGTTTGTTACGAGTTCGGAAGCAGCGGATACGTCTATACCTTTCACGTCTGCTTCATATATCGCATTCTCTGCATCTTCTATAAGGCTGTCAATATTGGCTGCCGATCGTTTCAAAACATCAATGTATTTGGCAACAGACTCCGCCGCTACGTATTCACCTCTTGAGTAGAGCAGTTTTGCCTCGGCAAGGGTATCATTCACCCTTGTCACAGCAAATCCAAGTTGTTGCATTTCTATTATATCTAATTCAGCGGCCTCTATAGCCAAGGCAGCATTGTTCATGGTTGTATTATCGGCAAAACCGACGCTGGAAAAAATAACAACCAGGAAAATAGCCAGAACGTAACTTTTCCTGTGTTTCTTTTCTTCAAGCTTTTTATCAATCTCGGCCAGTTCATCCTTCAGTTCCCTTACAGTTTCTTCATAGGTGTTTTTGCTCACAAGATCATAGTCAAACCGTTTTTTCTGGATCTCTCTTATGAGTTTTGTTATATGCTCTCTTTGCTTGACAAGATCCCTCTCAACACCCTTTATGCTCAGAATCCTGATTTTCTTAGCAGACAACCTTGATTTCTCTCTCTTTATCTCGGCCAGCCGCTTCCTGTATTCATCAACACCGTCATCATATTCTCTCTTACCCATATCACGTTTTTCAAATCGTCTCACCTGAAGTGACTTGATCAGGTTCATTATGATCCTTTCCTCTCTTTCAAGGTATTTTATCCTGAAGTCTTTCGATTTAAGGAGTATTATCCTGTGCACAAATACTGCAAGCACAATCAATATTATCGCCCCGGCCAGTAACTGCGGCCAGTACTTGATTATAAACAGTCTTGTGTTTATTTCAGAGCTCTGTGTCAGCAGCGCGTTGTTCAGTCTCTCCTCAGCCTTTTCAAAGTCACCCCTGTCGGCAGCCATAACGGCCATGGTGTAAAACTTGCGCGTCTCCGGATAATCAATTCCGTAAGCATCGGCTTCCTGCATGGACTTTTCTATATCCTCCAGGGTCGAATAAACATTAAACGCACTGTCCCTTGTGGCAATTATTTTCTCTGAAATATCCTTGGCGGAATCAAAGTCTTCATTGTCTAAGGCCTCTTCTGCCTGGTCCAGCAGAATAGACACAGCTTCGGAATTATAACCGGAATCAATCATCTCTTCCACACTCTGCTGGGCCCTGGAAAATATTTCAATAGTTTCATTCTTTTCAACATCCTGCACGAAAAGAATTATCCTTGCTACCGTATCCACGGAAGTTGCGCTTGCTTTAACAGTAAGATTGTAGGAGCCGTACTGCATATATTCAGGTATTGTAAGAACAACATTGAATGTTTCCAGGTTTGTTTTTATTTTATCCACCTTAGACGGGGTGATTTTGATTAGTGTTTGCGGATGGCCGGTTATAGAAAGTTTCACATCATTTGCAGTAGTTCCGCTTTGTGTGTTACCCACAGTCACGTCAAACACAGCTTTCATTCCTCTGAAAGTATCAATTCTTAGAGGTGCGCTTATGCTGAGTACAGGGTTCTTCACAAGTGCCGATGGCGCGCCTCCGCCTCCGCCGCCTCCGCCGGTTACTGTAGGACCCGGACAGTCAGCATCATTGTTGTACGTACAACCCGAACCACACTCACCATCCGTGCTCGAACAACTAACTTGTACTGTGTCGCAAGACAGACTGCTTGTATTCCATGAAGTAGCGTTTATGCATATTGATGAAAGACCGCTTGGTGCTGAAGAAGATAAAGACATTACAAGGTCGCTCCTGTTAGTAACCTGAGATGTTATGTTTGTCAGGTTCCATTCAATATATCCGGAAGTGTTGGTCCATCCAGTAGGAAATGTCCAGTTAACTGTAACGTTATGTGCAGTCTCGTTTCCTATGTTTTTGATAGTTGCATTTATGTTTATACCAGTCTGACTCTGGTTGACGACGGTAGGTATCACTGTAATAGCCGTTGTTAGATAAGCGCCGCCTATGAATGAATTAAGAGCACCAACGGTTGTATTGGTAACAGGTGTTGGTGTTTCTGTGCCGTGTGAAGCAGTTACTGTAAAGGTAACATTTCTCTCATTGGTCTGGGTCTCAAAAGTGGCATTAACAAGTACCGTTATAGCCGTACTTGCAGGAACGTAATAGGTAGGATCCACCGAGCTGTTGTATGTAACGTTGAATGGCCAGTCATCACTGAAAGTAAAACCAAGTGTATCATCACCAGTGTTGTTAACGGTAAGGTTTACAACGTTAGTGCCTGTACTAACGTATCCTGATACAACACCCATATCCGAAGGACTTACCGTCCAGGTGTAATCAAAACCTGCCGTCAGGTTTTGTGTCGTTGAGTATCCCGAACGTCCCAAAGAATCATTGGCCCATATTCTGTAAAAATACACGCCTCCTGTAACATCAATAGTTAGTGTAGCATTAACGTAAAAACCTGTGCCGGCATCGTAGCCCATTGAATCGTTGTTCCAGTTACCTGTTTCTTTCCATTGAAATATAACAGTATCAATCGTGCTTGTATCGGTAATATTAGCAGTCACATTTACAATCATATCAGGATCAAGGTCACCCGTGCTGTTGGGAGAAAGAATAATCTGGTTAATTGAAGGTGAAGTTGTATCTATACCTACTGTAAAGTTGCTTGTACTGAAGTTAACCTGGGATTCATTGTCAGTACCCAAACAATTCCATAGATAGTTCCCGTCAGGGATATTTGTAACTGTAAAGTTAGCCGTCTCAAAACTATGGTTGTTTGCACCCTTGAAGTAAGATTCGTTTATCTGTGCCTTTGTTCTTACTTCACTTGATATTCTGAATTCGTCAAAAGTAGCATTTGAATTGGATGTACCGTCATGCTTGGTTCCTATGTACATTGTCGTGCCTAAGGACCCCATAGAAGCAGTGTAATAATCATCCTGTGTAACATTCTCGTTTGTCCCGTCCAGATACAAATCCGCCCTTTGTCCGCCCTCCGCAGGAGGATTGTTCACATCCCAGACAGCAACCACATGATGCCACTCTCCCTGATTCCATGAAACACTTCTATATGCCGTAGCAGTATAAGCCGAACTGTCATGGAGATCAAAAGTAAGTGCATCACTGCTTATGTATATCTGCAAATCATTTGAAGCGGCGGGTCCCGTGGAAAATAACCATGAAGTATCGGAAGTATTTTTGCCCACTCTGAACCAGAACTCAATGCTTCCCTTTGATCCCAAAACATTTCCTGATGTCGGATAAGAAAGTGTATCAGTCTCATTTACAAGCAAACCTGTCAGGAACTTTCCAGATACAAAACTCGTTGAGCTATTGGTCCCCGTTTCACCATCAACACACGTATAGGTATTATTGAAATGGCACAAAAACGTCGTGTTGGTGTCTGTCCCAAGCTCCATTATGTTTCGTGTTGAATTCAAAGAAAAAATACCGTTTATGTTATGATAAAGAGAGATACGATAAACGTGTTCATCGTCAGTAACGTTACACATGAAAGTAACGTTATTCACTGTAGTCAGGTTGCTGTCCTCAGGCGCAATAAGACCCGGTATAGGTACTTGAGAGGCATAAGTAACAGACAGCAAAAATACGCAGAAAACAACGACTAATAATAGTCTATTGTACATATTTAGCTTACGGATTTTCTGCATAATAAAGTTATGTATTAATCGATTTGCTATAATTGTATAGCATGAAGGTTCCGTTTATTCTAATAGGAATATTAGCAGTTATCGTGCTCGTCATGTCAATTACCAATTCTCCTGGGGAAAAATACCCAAATATAGTTATAATAACCATTGACACAGTCAGATACGATCATATATCACCGGAACTTTCACCAAATATAGACAAATTCTCGAAAGAATCTGTGGTATTCACAAATGCATTTTCCCAGATACCGCATACGCCCCCTTCACATTGGTCAATTTTCACCGGCATATATCCTGTGAATCACAATAAATTTATTCCACTAGATAACGGAACTGGCTTGACAACAATTACCGATATATTGAAACCTAAAGGATATGTAACGGCAGGGTTTGTAAGCAGCCAGATTCTGCGCGGCTTCAAGGATGAATTTGATCATTTTGATGGTCTGGAAACATCCAGAAGAAGGGCAGAGGAAACAACCAGCAGGGCATTGAAATGGTTGGAAGACCGGGAAAAGTTCTTCTTGTGGGTCCACTACTATGACCCGCACACACCATACAATCCGCCGGAAGAATACGACATATACAACTACACAGATGTATACACAGAAGCAAAATACAGTGAATTAGGTGTATCCAAGACACAAACCATAAGAGAAGACCTGGAAAAATACGACGGCGAAATTCTATACATGGACAGGCAGATAGGAAGGCTACTCGAAAGACTGGACAATAACACAATAATAATAATCGTATCCGATCATGGTGAATGTTTTGCAGATCACAGGTTTTCTGAATTTGGTTATGAAGAAGATGAGCACTGTGTGTTTCACGGAAAAACGTTGTTTGATGAAGAGACACACGTACCAATGATGATAAAAGCTCCCGGTATAGAACCCAAAAAGGTGGATATAATAGTTGAAACCGTTGACTTAATGCCCACAGTACTTGACATACTAAGCATAGAGCAGCCTGAAATGGACGGGGAAGTTGTGTGGGAAAAGAAAAAAGATTTCACAATATCAAATACAAATCCAAGAGATTCTTTTGCAGTATCCATAAGAAACGATGAATTAAAATTCGTCACAGCCTGGCTGTCAGATACAAACCTTGAAGAGTCCATAGCAGAACAGGAAGGAAAAGAAGTGACCTTTACAAAAAATAACTTAACAAAAAAGATAATGTTGTTCGATGTAAAAAGAAATGAAACTGCCTCCAGTGCTTCTGCAGCAAAACTCCGGAAAATGCTGGAAGAGATAATAACAAACATACCTACAGTAACAATTGACAAAACGTCTGAAGAAATACTCCGCAGCTTAGGTTACATATAACCCAGCGATCTGAGGCGCTCCATTGCATATTCTTTGTCCTGTTTTCTTCCTTCTCTCTCTTCCTCTTTCGTATTTTCCAGCTCATGGATTATATTCCTGACTGTTCTGGCATTGGAGCCAACGGCAACAGAACACTCCGTGCATCCGATACTTCTAAAACGTTGCCCGCTTCTCGAGAAGTACAACCCGTTAACCGGAAGATTATTTTCTTCAATATAGTTCCATATGTCCAGCTCGGCCCAGTGCAGAAGCGGATGAACTCTGACGTGATCACAGTCACCAAAGTCTTTGACAGCAATACCCCAGCTTACAAATTCCGCATCCTGAAGTGACTTGCCCATATCAAAGACTTTCCATCTGAACTCTTTGTCTCTCGGTGAAAAGTATCTTTCTATTCCCCTTATTCCATGCTCATCCCATCTTATCCCGACAATTATAGCATCAAAACCGTGTTTCCTGATAGCCCTCTTAAGTGCCTCTGTCTTGTTATGACCGCAGCATGAAAGTTTTGTTATATCGTCATGTTTTCTTTCTATTTGTTCAGTAACAACTTCAAAACCGAATACTTTCTTCATCTCACCCATGTAGTCATACGTATCTGCAAATTCTTTTCCGTTGTCAAGATGTAATACTTTGAAAGGGAAATCCGGGAATACTTCTGATATCATGTGCAAAAGAACTGTTGAATCCTTTCCGCCTGACCACAGGACAGCGGGATTTTTAAACAGGCTTCTTGTTTCCCTGAGTATATACTCACTTTTCGACAGCAAGGTTTCTACCATCCATATCACTCTCTATACCAAACATTCCCAGAACAGTCGGTGCTATGTCAATAATTTTTGCATCCTTACGGATTTCAAAATTAGCAAACACAACACCTGGCACGCGGCTGTTATCAACCAGATGATCACCTTTCCATTCATCTGTATTGTCTGAAAATATTTCCTCTGTGATACCACCTATAGCGTTCTGCCATGACATTCTGTAACCCTTTTCAAATCCTATAATTATATCCGGCGCATCCTCAAGATACTTTCCTGAATAAACATCTTCGCGTTTGTGCGCACTAACTATAACCTTCTTTCCAGTCTTTGGATCCGTAAGATTTTTTAATTTGCCAATAATCTCTTCGACTATTTCTCTATCCTCCACTACACCCTGAGGTTCTCTGCCTTTAAGATTTAGGTATATGCTTGAGAATCCAAGTGAGTAAGCTTTTGTCTCATTCCATTTTACAAAATCCAGGAGGGTACCGTTGTCTTTAACAGACATATAACCCTGCTCAACGAGCCACCTGTTTATCGTGACTGTTCTGTCAAAATTTGTGAAACCATGGTCAGAAAAAACGATCAGTTTTGTATCATCATCCATTCTTTCGAGTATTTTTCCCAGGAATTTGTCCTTTCGGATGTAATAGTCCTCCACGTCCTTTTGACCCCAGAAAATGTGCTGTAGCCTGTCGCCCGAATCAAATGCAAAAGCAAGCAAGCCATCTAATCTGGAAAATTCCTTCCAAAAAATCTTCTCTCTTTCCGTTTCTATTTGGTTAATCTGCTGCAGGAAAACTTCCTTGGAGATCTTACCCTCTTCGACAGCTTTTGTATCTTCAGCCATGCCCATTGTATAAAACAGGCCAATTTCATCTGCTAATTCCTTTCCGTATTCACTTGGATAAGTTATGTCAAGCAACTGGTTTTCGGGATCTATCTGCACAGACGTAACGTACATTTCTAAAGGATCCGTATTAATCAGGTAAACCCTGAATATTCCGTAAACATCTTTGAGTATACCGCCCCTGAACTTCAGTCTTATCCACTCACTCCAGCTGCCTTTTTCAATTCTGTACGTCTTTTCGTTAAAGTCAAGGGTAACAAATTCATTAGAAATCCATATCTTCATATTTTCTTTCATATCCTGCCCGTTCAGCAGAGGTCCGTAAAGTTGCGTATCTATAACATTGTCCTTTCTCTGAACACTGACAATTCTTCCCGTGTCACCCTCCCTATTTGTCTCGTTTTTTTCCGTATAAAAAGAGTAGCTGTTCAGGAGCCCTCTTACATCAACTGTACCCAATCCTGACAGCATTCTGCCGTATATCTCCTCGGCAGGAAACGTAACCGGCCATTTAACAACCGTAGTCGGAATTCTCGCTGCAGAAGTCATATCCCATATGGGCGTGCCTTTCAGGCCGGAAGAATATTTTGTACCCACAATTCCTTTCTTCTCCTCCACAAGCGTTAGTACAGGATTATAGCCCTTTCTTCCTATGAAGTCGAACAAGCCAAACTTGCCAGGATTCATACCGGTGGCAGCCGCGCTCCAGGCTACAGGAGTCTCCGGGGGTATTGAACTCTCCAGTCTCGAATATTCAAGCTTCTGAAAATTCGGCAGTTTACCTTCCTTTATCATTCTTTCTACAAGAGAGGCGTCCAGCGCATCAATACCTAACAATATAACCTTCTCATGATTCATACCGGATGCTACACTCAAGACCATTATAATCAACGCTATTACTACAACTACTATAGTGAGAAATCTTATGTTTGTTAAAAGACGCCTCAATGGCTTAACAAGATAGGCAATGAAAGCCGCTATTGCCGCCAGTACCGTAACAATATACCCCCACAAAGAACTAACCACTATGCCGCCTGTTCCGGGATCTATGTATCTGTAGGCCATCAAACATATATTGAATGTATACTTTATATACCATGTATACAATCTATACATAATGATTAACGATGAAACGACTATACGAATAAAAAGACGGAACAAAGAACGACTGGATGAAATAGGAAAAAAGAACGATTCCTACGACGATTTAATAGAGTTATTACTAAATTACTACGAATCTAAAAAGAAGAGGCGAAACAATGGTTAGACTGGACAGAATAACAATGCAGGGATTCAAGTCATTTGCAAATAGAGTTACGATTCCTTTCCCTGACGGATTCAACTGTGTATGCGGTCCGAACGGATCGGGCAAGTCCAACATCATAGATGGTCTACTCTTCGTGCTAGGTACAACATCTGCCAGAACCATCCGTGCAGGTAAACTGCAGAATCTTTTATTCAATGGTGCAAAAGACAAGAAAGCCTCGGAATTCTGCGAAGTATCCATCTATCTTGACAATAGTGAAGGCAAGATACCAGGTGAAAAAGAGATCAAGGTAACCAGAAGGGTCACAAGAAGCGGCATATCCGTCTACAAATTAAACGGCCGTACCGTAACAAGAGCAAAGATTTTGGACACGCTTTCCTATGCAAACCTTTCTTCAGAAGGTTACAACATCATAATGCAGGGAGACGTCACGAGAATAATAGAAATGTCTTCCAAAGAACGAAAAGAAGTAATTGATGATATATCCGGAATAAACGAATTCGACGAGAAAAAGGACAAGGCAACAAGAGAATTGGAAAAGGTAGAACTTCGTGTAAGAGAAAACATGATAGTTGTAGCTGAAAAACAAAAACTCGTAGCCCGGCTAAAACAGGAAAAAGAAAACGCCGAGAAATACCGAAAGATTGAGACTGAACTGCGGAAATCAAAGGCGTCGCTGCTCAAGAAGAAGATCAAAGATATAAAGGAAAAACAAACAGTTCATGAAAAAGAACTGGTAGGCAGCACAAAACAATTTGATGATCTTGGAAAAGAACTGTCAAAAGTTGATTCCGAACTGGAGAAAAAGGAAAAAGGCGTGCTTAGAAAAGGTGACGAACTGATAAAGAAATCCAGAAACGTTAACATTCTGAGGAGTATTGACAAGATAAATAATGACATTCTGAGGAAACGTGATAAAATAGATTTCAATGAACGTGAAATAGAAAGGCTGAAAGGCGAGTCTGATAGTGCAGTTGTAAAGCATGTTTTGAATATGGGTCAGAAAGGAGTGTACGGAACAGTTTCCAGTCTGATTTCCGTTCCTAAAGAATATGAAATATCAATAGATGTGGCTTTGGGCAAACACAAGAATGACATTGTCGTGGACACAGACGACACAGCAGCTGTATGCATAAAGCACCTGAAAAGCAGGAAACTTGGCAGAACAAGGTTTATTCCTTTAAACAAAATACAAACACGTCCAAGAAAGAAATACAGCGGAAAAGTAATTGGCTATGCCATAGATCTTGTCAAATTTGACAAAAAATACGAGGATGCAATGAAATACGTTCTGGGCAGCACGCTTGTCGTTGAACACATAGACGTAGCGAGAAAGATAAAAGACTTCCGTGTAGCAACACTTGACGGTGACCTTGTCGAGACGTCAGGTGCAATGATAGGAGGTTTCTACAAAAAGAGTAAAGGTTCATTTGGTGGTGATTCTTCTAAGTTCGAACATGAAAATGAAAAACTAAAGGCAGAAATAGAACAGTACGAAGATCAGTTGGAGAAACTAAGGGAAGAGGAGAAAGAAGAATCGGAAGAAGTGAAAAAGATCCAGTCAGCGCGAAGCCAGGAAGAAACAGACCTTGTTGAACTCAGAAAAAGAAGAAAGCAGTTGTACGAAGAAAGACTGGTTTTACAAAGTTCCGCGGGAAGAACAAAGGTCGAGAAAGCCAAACTCGAAGCGTCTCTTGAAAATTATACAACCGAATTTGAAGAGTATAACGATGTTCAGAGCTATTTTGACCAGACACAGGAAGAGCTCCAGGAACGTGTAAGAAGATGCATGATAGAAATAAACCAGATAGGTCCCGTGAATCTCAAAGCCATAGACGAATTCGAAACAACAAACATTGAATTTGAAGAGTTAAAGAAAAAGCTTGACAAGTTGCTGGAGGAGAAAGAAGCTATATTCAATGTTGTCAAAGATGTCGAGACACGAAGATTCGAGAAATTCATGGAGACGTTCAACGAGATAAACGCAAACTTTTCAAAAACATATCATGACATGTCAAACGGTGGTGAAGGCAAACTCGTACTGGAAGAAGAAGGCAACATTGACTCCGGTCTGATTATCCAGGCCAGCCCGTCCGGAAAGAAAATAGTGAACCTTGATGCCATGTCCGGAGGTGAGAAAACCTTGGCATCTCTGTCATTCCTGTTTTCAGTCATGCAGCATTACTCAGCACCATTCTACGTACTGGATGAAATAGACGCAGCACTTGACAAAGCAAACACAAGAAAGATCAGTAACCTTATCAAGAAGTATTCAAAGAACATACAGTTTATTGTTATCACGCACAACGATCTTACAATATCAGAAGCCGATAAAGTATTTGGTGTATCTATAGAAGGCGGTATATCAAAAGTATTCGGAATCGAAATGCCCAAGGGATAATTATGGAAGAGAAAGTAATCATAGACGAGAACAAAGTAATCCAGACAATTGTTATTGGGTCTGACTGGCAGGAAGTTCTGGCTACATTAGTCGCCGAAGAAGGAATGGACCCGTTAGAGTTGGATATAATTAAACTGGTAGATGCATTCACAAGATATTTAGAACAGTTAAAGCAGTTCGATTTTCGTATACCGGCCCGTTTCATTTTGGTGGCAGCAATACTGCTTCGCATGAAAGCAGAGTTGCTTTTAGAAGAGGAGGAGCAGAAAGCACTGGAAACCAAAGAAGTTCCACCGCTGAACATAGAAGACGTACCAACTCTTTTGCCTCCGATAACCAGAAAGCCGACAAGAAAGGTAACACTTAACGAGTTAGTCACGGCACTAAACAAAGCCTTTGATTTCAAGGAGAAAAAAGAAACAAAAAAACTTCGCATGAGAAGAGCTGTTGAACGGTTGATAGAAAAAGAAGAAGATATAGAAGTGAGGATAAATGACATTTATGAAAGAATTTCCATTTTGCATAGCACAACGTTTTCCGATCTTGTTCCTTCATGGAAGCGTATGGAAATTGTAAAAACTTTCCTGCCTATATTGCACCTGGAAACAAGAGGAAAAATTGTCTGCACACAGGAGGAAATGTTCAAGGAAATATACATAAGGGTGAAAAAAGATGGAGAAACTGGCACTGCTTGAGGCAATATTGTTCACAACATCAGAACCTTTGGAGTTCAAAGAGCTGAAGAAGCTGACAGGGCTCTACAAGGTTGATCTGGAAAAAGCCCTGAAAGAACTGGAGAAGCGGTATGAAGATCCAGCGCACGGAATAAAACTTTCCGATATAGGAGGCTACAAACTTGTTGTAAAATCAGAATTCATGCAGAACGTAACAAACCTTACACCGCATGCTGACATGTCCAGGGGACTGCTGCGTGTTTTGTCCATAATAGCATACCATGAACCTGTTCGCCAGTCAGAGATCGTAAAAGTCATCGGCAATCGTACATACGATTATGTAAAAGAATTACATGAACGTGGACTGGTAAAGTCCGAGAAAAGGGCGAGATCAAAAATACTTAGCACAACACCAAAGTTTGAGGAATACTTTGAAACGAAAAAGGAAGATCTGAAGAAAGGTAAAAGCGAGAAAATGATTGAACAGGAACTGGAACAGAAAGAAGAAGTAAAAGAAGGCAAGCCAATAAAAGAAGATACCTCTGATGGAACATCAGGTGGTTCAGAGTGATTCCACAATTCTCTTTACGTCTTCCAGCACAAGCTCGTGTTGTCTGTTACCGTCAACAAAATGAGTATTAGGAAAGTGCTTCTTAAGTGCAAGTAAATTGTTTCTTATCTGCATGAGTTTATGTTCTTCTTCAAATAACTCAACATGATGTCTTCCTTTCTTCATTCTTTCTATACAGATCTTCGGATGAGTATCTATCACAATAGTTGCATGCGGCTTCATGAAGTGTGCATTAAACTGTTTTAGAATATCCACTGATACTTCCAGGCCGCCAAAAACCAGGGAAGAGAGTACATAACGATCACAAATAACAATCTTATTCTTTTTTATAGCCGGCTCTATCTCCGATACAAGATGATGAGCTCTATCGGCAGCAAAAAGCATTTGAAGTGTCAGCGGATTTGTTTTCCACTCCTTGCGCAAACAAGATTTAATCAGTCCACCGATTAGTCCATCGGTCGGCTCTTTTGTCAGTACAACATCCTTGCCTTTTTTTATGAGTTGATTACGAAGAAGTGTGGCCTGGGTAGTTATCCCAGCCCCGTCAAGACCTTCCAAAACTATGAACTTTCCCGGCATTAAAAATCACTTATATCAATACATGTACAATACATTTAAATTAACAAGAGGGATTGTGACAGTATGATAGCAATAATTATTCCTGCCTACAACGAAGAAAAAACGATAGAAAATGTAGTCAAATCGGCAAAAAAATACGGAAAAGTCATCGTTGTAGACGATGCTTCTAAAGATAAAACAGCCTTGATAGCGAAGCGTGCAGGCGCCAAAGTCATAAACCATAAAGTAAACGGAGGTCTGGGTTGTGCCTTGCGAACCGGGTTTAAAGAAGCCCTGAAAATGAAAGCAGACATTGTAATAACAATAGACGCGGACGGGCAGCATGATCCTAAACAGATCCCTGATTTTGTGGCCACGATAAGCAAGGGTTATGACTTTGTCCTTGGGCGCCGGAACTTGGCAGCCTATCCGTTTATCAAAAAATTTGGGAACTTCTTCCTTAACAAACTAACTAATTTTGTATCTGCCACGGATCTCAAAGATACGGAAAGCGGGTTCCGTGCATTTCGCGCGTCTGCCCTGAAAAAGTTGTATTTGCGGGCAGAGCGCTATGAGATAGCAGTAGAAATCATATTTGAAGTGGGACGAAACAGGCTAAAAACTGTAAACATACCGATAACATCCGCACGCTATGTAAAAGGTGTAGGTGTATGGGACGGTTTCAGCAATTTTAGATATCTTTTACGAAGAAGAAAGCGTAACTGGAGAAGTTATCTGGAAGACTTCCGTTACGTCATGAGCCGCAAAATCTAGATATTTAAACATTTCCCAGAGAGTAATACTATGGCCGAAAAAGAAAAAAACTACATGCCGCAATCCAGCGCAGGCTTAATGAGGTATGCCGAGGCAGACGAAAAAATAAAGATGAAGCCGAACCACGTAGTCGCAATTAGCGTAATTTTTGCCGGTGTCGTGTTGGTTCTCAAGTTCTTCGCGTAATTTATAAGCGTTTTCGTTAAACTAATCACATGAAAATACTTGTTACAGGAGGCGCAGGCTTCATTGGATCACACCTGGTAGAGCGCTTATTGTCCGCAGGACACGAAGTGGTTGTTTTTGACAATTTCTCTTCCGGAAAAATTGTCAACAAAAAGGCAAAAAACATTCCCGGAGATATAAGAGACGATGAGATAAAGGATGCCGTCAGTGGTTGTGAAGTTGTTTTTCATTTGGCTGGTGTAGCCGAATCAAGAGCGACAGATGAAAATCTTGTTTATACAACAAACTATCTTGGTGCGAAAAAAGTCTTTGAAGCGGCTCAAGAGAATGGAGCAAAAGTCATTTTCACATCATCAGCAGCTGTTTACGGTGAAATCAAAGAACCGAAAGAGATAGATGAGTGCAAGCCGATAAGCCAGTACGGAAAAAGCAAGTTGCGCGCTGAGAGGGTATGTCCGGAAGGGTCTTTCGTAGCAAGACTGTTCAATGTTTACGGATCAAGAGGCCACAGTGTAATAAACAAGTTTTCCAGGATTATACCAAACAACAAAACCATAACCGTTTTCGGCCATGGAACACAGACAAGGGATTACATACATGTTTCAGACGTTGTTGCAGCTCTGCTACTGGGCATGGAACTTGAAGGAACTTACAATGTTGGTACCGGAAAAGAAAAATCCGTTCTGGAAGTTGCTGATACTATACACGCAATTTCCGGTGTCGGGACAAATGTAAGATTCGCACCGCTTGCAGAAGGGGACGTCCAGCGCAGCAAAGCAAACATAGACAAAATAAGATCTCTAAAATGGGAACCGCAGGTACCTTTCTACGAAGGAATAGAACTATTGCTGAAGTAGAGGCACTCCCGGCAGTGGTGGCGGTGTTTCTTCTGTCTCTTCAGTTATCTCAAAAACTTCCAGACCTTCCGGTGCTGTTTCGCTGCCGAACAAATCAATACCTTCTGTGTTTGTTGTCAGGACATAAAAAAGACCTGCAAGTAGCAGGGCAATAACAAGTATCGTTGCATAAGTCGTTGTTTTTGGTTTTCCCATATCAATCACACCGGTAAAGCTGGTGGTGCACCGCTCAGACCAAGGTTGCAGGAACTAACCATCTTTATAATATAGCCCTTGCCGGGTTCCATGAATCTTGATACTTCGTATGTATTTCTTTCCGGGTTGTACCAGTAAGGCCCGTCTTCAAATTCACAGTCGCCTTTTATGTCAGCAAACTCCATTGTTTCTGGGATGCCGCCAATCATGTTCCATCCTTCTGTCAGACCTGTTCGGTCAAAGAAACTGTAGAGAAGATACTCCTCCTCTGACTGTAAAGTCACTTTGCAGTCCTCTTCCATATCTATCCAGTATCCCTTTCTAAGGTTCTGTATATTTTTTGTTCTCTTATATTCACCATCCAGATACCAGAGATTGCTTTTAGGCGTGCAATCACTTCTTTCCAGAGTTACCTTGTCTGTTGAAGCAGGAACAGAGAACATGTTCCATCCTTTCCTGAATTCCAGTATAAATCCGTCTTCAAATTCTTCCACAGATATCTTGAATGCCCTGTCACTGTCATCGTATGTACCCGTAGACAGATCTATAATTCTTATTGCGTACTCGCCATCCGGAATATCCTCGGGGATCTCCCATTCAAACTGTCCGTCATTCTCCGTTCTTTCAGAAATTAAATGTGTATATTGCGGCTGACCATCTTTTAGTACCACAAGTTCTATCCTGACATAATTAACTACAGGTGTTAATTCCTGTACAATATCATTAACATTTATTGGCTCCACATCTTCTGCAGACATAGGTTCCTGTATAATTTTTGTTACAACTACGTTTCCTGTTATGGAACTAGCAAAATCTGTTGACCATCTTATCTTCTTTGCCTTTTTCTTTGTCCATACCTGCCCGCCGTTAGGTGATTGAATTTCAACCTTTTTCTTTACCTGTGCCGTTTCAACTCTTACGTATCCTGAGCCCCCGCCACCTGATGAACTAGTGGTTGTTGGTTGTACAACAGGTTCACTGTCCGTTGCCACAGTTTCATCTGATTTTTCTTCGGTATTATCCTCTCCCGTAACAATAATCCTTCGCTTCTTGGTTGTTTCATTTATTCTTTCTTCTGTTGCCGGTGGAGAATAACCTCCTCCTCCACCGCCTCCGCCTGACGATGATGCAACATAACTTGTGTCAATTAAGACCGGCGTGTTACAAAAGCCGATTGAACATCCTGCACTGCATGTTTCACATATAACAGAAACCCCCACTTCCGTGCAGTTGCCGCTTGAACATTCATATTCCTTTGTCTCAGTGCAGGCTTTTGTCGCATTACAGTACTTTCTCTCTGTATTAGGACAGATAAGATTAGCGCAAAGGTCTGCCTTACAGTAGCCGTCCTGACATCCGTACGGGCATGTATCACATACCAGAGAACTCTCAGCCTCTGTACAAACACCACCGGAACACTCATAATCTATTGTCTGGTTACATGCACTTGTTCCGTCACAGTATACCTGTTCTGTGTCACTGCATACAACGCCCAGACATGAGTCTGTCAGGCAGTTACCGTTAGAACAACCATACTGGCAGCTTGTATTAGTAAAAGAATAGGAACATATTCCGCCTGAACATGTACCTGTTGTATAAGAAATTGCCGTATTACCGGAGCAATAATCACTTGGTGGGTTATTACAGGTTATACCTGAACAGGGATTTGCCAGGCAGGTGCCATTTGAACAACCATACTGGCAGGTGGTATTAGTAAAAGAATAGGAACATATTCCGCCTGAACATGTACCAGTACCATAAGAAATCGCCAGGTTTCCTGAACAATAATTGCCCGGTGGGTTGTTGCACGTCACACCATCACATGGATCAGATACTTCAGAGCAATAATGAAACTGGCAGCCGCTGGCTGCACAACCGTGTGTCCCTCCCTGAATCACAACTTCCCATTGGACCCTTTCAGTATTACTGTTACAATAATCGGTCATGACGTTATTGTAAATTGTGTCAGTACACAACGCCTTAGCTTCAGTATAATTCGTAACGTTTCCGAGATTATATTTTGCATATCCCGAACCAACGTCTGGTGAGCCGTAAGCCGGTATGGCCGTGAAACTGTCTCTTACAACACACAAGCCCAGTTCCTGTGCAGCTAACTCAGGATCAGAAAGAAATGTATTGCAGTCTATAGCCGTGCATCCACTTGGAGGACAGGCACTGACTCCGTCCCCGCCGTAATACATGGATCTCCATCGTATGTTTGTAAGATGTCTTTCATGTTCGCCGGAATTTGCATTGCAGTACTGTGTTGTTAAGTTATTGAATATATCATCCGTGCATCTGGATGTTGCATCATTCAGATCTGTAACATCGCCAAGGCGGTATTTTGCGTACCAGTCATCTATGTAGTTGTAGCCGCCGCCCAGGTAATTTTCTATAAATATACCGGTCCCCAAATCAGGATCCCAGTAACCCGGTATGGAAGAATACTGGTCACTGACAATACAGACACCGTTTGTATCGCAGCTACTACCCCAGCATTCATCAGAACAGTGATGGAATACAGGACCGCTGGCTGCAAAAACGTTTGTTGTCAGGTTAGTTGAGAAAAATCCTACCAGCCATTGTGCCTTTTCTTTATCTATAAACTCGTTGTTTGCACAGTAAGTAGGCATCAGGGGAGCGTATATATCATCAGTACATCTGGCTTTGGCATCGTCAAGATCAGTAACATTACCAATATTGGTTTTTGCATAACCGTCACCGGTATCGGGAGCTCCGTAAGCCGGTTTGGCGGGGGCTCCGCCATCCACCATACAATAAGCTGTTGAAGGCTGTGCAGGATCAGGTGGAGCTTCTGAACAACTGTGATACTGGCAGCCGCTGGCTACGCAGGAAGATGAAGAACCTACCACAAAATAATCATCCGGATCCACGTAATATACTGCCTGCCATTGTATCGAATCATATGTATTGACAGTGCAGTAACCGTTCACCATCTTATCGTAAAGTATATCATCGGTACATAATTCCTTGACTTCATTCAGGTTAGAGACTGTCCCAAGATTATGTTTCGCGTATCCTGTACCAACATCAGGTGCGCTGTAAGCCGGTATAGAACCATAACCGCGCACAACACATGCACCAAGTGAAGCAGCATAAGCCGTAGATGCAAACAGAACAAACATGGTTAAAACAAGCGGTAATGCGTATTTCATTGCTTAAACTATGGATTTAAGCCGTATTTAAGAATTAGGGTAGCTCCGGTAAAGCAGGTGGGGCTCCGCCCGTATCCTGTGTGGCCTTAAAGACTTCCAGACCTTCCGGCGCAGCTTCGTTGCCAAACAAGACAATACCCTCCGTTCCGGAAGATATCAGCAATAGCAGAACCATAAGCAGGACAGCAATGATAAGTATCGCTACGTACATCATGGTCTTTGGTGATTTTTTTGATACTGTCCGCATATTTTCCATAATTATCACACTGGTAGTGGCGGTGGCATATCATTCGAGCTTAATTGACATGCATTTGTTGTCTTTATAGCATAACCTTTTCCTGGTTCAAATATTGTTGACTCTTCGTACTCTCCTGATTCAGGATTGTACCAGTAAGGTCCTCTCTCAAACTCACAGTCACCTTTCACGTTTTCAACTTCTAACGTTTCGGGCATGCCGCCGATAATGTTCCATCCTTTGTGAAGTTTGGCTCGCTCATAATACTTGTGAATTGAATAATCATCATGCACCTGCAAAGTGACTTTACAATCTTCATCCATCCTTATCCAGAAACCGTAGTGAAGGTCCCTTATGTTTGTCATCCTTCTGTAGCCGTTTTCTGACAGATACCACACGCTGCTTGTAGGTTTGCAGTCTGTTTCATCCAGAGTAACCTTGACGGTTGACATAGGAACAGAGAACATATTCCATCCCTCGCTGAACTCAAGAATAAATCCTGTTCCTGGTATATCCTCGCCGATTATTGTGAATGGCCTGTCACTCTGGTCAGACTTGCCCGTAGACAGTTCGGTTATCTTTACCTTGTATCTTCCGACAGGTAGATTCTCAGGAATGCGCCATGAGAAGTGACCGTCATTCTCCGTTTTCGCGGCAATAACCAGTGAGAAATATTCAGGCGGTTTGGTTATAGCCTCGACGTGTGCAACGTCACTGATTTCCACAGCCTTTGCAACAGGCTTTCCTGTTATTGCAAGCTCTTTATCATAAGCTCCTGACCTGACCAGCTCAATTCTTACAAAACCTCTCGTTGTCGGCAGCATTTCTTGACACTCTTCCTTTGTATCGAAGGTTGTCTTTCCGTTAGCACCACAACCACTTCCACATTCGTTGTATACACACTCCATACCACCGCCACGTGCACTTGTGCTGAATCTGCTCTTTAATTCCCACATTCCAACACAAACAGTTGGACAAATCCTTTCCGTTTTAGTGTTGTCTTTGATCGCCCCCGTAGGCTTCAAGTCTGTGGCTGCAACAGGCTTTCCTGTTATTTTTGAGACAACTGCACCTGTTACTGTATATCCAACAGTTTCGGTAGCCTCGACTTCTGTCACCGTCCCGGTATTCCACTTTATCTGCTGGGAAGTTCCTCTTTCCCATACCTGCCCGCCGTTGGGATTTATAACCATAAGCTTTGGTTTTTCTCTTCCTACACATTTGCCAACATCACACATGCCGGGACATTTTAGCTTGGCAAAAGTTGCCTGGTTGTCTTTACATTCTGCCTCAAATATCCAGCAATGATCACCCTTGCAGCCTATTGCCTCGTCATGTTCACAGTTCAGGCATTTTGAAACAGCACAAACGTCATCTACTAATTTACCTGCTGATTTGGCATAACCCTTCTTGAAAATATTACGTCCGCCGTCAGAATCATAACAACCCGTGTTTTTACATATGCCACCGGCGCAACCGTTTGGACAGATGCGACATGCGTCAACACTTGGCTTTTCAACACACTCACCGTTTTCACAATAATATCCAACTTCTCTGGTACATGCATTGTTCCCGTCACAGAAATGCTCTATTGTAGAAGGACAATCCATGTTGTCACACGTATTTGTTGTTACAATACACTTTCCATCTGAGCAACTGTAACCATTCGGACAATCTATGTGATACCCATCAACTGAACCGCCCTGGCAATATAATTCCCTTAATTTATTATTCTCGCAGCTGTCAGTATCCTGTTTTACATCGCCAAACTGGAGGTATTTTACAGT
The DNA here is from genome assembly GCA_028279825.1 of archaeon. GTDB lineage: Archaea > Aenigmatarchaeota > Aenigmatarchaeia > GW2011-AR5 > GW2011-AR5 > GW2011-AR5. Next base: position 179,213 of record JANQNA010000007.1, on the reverse strand, counting down.
TCCTTTCAGAAAATGATTCTTGCCGTCAGGGTATTGATCTGTCACGTCAGTATCAGTACATTCGGTAGTTTTACATCCGTCTGCCGTACAACCAAAATCACATTGCTCACAGGTAACATCATAAGAAGCTGATACACACGTATTGTTTACACATTCGCGACTGGTAACCTGCTGGCAGAATTCTCCCTGGGCCGTACAGAATTTGCTTTCGTAGGAAGGACAGTCAACATTGATACCACAATCAACAATATTGAATGAGCTGTCAGAAATTCTCAGGACAGCATAATCAAGCGTTGGGTCTGTACTCGAAACATCACCCACGTCCTCGACGTATACGAACAGGTTACACAGCTCTTTTTCACCACCTTTTTCTATTGTATCCTGGCACTCGCCAACCTTTACAATAGCTGTGTTGGAATCGGAAGAAGCAATAAATGTGACGGTGTACCGGTCAACCCCGTATGTTGCCTCCATAGAATCTCCGCCATGAAGTTTTATAGATCCAAACTGAAGAACAGCATAATCAAGTTTTGGATCTGTACTCGAAACGTCTGTCACATCTTTCGCAAAAACATCAAGCCCGCCAATTCGTCTTAACCCATCTTCCGGTACGGCGTTCTGATCTACACCAACCCTCACAACACCCGTAATGGAATCAGAAGATGCGGTATATGTAACGGTATACATAGTACCCAGATAATTAACATAAACCATATCACCGCCGTTCATTGTAACTTCCTGCGGCGGATTAACAATAACGGCCACATCAGGGGGTTCTGCTAAAGACATAGAAGCAAATAGAACAAATGCCGTTAGAACTGCAAGTACTTTCGTATTCATTAGATAAAACATTGGTTTAAGTGATATATATAGTATACGGTAATCTTAGGGTTTTTCCTCTTCAAGGGGCATCTTGTTTTCTGCTTCATGCCACGCAAATGCTATGAAAAACAGCACAACAAACATTGATAAAGCCAGAAGCAAATATTCAGCTATTGTTATCATTCAACCACAGGAACTTCGTATATACATGAAATATCATATCTGTCCGAAGCGGCCTTGCGGCTTGAAGCAGATACGCCGGCAGCAACGACAACCCCGCGTGCAGGGTTCGTATCCTGCCATTTATTCCCTATTTCAGCATGATTGTAGTTAACGCATGCAGAGGCGTCATCCAGGCCTGTCAGGTCTTTTGCATTTGACATAATTGTTCCGTCTCTGAAAGGATCATTGCCGTTATCTTCTGGTCTTTCTGTATGATCATCGCCAAAACAGTGATCAGCTTCATGTACTAAAGCGGCAAACTCTTCGCCATTGCCAAAGATGTTGTCACGAAAGTGCGGTCCGTTCAGGTTAATATCACATCCTGTTATTTGTCTTCCTGTCCTGTATCTGCCGGCTGTCGCAAAATGATTGGGGTTCATATCTTCAACGTGTCTGACAACAAACAAACCATGAGAACTTACATTACCGCCCACCGTTACAGGCATTTCCAGAGGCCCGCAAACGTAGCGATTAGACCTTGCCGATATTTCATGTGCATATCCTATGACACGGTCCAGTGTTTGCTGGTCAAATCCGTCCGTCACAACGTGTATGCCCGTTGGCGGAAGTGCATCAAGATCCCATCTGCTTGAGGAATCGTCATATCTTGTCATTCTGTTGTGAAAATCATCAAATCTCTCATCATATGCTACATCATCAGACAGCATTTCACCCCACCTAAGTGCAGTCACATCCATACGATCACGGCCTATATCAACACGTTCATCCACACGGGTTATAATACCCGGACCTGACACAGTTCTTCTGTAATCACCAGCTTGCATGGCACCACAGTCATAAACACCATCAACAACAGGCATATCACAAACAGAACCAAAACCCTGGCCATTTATACCGTCATATCTTACCCTCGCACCGTCTATACTCTGTCCGCTAAGACTCACGGCCTTTCCATAAAGACGCAGCTCAGGACCTTCTCTTGGCGGATCCTCTGCCCTTGCAGCACCCACAGCCAGAATTGCGGCTAGTGCCGGTATAAGAATTCTATTCATACAATAACTACTCAGAGAATGCTTTTAAAACTAACTATTTTCGTAACTTAAAAGTAGTACTTTATTTCTAAACACTGATTTGTGACTATAATATTGTATTCCTTAACTGTTAGTACAGTTTTCCACCAACCGGACTATCACGTTCCGGTTGGATAAGAACGCACTCGTTGTTTTCCCCGGGTACGCCAAGCGTCAAAACTTCGGATGTCGCAGGTCCTATCTGCCTTGGAGGGAAATTAACAACGCAAAGAACTAATTTGCCTGTAAGATCTTCTTTCCTGTAGTTAGCACAAAGCTGTGCACACGATTTTTTAATCCCTGTTTCAGGTCCGAGGTCAATTTTCAATTTATAACTGGGCTTTCGTGCTTCCGGAAAGTCCTCCACTTCTACGATTTTTCCGACTCTTATATCCAGTTTCTGGAAATCATCAAACGTTGCCATAATATTCAACTCGCAATTACCTTTAAAAATAGAGATTGTGACCTGCCATAGCCTGTCTTCTGTAAGCCTCTCCAGGAACCATTGCTCCCTTCTTTGAAAGCTTTGCAACATTTGTCTAAGCGCCCCACCGTACGACATGCGAAGCATGTCATTCAGCTTGCTTGCACCCATATGTGCTGTGCCGTTTCATCCAAACAACCTCATAGTCCGGTTGGACTCGGTATTACTTGGTTCGTTTCTGTTCACAGACAGTAGACTTCCGCCTACGATGATAACACGGTTATTACGCCGTTATTACCCATTCACACTTTTATGAAACCGTACCGATTTCATGAGTGGACAGAGCTTCCTCCTCGGATTATAATCCAAGGGCAGTTGCTGACAGGTCACACATCAATATAACAGTGAAATATTCTTAAAATTTACCCAGCTTTCGCCCCAAAATCAACGAAATATAGGAAAATCTAAAGAATTTACGATTATTTCTTGAATTCTTTTCCGCAGAAACCACAAAAGCTAACGCCCCTAGCCTTTACAACCTGGCCCTTAAAGCCGTTTCCACAGTAATGTATCTTCTTCATACACACACCCCAAATTTGCAGTACTGTACTATACTTTACCGTATTGTACCCTTCTTATTATGTCCTTCCTGGTATATATAGTTTTATAACAGTGTTATATACTTTATAAGGCCGTAATACGCATAAATTACGATCTTAAGGAAGGAAATCAGATTGTCATTAGATTATGAATCACTCCAGCAACTTCCCTGGCTTCTTCAGGCCCCCAGCCAGCTTCCGCATCAGGAAATTCATAATCAACACCACCGGTATCCAAAACTTTTCCGTCGTTTCCGTCTTTAACACGAAAACAAAGGTAATGTACGCCACCGGAGGCAGCAAAGGACATTCCGCCATATCTATCAAAAGCGCCCCTTTCCACCATTCTGAAAGGTATTCCAATTGTCTTTGCATAAGCCCTAACGAATTTTCCCACTGAAGTCTGGATTGTACCTTCTCCGGTCCTATAAGCAACAGGAGCATCTGTTTCTTCCAAAAAAACTATCTCAGCAGGCATATCTACAGCTATAACAGAATAATATTTAAGAAAAAAGAAAGCAAAATCACAAGTCTGAGGTTTTAAAGGCTAGTATTGGCGTAGGAGAGCATGAGCTGAATACCTCGCCGAAGCTCGGTACTTACACTCCACTTCCATAACCGGTCGTCTTGCCGGTGCCGAATGCCTATTTTTGAGATTGGCTTTGGGCTTAGATGCTTTCAGCCCTTATCCAAGTATGGCGTAGCTACTCAGCGTGCCTTGTCAGACAACTGATCCACAAGAGGCCACAGAAGAATGTTCCTTTCGTACTTATCCTTCTTTTCTCTCAGGCAAAAACACCTCTAACAGATATAGACCAAACTGACTCACATCGTTCTGAACCCAGCTAACGTCCCCTTTTAACCTGTGAACTCCAGTACCCTTGGCTGCAGCTGCACAGCCAGGAGAGGGGGAGCCGACAGCGACGCCGCAACACGCGGGGTCGATTTGTCCTCGTTAGCCGCGATCAACACTCGCTTGGCTAATCCCATTATTTTCCTACTACTAACGCCAATATTCATAGTAAAGTCTGACGACGCGAAGCGTCTTACGACTAACTCGATTGGTTGAGGGTAATAGGAACTCTAAATAGAATCTGTAGACCAATGAATGTCTTCGCGGCTGCAGATAAGAACTCTCACCCGCTACGACACCATTATCCCCGGGGTAGCTTTTCTCATGTCACAGTCAACCATCTACGTCAAACTGCGTATCGCTAGGTCACGCTTTCGCGGTTGGAAACGTTAATGTTAGGAATCCAATCAACCCAGCTTTTGCCCTTACACTCTATACCCGCGATTTCTGACCGCGGTGAGCTGAGCTTTGAGGAGTCTTGATATCCTTTCAAGACCGTACCGCCCCAGTCAAACTACCCATCTGCCGATGTCCCCTACTTTCGCAGGGTTAGCAGTATAGAGGTCTAAGGGTAGTGTTACATTGATGACTCCACTTTCTCTGGCGAGAAAGTTTCTAAGTCTCCTACCTACACTCTACAAAGACATCCATACCGCAACAACAGACTGCAGTAAAGCTCCACGGGGTCTACTCTTCCCATTAGAGGTCTCTGGCCTAATCACCAGAACAATAGTTTCGCCAGGTTCCACCTCGGGACAGCTTCCATCTCGTTAATCCATCATGCAGGCCAATATTTAGTTGGCAAGGGATTACGCTACCTTAAGACCCTCAGAGTTAGGGCCGGCCTACAGCGGGGCTTCAACGGGTTGAAACCCGTGTTAACACACCACTAGTGGCCACGACTCACTGACCATAAAAGACCTTTCGGTTTATCGATCAGCTATGTTTTTGTTAAACAGTCGGATGGAACTTGTCACTGCGACCTGCTTATCTCTAAGCAGGCAAGGGTTCTACCAAAGATACCCCTCGATTTTGCCGAATTCCCTAAAGTGGATTCTCCTGAACACCTTCGCCCATGAGTTTAAGAAGAAGATTTACAATTTTTCGAGTTTATAGACATCAACGCCATGTCCCTTTGCATTTTCAATGTGTCTATCATCAAAAGGAGTTGTTACTTCCACAAAAATTACGTGTTCTTTTTCTGTTCCTGTTACACGCACTTGTCCCTGACCCAACATTCGACAACCACGTTCATATCCTAAAAAAGACTCAAATTCGTATGAAGAGCCATCCTTCAAAACTTCAAATCCCTTAGTGAACATGTACGTTGTCATGTCTAGGTCTATATACAAAACCTTTTTAAATCCAACTTCTTCCCAAATTTCTCAGCGCAAAGCACCTGTGTCGGTTCTGGGTACGGCCAACCAACATTCTACTGCACGAGCTTTCAAGGACCCCGGGAATAATCTGAACCCGTCATACAACAGGCCATTCACGCATTCATACGGTTCTCGTCGTTACAACACTCCCCGTACTTAAACGCTTAGCAATGACGACAATCATTGTCAAAGTGTCCCGAGGTTTCTCATACAGATCAAGCAAATATTGGAAGGTACCGGAATATTAACCGGTTTTCCATTCGGTAAGTTCTTCTTAAGGCTTACCTTAGGGCCGACTAACCCCCAGCAGATAAGCTTTACTGGGGAACCCTTGCTTCTTAGGCGACCAGGATTCTCACCCGGCTAGATTGCTACTCCCAGCAGGATCTTCTTTACTACGGGGTCCACACCATCTCACGATGACGCTTCTGCCCCCGCAGAATGCCTCCCTACCACTCGCAACAAGTTACGAGTCTACAATATCGGTGGCCAACTTAGCCCCGTCCATTTTCAGCGCTCTAAGCTTCGATGGGTCCGCTATTACGCGTTGTTTAAAGGGTGGCTGCTTCTAAGCCAACCTTCCCACTGTCTAAAGCTCAAAACAACTTTCGATACACTTAGCTGACACTTAGGGACCTTAATTGTAGTCTGGGTTGTTTCCCTCTCGGACAACAGAATTACTCCGCCGCCCTCACTCCAGTTCAAATTCCAATGGATTCGAAGTTTGACAAAGTAGGTGGGGATCTCTCCCCTTAGCTACCTAATCAGAGCCCTACCCCACTGGCTTATAAGAACCAGGCTGCACTTAGATGCATTTCGGGAGGAACCAGCTATTACCAGATTCGATTGGCTTTTCACCCCTAACCCCAGGTCACCCGAAAGGTTTGTACCATTACCGGTAACGGACCTCCACTTCGCTTTCGCGAAGCTTCATCCTGCCCAGGGCTAGATCATCTGGTTTCGGGTATTTCCCCCGTGACTGTCCGCACTTTCACACGGTGTGCTTCGTTGCCTACACACATATCGCTTTCGCTGCGGCTTCTCGCAAAGCAATTAGCCTTGCCACGAGAAAAAACTCCCTGCCCCGTTTTTCAAAACGGACGACGGGTTCGTCTCTTTTAACAGAGCTTTAACCGTCTAACTATAGCTACCTAGTTTCAGGCTCTTTTCAGCACCTTTTACAGTTGCTTTTCAGCTTTCCGTCACCGTACTAATACGCTATCGGACTCAAGACGTGTTTAGAATTAGCTCTAGATGAGAGCCGTATTCTGACAGGAAATTCGCCCTGTCATACTCTGGATACCTGCCATTTACCTTCCTGTCCTCTCCTACGGGGCTATCACCCTGTATTGCAACGCTTTCCAGCGCACTTCGGATAAACAGACTGGGTAAGACACAGGTCCGAACCCCACATCGGCACTCTCTCTCGAGGTACCTTCGGTTTGTTCTCTGCCGGTTTCAGTCGCCCTTACTTACGGCATCGCAATTGCTTTCTCTTCCTGCGGGTAATAAGATGTTTCAATTTTCCGCGTTCGCCCTCGAATCGTGATCTTCACCTCAACTCGAGTATAGAAGGATGTCCTATTCGGTTATGTGTAGGTCAAAGACTGCGTGCGTCTCGCCACACCTTTTCCCAGCTTACCAGGACCTTCGTCGCCGCTTGAGCCAAGCCATCCACCAGATAGCATGGGAACTAGCTATCTTTACCTCAGACCTATGACCGCTTCAAAAGCATAATGTGACTTGGGATTGTCACGTGCCTCCGCGCTTGACACACCACATTGTAGTGTGCTGCAATTAACGGCGATTAACGCCTTTAATTATCAAACAAATATTGATGTTCTGTAACCGATCTTTGCACAGGCTCTTCTGTTAGTGATTCATCACTGCCTGTTTGCCGATAATCACCAAGTGTCTTTTCTGGCAGCCCAAGTTCCCTTGCTGCCACGTTTCTTCTATAGATCATGCCCATAGCAGGAACCCCAAGAGGACCACCCACATCATGACTCATTGCAAGGGTCATCCTTATGTCTTCATCCATTTTGTCCAAGTGAGCTTTCTTGTCGACCATTTTTTACACCGTTGCCTGACCATAATCATTAAATCCAGTTTCTGGGAGTCCTGCCTTTCTCGCCAAACTGTTCCTTATCTCAAGAGCTCTTTCTGAGATATATGAGCCACCTTCAGCAGTACGAGCCAGTTGTTCGTCAAACATTCTCAGACGTTCATATCTCCTCTTTTGTGTTGCTTCTTGTGTACTCATTTTTTTCACCTATACTGTTGTTTGAAGATAACTACGAATTGTCCTTTCTGACATTCCTGCCATAAATGCTGTACGATTTCTCCATGCCAGATACACATCCTCATTATGTGCAGTAGCAAGACACTTGGGTTCCTGATAATCGGCTCTACCAAGTCTGTCAAAGTGAGTGGTAAGATGTCTGTCCATACCCGCTACATTCTCTCGTCTTCTATCGATCAAACTTTTTACAGCCATTTTCAACACCTAATATTCTATTCAGAGAAAAAACACAGATACATACGTACCACACGTTTCGCTAAAACACAAATCCGCTACAATTTGCGCTACTCTGAATAGCTAATTGTGATCTTGTACTTCAGAACGCGTTTTCACGGTCCCTCATTAAAAACAGTGTAGGATAACTGACCCCACAACAGAGTATATAGACGTCAGTGAAGTATATAAAGGTTACGAATTTCGATCTTTTTTCTTTCTGTTAATGTTTATGTGTAACAGAATGCATATTGCCAAAACACCAATTGAAAAACCAAGAGCGTAGCCAATATCGTATTGTCCGAAATACCAACCCAATAAACTTGCCACAATTCCTGCGGTAGTCAGTTCAATTGCCTTGTAATTAACTAACATTTGTATAGTTTTCTCATTCATCTTTAAAAGAACTATTTCAATCGCTGCGCCGTCTTCTGATAGCTCTCTGCAGACGCGATACTTCATCTTCTTTCAGATCATCCCTGGTGGGAATCTTCGGCGTCTTCTTGTTGCGTCTGCCGTATGTTATCAGCTTGAGAAGAAACTCAACTACAACAATAAACACAAAGTAATATACGAGAACGTTTGCTACGGAAGGTATTTGCTTCAGCACCAGAAACGGTGTTTCCAGTGAAAGCTTTGTTATGTCTAAAAGCACTACTGCTAGCAGTGCAAACGGCACTAACTTTGCGATATCCCTGGACAATTCTTCGTTATAGTAGGCCGCTATTCTTATCGTGGCCATAGTAGCCATGGAAATCATGAAGACGTCGCCAATGCTAATCGCTTCTGAAAGGGTTGAAAGGATGAATGCTATTACGAAAAACCAGAAAAACGCGATTATCGGGTAAAAGAAAATGTATTCCAGAATGTGAAGAAACTTCTTCCCACCGCTTGCAGTGGAATCAATTTTGAAAACGTCTCTACCTGCCACAAATTTGTAAAACTTGAATATGAAGAATGCGTAAATTACCATTCCCACAACAAAAACAAACAAAGGCTGGACTGTTGTAAAAAACTCTGCCACTGAAAGTGTATTCAGCCCGTTCAGGTTAGTAAACGACGTGATATTGTAATCCAGCATAGAAAACTATTGGTCATATGGTATATATTAACTTCTCTCGTACAAACCAATCAGCTCAGCCTTCTCTATTACGTGGCCTTCCATAGCTTTCTCCACCTGTTCCTTGGTTGAGCCTTCCTTTAGATCTAGAGTATCGTTCAGTGCATACAACTTGAAGAAATAACGGTGCTCTCTGTCAGGAGGACAGGGTCCCTGATAACCATGAATTTCACCTGTACCATTTCCTTCCATTCCTGGATCTTCTTTTTCTTCTATAGCCGACGTAGTCGGCGCCATGTTGAAGACAACCCAGTGGACCCACACTTGTATAGCATTCCTTTGTTTTACAAAGTCGGGTATATCAGGATCATCCATAATTAGAACCAGTGATTTTGTACCATCCGGAACGTCTCTAAACTCTAAAGGCGGATTTACATTGTCTCCGTCGCATGTGTATTTGCGTGGAATCCTCTGACTGTTCTCAAAGGCTGTACTTGTGATTTGCATGAATATCTACCGCTTTTTCCACACTATCACTGCACCGACAACCAGCAGAACTACACCCATGAGTTGGTGTGTCATATGATCCAGCCCAAAGTCAAGACCATATTGTAGATGCATAGAATGCGGTGCCAAAGCGTAGAAAACACCCAAAAGGAATATAATTATCCCGATTATTAGCGCTACTTTGCCCATTTTTACACCTATTAATTATTAACGAAAAAGTTATTTAAGCCAAAGTACTGTATTATCACAGACGGGCTGGTAGATCAATGGAAGATCGCTTGCTTTGCAAGCAAGAGGTTGCGGGTTCAAGTCCCGTCCGGTCCATTATGAAAAAGCAAAAGAGATTGTACAGATCTGGAAAGGAAAACATACTCGGAGGAGTATGTGGCGGTATAGCAGAACATCTTAACACGGATCCCTCAATCATAAGATTATTATGGATAATCGGATCTTTTCTGTGGGGTGCCGGTGTTCTTCTCTACATAATAGCCTGGATAATCATACCAAGAAACCCAAGGCATAAATGGGATGATTAAACCTGTTTGACAGGCTAACTCCATAAATGTTTCTTCTTCTTTACAGGAATTGCGTCAGGTTTGCCGTATTTGTGCACAATATGATCAATCCAGACAAATGACCATAAAGATATCGGTGATATAAGGAATAACGCTCTCACAACAGTAGCTTCTCCCATAAACAGGGTGCTTGACGCAATAAAGAAGCTGATGAACGCATAGATGAAAACACGCAGAACAAGATCTATGTATCGCACGTCAAAATCCTTCTCAAAATTATAGTTAACCAGCCATCCGTACGAGAAAAGTGTTATAACAACCAGTGAAAGAATAACCTGTACATCACCAAGCAGCAGATTGAACATGATTGTAAACGTATAGTAAAATGAAAGGACAGACACATACGTAAATACCCTGTTCGATAATCCCATATATAGATTATTTCATTCTTCGGGTAAAAAAAGATGACAAAAGCGCAGACATTTGGCTATCCATCAGTAATCCAAACATAGTATGTTTGTTTTGCACAACGTGTCGTTAATAAGTTACTTTTTCATCAACTTGCGTTAACAAAAAAATAAGGAGGTGATCCAGCCGCACGTTCCCGTACGGCTACCTTGTTACGACTTAATCCACCTTGCGAACTTTTGGTTCAAACTATAGTGACACGACGTACGATTATACGTCATTTCGTCATAGGCTTCACCAAAAGTTCACTCGGTTGACTTGACGGGCGGTGTGTGCAAGGAGCAGGGACGTATTCAGCGAAAGATTCCACAGAAGTAAATGCATCATAGTGCTGCTTACCAAATTTATGCTATCAACCGCCCTGTCTAAAGTCATTGCAAAGCAAACTGACGTACTTTGTACGTCTACAGCCTTGCTCTTAGTCAAATCAATTGCTGATAACAAAAACTCAGTCGCCATAAATCATCTTGCCACTTACTTCTATGATGACCTTCGCTTACTAGGGATTCCGACTTCACGTGGGCGAGTTGCAGCCCACGATCCGAACTAAGCGTAGGTTTAGGAGATTGGCTTCACCTCACGGTGTTGCATCTCATTGTCCTACGCATTGTAGGCCGCGTGTATCCCCAAAAATTCAGGCCATACTGACCTGCCGTAGCCCGCTCCTTCCTCTGGTTTAGCACCAGCGGTCCCACTAGAGTGCCTACCCTCCGGAGAGAATAGTAGCAACTAGCGGCACGGGTCTCGTTCGTTTCCTGACTTAACAGGACACCTCACGGCACGAACTGACGACGGCCATGCAGCACTTCTCAGCTTGTCAGGTAACCCCTTAAGAGTGACCCTCATTCTGCTGTCTGTCCGAATTTAGAAGCTCATCTATAGATATATCCAAGCTTGTGTTAAGGCTAGATGTTGGGAACATCACAAACCTATCACGGTTTAGGATAAAATTAAACCTCTCCGAACTTCTAAATCTTTCGGGTAAGGTTCCTGGCGTTGAATCCAATTAAACCGCAGCCTTGGTGAGAACAAAGCCCTACTAGATAATATTTTCGAGTTTTGACAAATCTGATGTAAATATAATATGATCACAATCTGATAGACGTCTCAAAACACCGTTTGAAACATTAGATGGTACAACAGCAACCATCTTACAATTTATCTTATCTTTTATTTTCAACGTACGAAATCCCAAAGATTCAGCTTTATGTTTTGATGTAGATTCAGTACATTCTATTACAACCTTATTTTTTGGTAACCAAAAATCAAAATTCAATTCTCCTATTGACGTATCCATTGTTTTATGCGCCTCATATGCCACATTATTTTTTTCTAGGATTTTCTGAACCATTTTTTCTTGGTTTGTAAGTTCAGCTTTCTCCGCTCTTTTGAATCCCTGAACATACCCACCATTTGAAAGTTCCCTGAATTTTTTGATATTCTCCAATGCGTGATCCAGAGTTTGATCTCGTGGCATTTCATCTTTAATGACTTGAACTGCCTTCTTTGCCTCTGTCATTGGTATGCTTTTTATTGCACCTCGCTCATATTGTGCAATTGTTGCATGTGTCTTTTTGAGAAGATTTCCCATCTCTGTTAAGCTCTTACCACAAATCATCCTAAAAACTTTCATATAATGTGGACTGTTAGACAACACATCAGGTTTTATTTCAGAAAAATTTCTCGTTTTGTTTCTGACTTCCAAAAACAGCTTCTGAAATTCTTTATCACTTATTTTGACTTTTGGCATATTCGCTTATAGTCGGTTGTAGTATTTATAGATTCGTCATCTCGAAAACATATCTTTCGAAACTTACGTTCTTTCCACCCCTGGTAGTGCTCCCCCGCCAATTCCCTTAAGTTTCAATCTTGCGATCGTACTCCCCAGGCGGCCCACTTAACACCTTCGCTACGGCACCGCAGAACCTCGAAGATTGTGCGACACCAAGTGGGCATCGTTTACGGCGTGGACTAACGGGGTATCTAATCCCGGTCGCTCCCCACGCTTTCGTCCCTCACTGTCAGACCCGTTCCAGCTAGGCGCCTTCGCCACAGGTAGTCCTCCGTAGATTAAAAGATTTTACTCTTACCTACGGAATACTCCTAGCCTCTCCCGGTCTCAAGTCTGATAGTATCTCCAGCACTCCTGCTAGTTTACTAGCAGTTTTCACCAGAGACTTATCGAACCAGCTACGGACGCTCTAGGCCCAATAAACGTGACTACCACTCGGGGCGCGGTTATTTACGGTTCGAAGAACCGGAAAGTCAAGAATTAAGATGTATTGCTACACCTCATGCCAGTTCTTGTTATAATTCGATTCTTCGAATTACCGCGGCGGCTGGCAACCGTCTTACCCACCCCTTATTCATACACCTATTTACAGTGTACAAAAGATACCGCATTGCGATATCACTCAGGATTCCCTTGTCACCCTTTCGGGCATTGCAAAGTTTTCGCGCCTGCTGCGCCCCGTGGGGCCTGGCTTAATGTCTCAGAAGCCATCTCCGGGCTATCGCTCTCACGACCCGTACAGATTATAGCCTTGTTGAGCAGTTACCTCAACAACGAGCTAATCCGACGCAGTCCCATCCTTAGGCACATTGCTGCTTTGGGCGAAGATGCCTTCCAGCAATTATCGCCTATCGGATATTACGCTCAGTTTCCCAAGATTATCTCCGTCCTAAGGGCAGGTTAACTACGTGTTACTGAGCAGTGCGGTTTGTATTGCTACAAGTACCTCGCATGGCTAAGCCGAATCCTGATAGTAGTAGTCTCCGGCGGGATCAACCGGAATTGTTGGGGGAAATAACAAATGTTATATTCACTTGTCCCTTTCACTACTGATAGAGTTTTGCCTGTCTGCGCCTTCATCTGGTAACTAGCAACTAGCAACCTTCACGATATTCAACTGTCTGAAAAATCTCCTCACATACCGACACAGAGTCGTCTATCAGAGATAAACGCCTAGACAGTCAATTGACTATTTGTCAATATAACCTATGGATCAAATGCAACTCTAATCCACTTTGCATAGAAATTATGCCAAACTTCATATGCCCGTCTGTTACAGGAATTTTACGTCCCGTTAACAACCTCTAATATAACCAATCATGCATTTAAACGTATCGATTTGGCCTTTTTCAGGAAAATCATTATATAATTTGCAATCAAATAGCCATTATGCATTCAAAAAGAACATTAAGAGCAATCAGGGAATTGGATTTATTTTTAGAACAAGATTTACACCAAGACTCGGGTTCAGTGTGTATGGATCACGCACCAATAGGAGAGGGAGGAGGAGTGTACAAAACGGGAACAGATGTAGGATGGCCTCAGTTAGATGATACTGAATTCATGAGAAGATATCCGAGAATTGATGACGTAGCTGCATTTCTTCATGGGGCTTCCAGTTCTTCCTATCGTGCATCAGGAGGATATGGACCATTTGATGAGTTAGGGGTCAATAATGTTAAGGAATATCTTGAATTGGTCGAAAAAGGAGATGAAAGGGCAGTTGAATTGTTTGAAAAAATGAAAAAAATCCTGGTTTTGTAGTCAATTCTTAGTATTCTATCCTGAAATCTTTGAACATTCCTGGTACATCAATCTATTCGACAGATACGTTTTCTACGTGAGAAACAATTATACTCATAATAATTAGTCCATTTTTACAGACTCGTCCAGAATTTCCTTTAATCTTCCTGTTCTTTTCATCTCTCTCAGTATCTCATTAATTTCATCCATAAGTGCATCGTTTCCAAGTTTCGTTGCTATTCCATAGTATTGTTGGGTAAATGGCCCTCCAACAATCTTCAATTCAGGATTTTGATTCACCCATACGAGACCTATAATGTAGTCTATGATGTTGGCATCTATTTTTTTACTTACTGTATCAGCCACCATTGTATCGAAATTGTCATAAGCAAAATAATTTGACGGGTCTGCATATTCCAGTGCAGCCTTCTCATTTGTCGTATCTTTAACAGCACCCACCTTGAAATCCTTCAGATCCTCAGGGCCGGTTATTTCTTCATTATCAACATGTACAACTATCACCTGTCCGGCATCAACATAAGGTGTACTGAATAACATTCTCTCTGTTCTTTCAGGTGTTATTACTATCGAAGAAATCGAAAAATCTACTGTCCCTGTTTCAGCAGCATTGAGCATTTCTTCCCATGGATAATGCACAAACTCGATATCAGTTATTCCCCATCTTGAAGCAAATTCCTTAACAATCTCAATGTCTCCGCCTACAATATCCCCATTCTCATCTCTATATTCCAACGGAGGCAGTTCAGCAGTTGTTCCTACAACAAGTTTTCCTCTTTCCTTAATATCAAGAAGAGATCCGTCCGTTACGTCATCAACCACCGTCGTTTGAGTACATCCAGAAATCAGCACCAGCAGCGTCAGAACCGTAAAAACGGTAAACTTAACCGTACTTCTCACCTCATCAATAATGGTATATTGTCATAGACTGGTTTATATAGGTTGTAAATTCAGGTTTTCAGTACTCAATCCTGAAATCCTTGAACATGCCCGAAGTCTCTAACCACTCAACATTGATATTTTCTACTTGAGAACTAGAAGGTCCTTCACGTAAACTCTCAATAAACGACTCTATCTCATCTTTCTCGCCTTCTACGAACGCCTCAACATCACCATTTGCTAGATTTTTAACATAACCGTTTACACCTAGCTTCTCCGCGCTTCGTTTAGCAAAATACCTGTAAGAAACACCCTGTACTTCACCGGAAATAGTTATCTTGGCCGCCTGCATATTACCACTATATCAGCTTATCCTTTAGTAAGTCCGGTATAACTGCTTTCAGCACATTACTGACGTTAAACTCCGAGAAATTAGTCCTGTCAATCCAGGCAATTTTCTCTACTTCTGAATTTGGTGTAGGTATTCCGTCTGCATATGCAATATAGACTATTGCATTCATCTCTTTCTTATTGTCATTTGTCCTTGTCACAAATGCCCTGTAGAATATGGAATCTTTCACAATCAAACTTGTTTCCTCAGCAAGTTCCCTTTCTAAAGTCTCTAAATCACTTTCATCTGGTTTCCTTGTTCCACCAGGAAGAAAAAACACATCCCTGCCCTTAGTTTTAACAACCAGCAATTTTCCGTCCTGTATTATTACACCTGCCACAACATCAATCATACAAGAAAAATAACAAAAAGAAATTTAAGATGCGGGGGGAGAGATAAGTCCGCATTTTCCGCCGCTTTGCTCATGACAGAAAGGTGCTTTGAACTCTCGCATCCATTCCCCGAAAGACGCGTACGCGTCAATCTCTAAGGAACAAGGCAACTGCAACCCTTCCGCCTTGGTAAAACTTTCTGGAAAGGTTTCCTCAACCTTGCGTGATTGACCAGGCTACACGACC
The DNA here is from genome assembly GCA_028279825.1 of archaeon. Classification (GTDB taxonomy): domain Archaea; phylum Aenigmatarchaeota; class Aenigmatarchaeia; order GW2011-AR5; family GW2011-AR5; genus GW2011-AR5. Next base: position 163,417 of record JANQNA010000007.1, on the reverse strand, counting down.
CCCGCCTGTTTTTTCAAAAGCAACGCGTCTTCCTCAATGTTAGGGCTTTCGCAGATAACCACACCGCCTACCTTGAAGTCCTTCCACGCTTTCACGAGTTCTTTATACTTCAAATCAGATTGTTTAAGGTTTAAGTGGTTCCGCTCACCCTTTTCAGTATAGTTGATTCCAGCTGTGTGTATATGCATATTATTCAAAGCACTTTTACCCAAACGTTTTTCTATAGCGCTTAGCACAGACGCAAATTCTTCATAAGTATTGTATTTGCCGGCTGTCCTTGCATGAAGATGCGCGAAGTCTATACAAGGTAAGACCTGTTCTATTTCCTCGCTCAATTTTACTAGCTCTTCTAGATTGCCAAACTGTGTTGGCTTTCCGCTTATTTCCGGCCTGACCCATATCTTGTTGCCTTCGTCCTTCAATGTTTTCGTTATAGTGACTAGTTGTTTTTTGATTTGTTCATAAACTGCCGCAGGCGGTTTCTTCATATAGAAGCCTGCGTGAAACGTAACCGATTTCGCACCGCATAGCGAAGCTATGCGTGCTGCATTCAGCACTCTCTGCACGCTCGCTTTTGTTTTTGCAGCATCAGAATTCAGGTTTATGTAGTACTGCCCATGACATGTTAACGTAACTTTATTTTTCTTGGCCGCTTCTTTAACTAATGGTGCCTTTTCCTTTGTTATGTTAACACTGTGCACGAACTCTAACTCCATAGAGTCGAGTTCGAGTTCCCGAACTCGTGCTATACCGTTCAGGGTATTCCTTTCTTTAGTAGAAATTGGTATTCCGGCTGTTCCAAAAAGAAGTTTCATAAAATTATTAAGAACCAGTGCTTAAAAACAATCATGCTTCTTGTTCAAGCCCAACTTCACTGGTATCAGGCCCTGTTTCTGAAGAGTTCGTGCGCTGTTGTCTATATATCTCCCCGAGATCATAACCTACTCTGCCTAGATCAAACGAAAAATACTCTTTTGATGTTATTCTGTCATAATCACTCAAGAATGCTTTCATGAGTTCTTGTGCCTTGAGAACAGTTCGAATTTCAACAGGCAATTCATGACCTTTCAAAGCATCATAAAGTAGAAACACTCCATCTTTTTCTATCATCCTCTGACGATGACGCACACCTTCTATGAGTGTTCCACGAGCCTTTCTCTGCCACATTGATGGCACAGGCTGTTTTAACAAATTTTGAGCATTTTCCAAAGACTCATCAAACCCTCTAAGATCAACCCCTCTGGTTTCTTCACCGTGTGGTCCAATACCTACTCTCTTGTCCCTGCCAAAATTATCCAGATACGAATTAAATGCTGCTCTGACTGCTTCCTCATCTTCTTCAGATTGAAACGAATAAACTATTATACGTTGCTCAGTAGGATCATTGTGTCTAGGCAACATACCCATATATTCGTATCGTGTTTGAACACGTACTTCCGGAGGTGTCGATAATATCTCAGTAGGCTTAGAATATGCAACTATTTCTCCCATGGATTCAAATTGTCATTAATCTATAAAAACCAGATTACAATTACGGAACAATTACACGCGTATGCCGTTGCGCCAGAGATTGTACATTCAGAAAGAGTCTATAAAAGAATTACTCATCCTTTCTGAATATTCCTGCAAGTCTTTGCTCAAATTCAAGAGGTCCCTGAAAACTACCAGATTCATCTCCAAAGTTATTAAATCTCCAATACGCCGCTCCCACTTTATGTCCAACAGCATCCCAATTCACACTGGCAAATTCTTCATATTTTCCGTCTAATTCACTTTCTAAAGCAAAAGCTCTTTCAACGAATTCGGCCACGCCGGGAACTATTGTTTGCTCAACTGGTATATCTGCTTGTTGAGCCCTCAAAAAAACCTGATATTCAGAATCAGCTTCTACAGCCTCAGCAAATGCCTCCCATGCCTTTGTTGACCATCTAGAAAAAGGTCGTCTGTAAAATGCCTTGGACCTGGCTCTAGAGACCAACTCTTTAGCGTTTTCGACTTGTTCTGCTAGATGTCTAGTATCCCTGGCAGGTTCCCTGCTCCCATCTTTTTCATATCCAAAACGGTGCCCACGAGCCACATCTTTTTTTTCTCTTAAATAATTCCAGAGTTCCATATTAATTTTTTTGGGATCCCGTTCGTCATAACCAATAACATAAATACAGGCATCGTCTATGTCAAAACCTATAGAAAGAGGTTGAAAATCATATCTTGTAGCCGGACTTTGTTTTCCGGCAAATATTCTAATATCTGGCATCTGATATGCAAATATCCGTGATTTTGTTTGTGGTTCGCCTTCCGCTGACATGTCGTTATCTTGTATACAATCTATAAAAGAATATCCGCAATTACGGATCAATTACACGTATGTATCTTGCTTAAAACGATTATTCCTGGTACGGTCTGCGTGCTATATGGCCGTCTTCGTCTACCTGCCACTCAAGAGGACCAACAAACAAAGACTTGTCTTCAAGTTCAGCATAGTCATGATAAGCCATTTCCAGCATATTAACAACAGACGACCAATCAATTCCAGAAAGATTCTGGTGTTTTCCCCTAAGATCTCTACGAAGTTGAGCGTAGTATTCCACAAATTCTCTTGTACCTGGAACAAAAATCTGCTCAACCGGAAGTGTTCCCGAGCTTGCAGCCAGATATGCCTGAAACATTTGATCTTCGTCCATTTCCTTAAGATATTGCTCCCATTCCTCCATTCGTTGTTCATCTATTATCGTCCGCATTTCACTGGAACGTGCTTCTTCCAGAAGTCCCCTAACACGTTCAACACTCTCAATCAATTGAGGAAAACGTCCTGGAGCACGATAAGAGTCGCCGCTAGCAGTAAAAATCTTCCTTGGAATACTATAGAAAAGATTTGAACTAATTCGGTCAACAAGTAAACTGGAAACACGATTTAAGTCACTCACAACCTGAAAAGAATAGGCCGTAATTCTATTGTCACCCTCTAAAGCAGAAGGAAAGTGAAAAGTATCTGATAGAGTATCTTCACGGCTAATCAAAGGTGTTTGATAAGCAGTTACGTGTACCATAAGTAGACTTAACAATAGACTATAAAAACCAGAGTAACTTTACGGATCAATTACCCGCGTATGCCGTTGCGCCAGAAGCTGTATGTGACTGTACTGGCTAAAGATACATACGCCAAAAGACTGAAAAACTTGTCTATCGAGCCGGGACTGTACTTCACTGTACCCAGCATCTTCTTGCTTATTGTTCTTTTCACTCCCGTGTAGTTATTGTCTATGTATTTCTGTGTGTGGTCAAAGGACATTCCCAGCTTTCTCACAGAATATCTCATTATTGTAGTAATCGGAAGATACTTGTATTCCGGTGTTATTTTCCCGTTTCTTATATTGTCCAATATCTGATTCACAGTCTTTGCTCTCGTATTGATTATTCCGCTCCCGAGCATGTCAGGACAGTGCGCGTCGCTGCCTGCAACCTGAACCATGCCCGTACGCGTAGCAAAGTTTCTTGACTTGATATTGGAGATTCTCTCTATATTCACACCGTTAAAGATCTCTATAGCATCACAAGCCTTTGCACGTTCACGCAGTCCGTCATTGTTTATGTCAAAAGGATGAACTGATATAGCCACGCCGCCCTGTGCATGAATAAGATCAACCGTGTCAAATATACTCAGCCCGGGTCTTATTGTCTCGCTGATGCCCAAAGCCGTAACATGGCCGTGTTTTGAAGATATCTCCTCGCCGGGTATAACAGTTACCCCGTATTTCTTGCCGGCTGCCTTGGCCTCTTCTATTCCCAACATCGTGTTATGATCAGTTATAGCTATAGCCCCTAAACCCAGTTTTTTCGCACGGTGTACCATTTCATCAGGCGAAGCTATCCCGTCATAGAATATCTTCTTTCCGCGCGAATAGTTAGTGTGCGAATGTAGCTCAACTTTCATAGAATCCTAGTCCCAGGTATCTTTAAAAATAGCCTATTTGTACTTCAAAAGAAGTTTGCTGATATCAACATTGCTTATGTCGTGATCCTTCAGAGGCTGCTTGGCAATCTGTGGTATTCCCTCTTCGTATGTAGGTTTGTCCTTTTCATGATAGAACAGCCCTATAGGAATCTTGTCTCCCCATTCATTGTCAGCAAGTTTCATTGCCGCTTCTTTGTCCTTCACATTGTGATCCTTGATATGATAAACTCTTTCGTTGTACCATGGAGCCGTATTTACCTTGTTATACGTAACGCAAGGCTGTAGCACGTCAACTACGGACATTCCGTTATGTTTTAGCGCACCGACAATAAGCTCTTTCAGATGGTTTATATCCATCGCATATCCACGTGCAACATACGTAGCACCGGCAATTATTGCCCATCTAACAGGATTAACCGGCTCTTCCAATACACCGGTAGGTGTCGAATTAGACTTGAACCCCTGCTGGCTTGTCGGTGAGGTTTGGCCCTTTGTTAACCCGTATATTGCATTGTCCTGGATCACGAAAGTCATGTTCAGGTTTCTTCTCATCGTATGCATGAAGTGGTTACATCCAATTCCATAAGTATCACCATCGCCTGCAACAACCAGCACATTCAATTTGTGATTGGCAAGTTTGGCACCCGTTGCAGCCGGTATACCCCTGCCGTGCAGACTTTCAAAACCGTAAGTCTTGACGTAGTGCGGCGCTTTAGAACCACAGCCAATGCCTGATGCTATCACTGTCTCCTCCGGTTTCAGCCCAGCCTCAGCTATTGCGTTCTTCAAAGAGCTCAGTATTGTAAAGTCGCCGCAGCCCGGACACCACGTAGGTGTTTCCTTCGGCGTTAGTTCAGCTATACTTGCCATATTATTCAGACCTCGTTATGCCGTGTCTGCTAAACACGACTTCTTTTTTACCGTTAAGTATTTCCTTTACACCCTTGTGTATGTCCTCAGGTGCAAATCCTCTGCCGTCATACCTGAGCACCTTGCGCTCTATCTCCAGCCCCGTATGCTCTCTTATCATGCCCGCAAAAAGAGCAGTCTTGTTGTTCTCAACAATTATCAGGTTCGGGTCTTTCGCCAGATCCGTCATTTCCTTTGTCGGGAAAGGGCTCATAAAAACAACGTGAGTAAACTTTGTCTTTATTCCATCCTTTTCCAGAAGCTTTTGCGCCTCAAGCACTGGACCCTTTGTTGATCCCCATGAAAGTATGTTCAAGTCACCGTCACCGTATGTTTTTGGCCTGTCTATATCCTTATCAGCATTATCCAGCTTTCTGAATCTCTTGTCGTGCATTGCAACGCGGTTGTCTTCATCTTCACACTCGTTGCCGTGTTCATCGTGCTCGTAACTTGAAGCAACATGAATCGCACCTTTCTGGGAAGGAATAGCTCTTGGAGAAATCCCGTCTTCAGTTATTCTGTATCGTCTGTAATCTGTTTCTTTAGCCGCTTCTGCATCCGTCATCAGTTTTCCTCTCTCAATCTTGACGTTACTTACGTCATACTCCACAGCAGTAGCATAGCTCTCCGCAAGAAACTTATCCGTAAGAATTATAACAGGCATCTGGTATTTTTCAGCAAGATTAAATGCATCTATCGTCCTGAAGAAACATTCCTCAATATCACCGGGTGCAATAATTATTCTTGGTGCTTCGTCAGTTGACACATGCATCAAAAATCTTAAATCACCCTGGCTTGTATGCGTTGCCATACCGGATCCCGGGCCAGGTCTCATTGCTTCCACCATAACTATCGGAGTCTCAGACATGTTTGCAAGTCCGAATCCTTCCGCCATTAAGCAAAAACCGCCGCCGGATGTACCGGTAGCCGATCTTACGCCGGCAAAGGCTGCACCAACAGCCATGTTCACCGCAGCCAGTTCATCCTCAGTATGCTTTACAACAATACCAAAATTCCTTTCCTGTGCTGCAAGATTAATCATTACAGAAGATGCAGGCGTCATTGGATAGGCAGAATAGAACTTGCAGCCGCCCTTTATCGCGCCTGCTGCTATTGCTTCATTACCGGACATAAAGAGATTGTTTTCTCTCTCCTGCTTCTCCAGTTTCCATCCGAACTCTTCCTTTTGGGTGGATTTTATGTAATCAAAGCCAGCCTTTGCAGCTTTTATGTTGCTGTCAACAATTCCCTGTCCTTTTTTCTTTAGAAAGTTGTCACTGACTACCTGATTAAATATTGTCATATCAAAATCGAGCAGGGCCATTGTAGCACCCAAAGCCACTGTATTCCTCATTACTTTCCCGCCGTTTTCATTTGCCAGCTTCAGCAGCGGCACCGGATAAAGTCTTACTTTCTTGTCAAACTCGTTTTCTTCTACCTTTACATTATCCCCGTCAAATATAACGCCTGCGCCCTCTGTTAATTCATGTTTGTGCTTGTCAATAGTCTCTTTGTTAAAAGCAACCAGAAGATTTGTGTCTTTAGTGTGCGAATGCACAGGCTCTGCACATACATGCACGTCAAGGTTATTGTGCCCGCCTCTGATTAAAGAAGGGTATTCAGCAGTAGCAAAAACCTGTAGTCCTCCCCTTAGGCATGTCTTTGCAAACATCTGCAGTCCGGCATTGAGTATCCCGTCGCCGGCTGCTCCGCCAACTTTCCATGAAAATTTGTTAACAATCCTTGACATTAACTAGTCCCCAAAAACATTTCTACTCTGCTTATTCTCCCGGTCATAGTTTAAATGCTTTACTGTAATTATTAACATGTAAATACATTATAGTGTATAGATGGTGAATACATGGGATACGTAAGATATAAACTTCCTGACAAGACGCATAAGATTCTGAAGAACGTAGGCCAGCGTTTAGATATGAAAGAGTCTGAAATATCCAGATTAGCTCTAATGGAATACCTCAAGTCTTTGGGCGTTCTTCACGAAAAGCGAAGACTGATCAGAAGATAGCTTAAATAAATTTCTGAGACAATTTCTGCATGATACCTGGATTCAGGGAAGGTAGTGCAAAAGGTCGTTTACTGCAGAAATTATTCTATCAGTTTGCTGACGGGGAGATAGACAAAGAAGACTATAGGGAATATGCCCGTGGATTAATGCCTGTTTCCCAGCCGGAACTTTATGGTTTTACCTGGGGCTGTATAAGAGGATCAAGGCTAGGTCATGCGGTTGAATTATGGAATGGAAAATACAATCGGGCTGAAAAGGAAGTTAAGGACGTTTCCAGGGATATTTGGACAGAGATCAAAGATATACCAGTTTCAAGGCTTGAAGGTTCTCTGGGACGTTATTATCCGGTACTTAGAAAAAAACTTGCCAGCGCAATGAGCACAGTTATTTAAATCTCTATTATTTTTCCTCTTGAACCTATGCAAAGAACCTTTGTATCGCCCATTTTTTCTTCAAAGCCTTCCATTTCGTGGATGTGCCCGGATATGTGTATGTCAGGCTTGAACCTGTATATGGCCTTTGTAACGCCGCCGTCACCGGGGAAAGTAAACTTCTCCACCATGCTTCCCTTGGGATGCATGTGTGTCATCATTATCTTTTTTCCTGCGCTTTTGATGTACTTGAATCCGTTGCTCAGATTCTCAAAAGTTTCCTCGTCTGTAGAAATATTAATGCCGATGTTTGAACCGCCTGCACCGAAAACACCGACGTCCCTGTATGCAAATGCATGACGCTGTAAATCAATAGTCTTGTATTTTTCCTTTAGCATCTCCTCTGTCCCGACAACATCGTGATTTCCTGAAACAAAAGCAACCTTTTTGCCTGTCGCAACAAAAGGACCTACCATATCCGGTTCTAAATCCCCAAAAACAGACAAATCACCGGCTAACAGTATAAGGTCCACATTCTCGTCTTCGGCCTCCTTTGCAAGTTGTTTCACGACTTCTTTGTTGTTATGAAGGTCGCTCGCAGCAAGGATCTTCATTTTTTTACTCACTTCAGAACACATTTAAGGTTTTAAACCGGGGAAACCAAATATGATCTATGCAGAAAGTTGACCTGATTATATTCGTATCAGGGTTTGGTGTATTGTTCCTGTTATCTGTATTGCTGAATTTTTTCCACTTATTCATGGTTCTGCTGCTGGTAGGTGTGCTGGGTTTTGTCTTCTATGAGGAAAAAATAGACATTTTCCGGAAAAACAGGTTGAACACAGAAGGACATCGTTTTGCTGTAAGTAAGGGCAAACACGTTAAGCTTGTGAATTACAATGTAACAGTAAAATACAACAAACTGATCAAACCAAAAACAGAACTACATTCCTTCACATCAGCAATTTTGAATATTTCAGTGATAAAAGGTGAGAGGAAAAAACTTCTGACGTTTGACATATCAAACAAGTACGCAACAAGAACCCAGAAAGCCTTTGGACTAAGTTTCAATTTTCATGACCATAGAAATGGAAGAGCAATTATGTCAGTTAACTGATTTTCCGCAGCCGCAGGAATTACTCACATTGGGGTTGTCTATCTTGAACCCGGACCCCTGCAGGCTCTCTACGTAATCAATTTTGGAATCATTCAGGAATTCCATATCTTTTGGATCTACAAATATCTTGACACCGTGTTCTTCAAAAACTATGTCCCCTTCTCTTTTAGAAGAAAAATCCATTATGTAAGTCTTACCCGAACACCCGCCGGCTGTAACGCCGAAACGTAAACCGCCCTCAGCATTTTCAGCCTTCATCAAAGCAGTTATTTTGTCGGCAGCAGCCTTTGTCAAAGAAACATTTCCATTATCCACCTGTTTCACTTCCTTTACAGGCTCTTTTGCAGCCATGTCATTCAGTTCATCAAGCATTGATTTCACCTGTACCTCATCCATACCGTGCACCTTTGCACCGTCTCTCAGACTCTCCATTGGATTAACATGGCAGCCAACGCAATGAAGGCCATAGCTAAGCATGATCTCAGCTGAAGCGGGATACTTCTCGATTATCTCACCCATTGTCATATCCTTTGTTATCAGTTCTGTTTTTGCCATCATGTTAAACACCATCCGAATATTATTTAAAACACCTTCTCCTTGGTTTCCTGGTTTATTATGTGTATCACTTCCTTGGGACAGCCGCCTGCTGCCGCCTTCATCTTTTCAAGCTCCTCTTCACCTATTTCCAGTTCAAACATGCCATCTTTTTCTTTGCTTCCTTTAAGCTCTGCTTTGCCCGTCTGAAGAAGTTCCCACCTTTCAGGATTCATCGCAACGCAGGCACCTGCACCGATACATCCCTTCTTGTTATACTGAACTAAGTATGTCATAAATATCCCCGGATATTTAGCAAGAATCGCAGTTAGCAGGACCGCCGGCAGGATGTGACATTGTAGGTCTCAATTTTTTGGGAGCTCCAAGCTGGACCAGTTCAGGTTGGGCAGCAACTGTCGCTGCAGGAACCGGATCGTCAGTTCCCCAGTCAGTCCACATCTCTTTCTTTTCTTTGTATTTCCTGTACTTGTCGTACTGTTCCCTTATCTGTTCCATCTGTTCTTTTGTAAGATTTCTGTGGTGCTTGTCATCTTCCAGCTTCTTACCGGTCTTCTTTTCCCATTCCTCTGAAGTTATGGAAAACTTCCTCTGTACTTTGTCCCTGTAAAGGGCGGGTATGACGTTGAAAGTACAGAACGGGAGCACCCTTCCGTCAGGAGTGGCGTAGTGAATATCACATTTATGTATCCTGTCCAGATCCCAGTTGTAAGGATCCTGGAAGTGCATCATTCCAACAAACAAGGAATTCTTGTGGAAATCAGCCAGTCCATGATAATTTGTACCGCTGACCGCCCCGGCCAGCATTCTGACAAATTTCAGGTCCTTTGGCTTATACTGTTCGTCAACATAACGGCTTATGTTCTTCATCAGTTTACCGATTATAATCGGCTTCTTCAGGGATTTTATCTTGCTTTCCTGCATTTCTTTTGTAAGCTGGCCGAGATAATCAAAGAATCCCTCAATGTTGAAGAATTTCGGCAGAGGCACCATCTTATCTCCGTCCTTGAAAACATAAGTGGCCATGCCGCATGCAAAGTGTATAGAAAGCCTGTACTGCGGTTCCTGTTTGATAGATTCAACAAAGTCTGTAACCTGCTTTGCACAAGGCACAGGGAACCAGTGCTCCTTACCTACTTCACCATCAGTCTGCTCTTCTATCTTCTTGATTGCGCTTGGTATTGTTATCCTTTGCTTCCTTCTAAGCTTGTCAGGCATTCTACCCACCAAAGACACCGGCTGGTAATTCACGGATCTTATAGTGTCTATGTTGCCAAATCCGAATCTTAGAATATCACCAAGTTCATGATCATTAATGCCGCCTATTACCGTAGGTACCAAAACAATACCGATTTTTGCCTGCCTGCAGTTATCTATGGCCTTTGTGGCTTCCCAGTAGTTCTTTGGGTTTGTCTGCGGGGTCATTCCGTCAAAACTCATATACAGGACATGCGAACCGGCCTCTTTCACTTTGTGGCAGAGCTCCAGGCTCTTTGAAAGGTTTACTCCGTTTGTATTCAACTGAACATGATCGTAACCGATATCCCTGCCGGCCTTTATTATTTCTATAATATCTTCCCTGAGCGTAGGCTCTCCGCCGGTCAGCTGCACGGCATTTGCACCGACAGGTTTTTCATCTTTCATCCTTTTCAGCATCATCTTTATCTGGTCCATTGTAGGCTCGTATATAGGCTCTCCCTCTTTTGCATAGAAGAAACAGTACCAGCATGTAAGGTCACACCTGTTTGTAAGAACTACGTTGCCAAGACCCGTGTGTGATTCATGTTCAACACACAGTCCGCAATCAGATGGACAGTCAATTTCAAACTCACTTTTGTCAATATCAGGATTCAGTATCTTTATTCCCTTATCCTGGAATCTTTCAGCTTTTTTGTACATGTCATAGTCAGACCAGTAAACTTCCGTAAATGTCCCGTGTTCCGTGCATACCTTTGACATCCACACCTTGTTGTTAGAAACATAAACAACGGAATCAAGCTTCATTGTTGTCCATTTTTCCTCGTCAACACAGCCCGGACAAAGGGACTGGTTAAACTTGAGCACCTTTGCATCCTCAGGAAGCAGGGCAATAAGCTCTCTTTTCTTGCTGGAATCAAATTTCTTGATATACGGAGAAACCGGAACGGCATCCACCTGACTTTTTTCATGCATAATAGCCTGCGAATAAACATTTCCCATTCAATCACATCTTTTACAAGTTTTATAAAACAATAAAACTTATACTATTAAGTCGTTGAATTATTTAAGCGTTTTTTCTTCCAAAGTTTATAACTTAGAAGTAACTCCTACGGATTGACAATAAGTTTGCCGCGCATATCCCAGTAAGAAGCATCACAGAATCCGCCGCAGAAGAAATTAAATTCGCCGACTTCCCTGGCGACAAAGCTGATTGTCTTTGTCTCGCCTTTTTCCATTCCTTCAACAATGTCATACGTACCAAGAGAGAACCCGTATTTGTCATCAACGGCTTCTATTCTGATAATAACTGTATCACCAACATCAACCGTTATCTCGCTGGGCTCAAAAATCCCTGATTCAGCCTTTAAATCAAACTCCTTTACCACGTCTGTCCCGGCAGCAATAGTCGTAATGACAACTGAATCAACAACCGGAGGCTCAAAGCTTGAACCGTCCCCTCTAAGCAGTTCAGCTACTATAACATGCTCTCCGGGAACAAGATTCGCGAATGCAAACGATGGCATCGTACCGCTTTGTTCAGCACCGTCCAGTGCCACAGAAAAATATCCTTCACCTTGTACAGCAACACCCGTAGGATTGGCTATGTTTACGTTGCCTGAACTCAGATCAACAGTAACTATGTTTGTCTCAAGTATCTGGCCGTTTGACGGCGAGGCTATTTCCACAGAAGGTCCCAGGCCGATACAGCCAGCCGCGAATACAACAATTAAAACCGATACTATAAGAAAAACTTTCATGTTCATACCAAAACCTTTTTCTGCAAAGACATTAAAAGTTTGGTATTGATGGTGATGATATGGCATACAAGATAGAACACGACAGACCTAATTGTATAGGATGTGGAGCATGTGCCGCAGTAGCACCGGAATTCTGGGAAATGGACCCTGACGGAAAATCCGACATAAAGGGTGGAAAACGTACAGAAGAAGGCGGTGAAATCATAAAAGAAGAGCTGGACATCAAAGACGAAGATTATGAAAAGAACAAGACAGCCGCAGAAAGCTGCCCTGTAAACGTTATACACATCCTGAAAGACGGGCAAAAACTAATTTAGTAATTTTTTCTTTCCCATCTATTTTTAATTATGAGTGCTCCGTGCGGGATTGCTGCGAAGAACTGTGTTCTTCGAGCCGTCGATGAGCTTCGCTCAATCGAACGTGAACCCGAAGGTTCAAATCCGAAAGTGCTCCGTGCGGGATTTGAACCCGCGCCACCGGCTTGAAAGGCCGAGATCCTTACGGTCTGTATTAGTTGACCGGGCTAGACGAACGGAGCATTCAGCTAAGAATACATAGTATACCTTTTAAAATAAGTTTTTCGTTGTGTTTTTAAGCATGTAATCCAAATCTAAAATCAATCAAACCACAAGCTGGGATGGCCGAGACGGAATAGCGGAAATGGCTAAAGGCGCAGGTTTGCTAAACCTGTTTCCCTCCGGGGAAGCGTGGGTTCAAAACAGATTGACGATATTCGTCGTCTGGGAATTTCCCTCTCCCAGCGCTCAGGGTGATAGAATGTATATAGTAACCACAGAAACTGTGGCAGGAAAGAAGACAAAAAAGACAATAGGACTCGTCAAGGGTAACACAGTAAAGGCGAAAAATATCGGAAGAGATCTTGTAGCCGGAATCAGGAATATTGTAGGCGGAGAAGTTGACGAATATACAAAACTGCTTACAGAGGCAAGAGAGTTAGCAATAAAAAGAATGGAAAAAGAGGCAAAGAAGAAAGGCGCAAACGCAATAGTCGGCGTCAGAGTAACAACCTCGCAGATAGCACAGGCAGCATCAGAAGTCCTGGTTTACGGCACAGCAGTTGTTGTTCAGTAAAGGGTCAGTGGTCTACCGGTATGAGACTGACGGGTGCAGCCCGTCTATCGACTAAATGCCGCCCTTACAAGGCGGAGATAGGCAGTTCAATTCTGCCCTGACCCACTTTCTTATATTTTTCTTATATCATATTCACATGCCAGGATACAGAGGGTTTGTAAAACCTATAGCATTGTCTCTTGGGATTGCATTCAGCGTACCAAATATGTTTGGATTTGGTATAGGGTTGGTTAGCTCAATGGAACAGGCTGACAGGGATTTAGAACTTCTTCAGCAAAACAATCAACCCAGCTATTACTTCCTGTTGGCGGGCACACCAGGAAGAATGGTAGGCCACGTAACACGTGAGAGTGCACTTGCCGCATATGACATGGTTCGCTGAATTACGCACCAATTACAACGGAAGTCAAGCAATCTTTAAAAGTTCCGAAGGCAATAATAGACAAAGGAGGAATTATAATGGCAGTAACACCAAAGAGCTTTTCTGATATGACAAGGAAAGAGGTATTTACGCACAAGGGTTCTTATTGTGGTAAGATCCTTGATGTAGGTCTTGACCTTGAAAAATTCCGCGTAAAATCACTTGTTGTAGACGCAGTGCGTGGATCTTTTCTTGCATCGCTTGTAGGCGATAAGAGAGGTGTGATCGTACCTTTCACAATGGTACAATCTGTGGGTGACGTAGTCATCATAAAGCACATCTCACCAACTTCCGTAGAGACAGAGGAAGAAGAAGAAACGCCTTCAAATTAGATTTTTTTCTTTTCAGAAAACTTCTTTTTCCGGGTTTATGTAGGTTAATAGAGTTTATTGCAGTGTTTTCTGCTGAAAACGCACATTTTTCGCTATACCTTTATATTAATTTACCATAATAGTTTACTCGGTGGGGAAATACGGTAACTTTTGGACTGTACGGAAAACACGGCCAGGGAGTTGAAATTGCAGTAAAAATCTTGTCAAAGGCATGTTTCGCGTCTGGATTTTACGTGCAGAGCTTTGTATTAGACGGAAAGGGTATTGTAAAGGCTGAAAAAGCCCCTATTTTGTCCAAAGAGTATGTAGATCCTGATTATTACATGATATTTGACCCTTCTATCGCAGATCCAAAGATGTTCCGTGAAGGTTCCATAGCTGTATTCAACTCACCGGCAAAGGTTGTATCACCGAAGCTGAAAGCAAAGAAGGTAAAGTCCTATTTTGTTGATGCTACGGGGATATCGATGACCCATATTAAGCTGAATAAGCCTGCCATGCCTGTCATTGGCACGATTCCAAAGGTTTTCGGCAAGATAACCATGAAAAGTATCAAGAATTCCTTGGAGTCAGAAGGCCTTGAAAAGAGCTTCTTCACAATGCTCGATGATGGTTACAAGAGTGTGAAATAATGAATCTGAATGAAGTAAAATACGATGACAAAAGGCTGCCTGTATCACAACCGCAGCCTTCAGCCAGGCCTGTAAGGGTTCACAAGCCAAAGATAGATTTAAAAAAGTGTGAAAAGAATTACAACTGCATAGTTTTTTGCCCCCACAATGCAATAAACAAGAACAAAAATGGGTTCCCTGTTATTGACTATAACCGTTGCACAGGCTGTCTGATATGCCTGCGTGAATGTCCTGTTTTTGCAATATCAGAAGAATCGGAAAAAAATGAACCAAGGGTATGATTATGAAAGGTAATGTTTTATCATCTACAGAATCGGCTGCACATGCCGCAAAGCTATCCTTTGTAGAGGCTGTTCCTAATTTTCCGGCTCCATTCTCTATTGACATAACAAAAAAATTGAGGGAAATTCACAACTGTGATATTTTCCAGGCAGAATCAGTAAGTGCTGTCATGGCTTCCGCTGTTGGAACGGCAACAGCGGGGAAAAGAACGTTTGTTCCGGTCTCCTCGCCTCTGGCATATGAGACATTCAGTGCACCTTTTATGCGTCTTCCTTTTGTAATGGCAAATGTCTCAAGATCCCAGCATGGTTTAAGGAGTGACCATTCTGCTGTAATGGCTCTGCGTGATGCAGGTTATCTAATGTTCTTCCCTGAAACCAACCAGGAAATCCATGACACAATAATCCAGGCTTACAGGATTGCCGAGGACAGCAAAGTTTTGTTACCTGTGATAGTAAACATAGACGGTCCGTCAAGTTACACAGAGGTTGTACAGATGTCAACAGAACAGTCCACAAAAGGCCTGCTGACAAGATTCAACCCGAAAAGACTGGACATGAAAAAGCCTCTTGTAAATGATATTTTCTCCGAAGAGTATAGTGAATTAAAACTTCAGCAGCAGAAGGCAATGGAAAACGCGCTGACAATCATAAAGAAAACTGATGAAAAATGGAAGCAGAAATTCCGAAGATCTTATGGATTAGTAGAGAACTTTATGACAGAAGACGCGGAAACGGTAATTGTTATAGCCGGATACCACTCCTCAACGGCAAAAGCCGCCGTGAAGAAAATGCGTGAAGAGGGAAGAAAAGTTGGTTTGCTGCGTATAAGGGTCTTTAGACCCTGGCCCGAGGAAGAGTTAAAGGTCTTGACAGGCAGAAAAGTCGTGGTTTTTGACCAGGCTGTATCTTTAGGCCGAAAAGGTGTCCTGAGCAGTCATATCAAGGGCTCTTCCGTCATTTCCCTGGGAAAGTATCCTTCAGAAAAAGACTTCCATGACATTTTAGACAAGGTAGACAAAGCCGAAAACGATGTTGTATTATGGCTTTAAAAGAATTTCTCTTATCTTAGGCGTTATGAAAAACTTATTACAACTTGTCATGATTTTGCTTGTGTTAGGATTCTTCTTCTTTTCCAGCTATCCAAGTTACGGTTATTACGGTTCTAATTATCACCACAATTATGGCTCTAATTATCATTATGGTAATTACCACCACTATGGCCATCATTATGGAAGCTATTATGGTGGTTACAACTATTATCAGCCGTATGTCAGACCTTACAGAAATTATGGCAGATTCTCTATTTATTCAGGATACTAGATCTTAGCTTATCCTTCACGTTTGTTATTGTTTCCTGCAGCTGCTCTAAACGCTTCTCTAGCAGCTTTTCCTGTCCGTCAACATAGTACCACGTAGCATAAGGACCATATTTGCGCTGCAGTACATGCCTACTCATGCGAAGCCCTCGTTTGTTGGCCATAAGAAACAATTCATTATGTTTTTTAAACCGCTCTTCCACTTTGGCCGTAGGTAGCGGACCGTCTTTACGTATGTAATCATAGAACTCGTTAACATTGCCCTTCTCCGGCTTACGCAACCCCTTCACCCAGTGATATGCAGCCGAGTAAGATACATTCAGCTCCGCTGCTATTTCCTTGACAGATTTGCCCTCTTTCCAGAGCTTTAGCGCTGCTTCGTATTTTCCAGCATATATCTGTCTTCCTTTTCTCATACGTTATATATAGTTTTCTCATATATTTAGTCCATGTCAGAAGCAAGAGACGCTACTTTTGAAGAATTCGCAGGACAGGACTTTTCGGAAGGTACTGTTGTCTTTTATGGCACAGCAGTCCACGGAATAAAATTTGAATACTTCAGATCTGGGATTGCAGATGTAACAAGACGCCCTAACCGTGTAGAAATAACACGTATGATGGGTCCCATGCACGACCACAAAACAGCAACAGCATATGAAGAAGACGTGTTTGTAGAACGTGACGGTGTTTTCTTTGTTTTTGAAGGAACGCCAGAAGAAGCCTTTCTAAAATATGCACTTGTACCAAAAGGTGTAGAACTCTCAAAACAAAGAGACGTTTTCGTTTAGTATTAACGGTGGCTCAAAAGCTACCCGTATGCTCATCCAAGATATAATCTTGTCACACTGGGACGGTTTTATCATCGCCACCAAATGGGTTATAACTATAAAAAGTATTTAATCTAAGGAATAGCCATGTCCATGGATGTGAATTTAGACGAGCTTAAAGAGGTCGAATTTTCAGGCGGAAGTGACAGCGGCAGCACACTCGGTTTGAAGCTATTATTACAGGCGTTAGACAACGTAATTCTGGTCAGTTCCTCTGATCTTAAGGGCCTTAACATACCTTTCGTGCACGCAGGTACAAATGCCGTGAGTGTAGCGCGCGGGATAGCAAGATCTCTGGATCCAAAAGTAGATACAACTGTGGTTGTATTTGCAGGTGACGGATCAACATCCGAACATTTGAACTCTTTGATAAACGCCACAGAAAACATCCTGTACGTTTGTGCAAACGACCAGGGATACAGCTGCATGGACGAAAAACTGGGCAAGAGCTTCTCCAAAGAACTGGTAGCCGGTTCTGCATATTTGGCAACAGCTACAGTTTCACACCCTGATGATTATATAGCGAAATTAAAAAAAGCGGCAGCAACACCGGGTTTCAAGTTCATAGATCTTTTGTGCCCGTCCCCTGAATTCTGGGAATTTGAACCGTCAAACATGATAGAAGTCGGGCGTGTGGCTGTTGAAACCGGACTCTGGCCGCTGTTCGAGATAGAGAGAGGTACAGTCAACCTTACAAAGCGGCCTAACAGATTAGAACCTGTAGATATATTCAACCACGTCCAGAAGAGATTTGCAATCAAGGAAGAAGACATAGAAAAAGTCCAGGAAAAGACAAACAGAAACTGGAAACGCCTTACAGATGGCAAGATTCTCTAGATCTTTGAATATTCTACACCTTTGGCTGCTGACCAGTTTAACCATGGATCTTCGGTGCTTAAGGCTTCTGACACAGCAAGTTTTCCACTGCCTCCTATCCGGTTCAGTGCTTCTGTTATGTCCATAATTCTGTTTCGTGCCATTGTTGCGCGTCTATAGTCGCGTGTGAACCTGGCCAGATAATGATCCCGTTGGCTGTCCTCTAGCATTTCTCTGAGTGCAGGAACAGCTGCCTCATCTTTCATTAGTCCTAAAGCATCAGTTGCTTCTCCCTGGCCGCCACGGGCAGCCTCTATTAGATCTCCCGTGTATCTTTTGTCACCTATTCTTCCAAGGGCTGTTGCAGACCAGCCTCGTATATACGGGTCCAGGTCATGTAGCATAGCCTCCCTTAGATCCGGGCAGGCAGGATGGTAACCTATACGTCCTAAACTAGCTATCATCATTTGCCTGCAGAAGAATGGGTCCCCGTCAAGCATCATATGCTGCCCTTCCTCAATACCAGCAGGAAGACTTTCGTCTGTTATGGCCATTCTGTAAAACGGGGCATTTCTTAACGCATCTAATCTGTCCCAAATTCCGTAATCATTATGTTCTCTGACAGTTCTGTATGGCAACGAACTAACCTTCACGAATACTCCATGTTTTGGACTTCTGACATAGTAATCTCCTCCATGTCTTACTTCTTCAGAAAGGACGCTACCGTATAATACAAACCTCTCTGGTGGCAAGAGCTCCCTCATTATACTATCAAATGTCGCCATAGGCATAGCAACCATATATAGGAAAAGATTTTATAATTCCTCCAGATTACCGGCTTTGCACAAAAACTAGACCTTTTTTAGCTCGAATTTAATCCCGAGCTCGAAAAAAGCGTTACAAAGAATGGATGCGTTATGACAGATGACCTTCATGAGGATCTCGTTTGTTTGGGCTGTGTCGTTTTTGCTGCGAGTGTAAGGTAAAAATTTCCTTTTCATGGAACTGAAAGCGGACTCTACATTGCTTCTTTTGTGGTATTTTTCCAGGAAGAACTGTTGGTTATCACGCCAGACTTTTATCATCTTTTTCCATGCCCGTGCTCTACTGTAAGCTTGAAGAGACCTTAACCTGATATTGGATTTTGGAAGAATAAAAGGCCGCCCTCCTACATCCTCAACTGTGTTGCAGTTGTTACGGGATAGATAGGCAGGGTCAGCTAACACTTCCAACACTCTGAATTCTTTTGCAGTTTGTCTGATTAGAGAATCAAAGTACAGAGTGTCGTTTCTTTTTCCTTCACTAACAGTTGCTGAGGCTATGATGGTAGTGTTAACCCCAGTTACGATGTGGAGTTTCTTCCAACCAGCTATACGTTTTTTCTGGGTTCTGTAATCTATCCAGTTGTTTTTGCGCAGGTTAGAAAATCCCGAAGCATCGATAGCAAACGTGGTCTCTACATCACCAAAAGGGAGAGCTAGAATTTTGTAAACCCTGTGGAGGAGGGGAGTTATAACCTCTTTTGACATGTAGTTGTTTACCGTGTTGAAGTGAGGAACATGATCTATATACCCTAAAGCGTGAGCCAACTTGATATCACAAATTGTTCTCCTCGATGAGAAGTTATTAAACACCTTGAATATACAGCATTTTATCATGTCTGTCACGTAGATTGAAGGCCTGCCTGTTCCCTTGTACTCGTAAGGGAATTCCATGTAATCTATAGCGTGGCTGATTAGTCTCATAGCAAGGAGTTTTTCTTCCGTTTGGGCGTGATTGTACATCTTCCAGTTTCTTGTTACAGTCTGTGTTAACATGGCGTGTAACTTATACAAAGTCTATTTAAAGTTAACATTAAATGTAATTATTATGGTAACAATTAACAGGCCTATGGGGATAACTGTTACGATTCGTGACCGCGAGAACAACAAAAGTAAGAGTTTGACCGTTTACGGCGCAAGTTTGAACGAAGTATACGACAAACTAACCAGGATATTCAAAGAATAACATTAAATAAATTCAGTAAGTCTATGGTTTAATGAGTGATACTGGAGACGTCAAACTTTTGAAGGAAATACTTCCAAAATGTAGTTTCATCTGGAACCAGGGTATAATCAATCAAGCCGAAAAGATAATAGCAAAGTGTGAAACTGACGAAAAGATAGACAACTTCTTTGATGACTGTGAGGAAAAGATCAAGCAACTAGATAACTGTGTTATCAAATGGAACTTGGAGATCAACAAATTCGGTGGGGATGAGTATTCATACAGTGTTATATTTTTCTCCGATCTAATCGACAGCACCTTGAAAATTGCTGTTTGTGTGGATCTGCTGGAACAGGTGATATCCGTGGGTCGTATGGACATAGCAACCCACAAAGAACAGAAAAAACTGCAGAAAACTTTAAAGAGTAGTTAAGCTATATATAGATTAATTACTACGTATGAGATGTGTTTATCATGAAATGTCCGAACTGCTCGAAGGCCTTGGAATCGAAGGAAGGAACAAAAAAGTTGTGTGCTCAAATAGGCAACCCAGACATAGCTATAGTTAAAACTACGAATCCAAAATTTTGTTCCACCTGCAATGACTATTTCCTTTCTACAGACGAGATGAAAAAAAGCATACAGGGTATCAAGAAACTGTCAGAATCAAAGAAGGAAATAGAAGAGGGTGTATACAGCTAAGATTGAGCTCTAACCCTTTAACTGAAAGTTCCTGATCTTGATTACTTTTTCGCCTTTTTCTTTCTCAACTGTAACTATAACGTGTTCTTTCATCATACATTCGGTGATTTCCTTGGTAAGGAAGACCACTTTTCCCTGGCCCCACTTGACAACCTTTCTGATCTCGTACTTGTCTATTTTCATTCTCCACCACTACGTTTACTCCACGTATAAATTACGGCTGGCTTACAATTAAAATCAACAATAAATACGTGTAATACACGTAGTTAGATGATGTCAGGTACAAAGGTTTCAAAAAACAAACACAGGATATTTCTTGCTCTGATTATAGTGCCTGTAGTGTGGTTACTGTTAATGTTTGGACATTCTATGTTGGCTGTAGAATGGCATGAGGGTGCTCACTTTGCACTCTGTAACATGTATAACGGTACAACGATAAAGTACGATGTTAACTGGAATAGCGGAGAAGTTGTTTGTGCCAATTACAGCAGCAAGACAAATGCATTACTAGAAGAATATGCTAGACAGGAAACACTGTTTTATCATGATACCATCAAAATAAGGGCCATCTGGTATATGTTATTGTTTCTGGTGATTGTATTCTTGACAGGCAAGTACATAGATTAACTGATGACTTCGTCTTCATATACATCGGCGTAGAAGATATCAGATATATATTTAAGAATCGTACTTTTTGTTAGATATGAAGTTATTGTGCAAAGTCCAGATTACCACATTCTTTATATACCCCATAAACGAAAGGATTTACAGTGATTATATGAAGGGTATTACTCCTGTTATAGCTATAATATTACTGTTACTTATTACAATCTCCATGGCAGGCTTCGCCTTTGTATTCCTGCAGAGATCTCTTGAGGAAACAACAAGTGGTGTTGAATCTGATCTTGAAACACAGATGAACAGGCAAAGACAGAAATTCTCGATAGACAACATTGATCCTATATCAGGCGGGCAGGGAGAAGCAGTTATCTACATCCGCCATATCGGTTCTGTAGTAGCAGACACGTCTGTGCTGACAGTCTATGTAAACAATACACCCGTTACGTGCGAGTGGGGAGCAGGCGGCGCGCAGGCAGGATCATGGGCACCCGGCGTTGTAAAATCATGCAACACAACGACAATCGGCTGTAGCGGTGATTCAGAAATACAGATAAGCGGCCCTGGAAACAAGGATTCAAGGGACTGCTAACCCTTTTATTTCTTTTAGTTAAGATTCTAGAATGCGTTTGGAGTATGTATTTGCAGTGGTATTACTGCTTTCTTCTATTTCACATGCTGTAGTAATCAGTGAAATTATGTTTGATTTTCAGGGATCTGACACAGGTCACGAATGGGTTGAAATTTACAACAATGAAAACGTAACCTACAACCTCACAGACTGGAAACTCAACACGGGGGGTGTTGATCATGGCTTATCCCTGGAAAATGTAAGTCAAAGCAGCATGATACTGATTCCGGGAGCATACGCAGTAATAGCACAGGATCCGATAACGTTTCTCAATGATTATCCGGGATACAATGAAACAGTCATAAATGTCTCCGGGATGGTCCTTCCAAATTCAGAAGAAACGGTAATTCTCAAGAACAACACAATTTTCGACAACATAACGTATCCGGATGTAACGGAAGGCAAAACAGCCTGCTTACTCGGCAACTGGACGGAATGTGAACCGACACCCGGCCAGGTCAACCGGCAGTACACAGTCACGACAGACGCTTCCCTGGCACTGTTCAATCTTTCGGTCGCTGTCAATGAAACAGTATCAAACCTTTTCCAGATAAGCATAGAAAACTGTACTGCTGAAGACATAACAGTAAATTACACAATTCTCAACGTAACCAATACGTTCACCGTAGAAACAAATTGTACGGCTTATGGTGGCAACTGGACGCATAATGAGACCGGCTCATATGAAGTATGCGGTGAGTTATTTAGAAATGAATCAAACACAACAAATAACGCAGTCTGCGGCAATATCAATGTATCAGAAATTGAACTTCCAAGCGAAGAGTCATACATAACAATAACGAACGTAGACAAGTCGTCCGTAGTTTTTGGCGATGATTTTGACGTTACTCTTGATATTTACAGAAACGCAACGGCCAAGTATGCCGTATACGTATCAATACCGGGCATAAGTGACACCACAACTTACCATGCAACCCCGAAAAACTCAACACATACAGTCACACTACCTGTAAGGCTGAAACCCAACTGTGACGGCGCCCATGGTAACGGTGTTTACACAATACTTGCCGAAGGTCTTGACAAGAACAGCACGGCCAGTATAACTGTCAGCGGTCTGTCTTCTACCTACTGCCAGGTACAGGTTGTATCTTCCGGCTCCAGTGGAGGCGGAGGTGGTTCTACATACGTTCCGCCGGCAACGAGTGATCTAGTTGAAAAATACGAAATCAAGTCATATCCGGAAAGTGTCTTCGTTGACGATGAATTTGAGGTGGTTGTTGAGATAACGTCACCCGATAAGAAGGATCTTGAAGTTTATTCTTACGTATACAAGGGTGTAAATCCCGTTTCCCTTGGCTTTGACGGTTCAACCTGGAAAGGAACGTGGAATGCAAACAAGAAGGAAATAGTAATTAACAACAATAAGATGGAACTTGTTCTGAAAAACAAGATTGAACTGGGCACTGAAGCGGGTGATTATACACTAAGAGTAAAAATAAACGGCGACAAGGAGTATGAAATAACAAGAACAATAAATGTCGCCGGTGACAAGCCAAAGATAAACGTTGAGGGGGGAACAGTATCGACAAATTGTGATGATTGTGAAATCCTCATCCTAGGACCTGACACAAATACGCGCACAAAACAGCACACCCTTGTTTCATCTGGAACCTTTTATCTGGTTCTTCTGAAAGATTCCAAAGTTTTGTCCGTAGAGCAGACAGTGATAAGCGTAGGGGAAAGTGAAAATACTGATGGTACAACAATAACAGGCTTTGCCGTCAAAAAACAGGACCTCCGGCCGTACATCAACTTCCTGAAAATCTTGTCTTTAACAGATCTGTTTTAAGGCTTTTGAAAGTAATATGACAAATATTACTTCTATGTTCGTCAAGAACGAAGCTGCAATGAAAGTGGACAAATATCTGATCGTAGCAGACGTACATATAGGTATCACGAAAGACCTCTGGCAGAGCGGGTTTTCTCTGCCCAGCCAGGTAAAGACAATGGCCAAAAGGCTTAACAAATTGAAGCGTATAACAAGAACAAAATACCTGATAATCAACGGTGATTTGAAACATAAAACAACCGGTATAAGCAAGCAGGAGTTGCGTGAAATTCCGGAATTCCTGAAACTTCTAAAGTTCGAGAAAATAATCATCATCAAGGGCAACCATGACGGCAACATAGAGAAACTCGCTAAAGGTGCTTCCGTAAGAAAGTCAATGCCCGTAGGAGATTACCTCTTTACACACGGCCACAGAAGGGTAAACACCAAAAAGAAAATAATTGTCGTCGGACACAACCATCTTGTTGTACGTTTTCAGGATGATGTAGGAGCTATTTACAAAGAACCTGTGTGGGTACGCGGAAAGGCCGGTGAAAAAACCGTAGTCATAATGCCTGCATTCAACGAACTGTCAGGTAATTATGAAGTTAACAAGTGCAAATTCCAGGGTCCCATAGCCTCAAAGCTAAAGAACCCGAGAGTGTATTTATTAAACGGCACAGACCTGGGCCGTGCAAAGGATTTGGTATAAATGGTATTCAAATCGTTTTCGGAAAAACTCCAGAAAATCATAGAAAAGAAGGGATTTCTTGAGCCGACGCTGCCGCAGAAAATGGGCATTCCTGAAATACTGGCCGGTAAAGACATCCTGGTCATAGCAGCCACCGGGATAGGAAAAACAGAAACAGCCATGCTGCCGTTATTTGATAAAATCCACTTGGAAAAGGCAAAACCAATCTCACTTCTGTACATAACACCTCTAAAATCTTTGAACCGTGATCTGCTTGACAGGCTATACTGGTGGGGTGACAAGCTTGACCTGGAAGTTGCCGTCCGTCACGGTGACACATCCCAGAAAGAACGTGCGGCACAGAGAGAAGTTCCGCCTGAATGTCTGATAACAACACCTGAAACACTCCAGGCAATTTTAACAGGAAAAATATTCCGTGAGCATCTAAAAAATGTAAAGTACGTAATAGTTGACGAAATTCATGAGTTGATAGAAAGTAAACGTGGAGCACAACTGTCCTTGGGCTTAGAAAGATTGCGTCACCTGGCAGGCG
The DNA here is from genome assembly GCA_028279825.1 of archaeon. GTDB lineage: Archaea > Aenigmatarchaeota > Aenigmatarchaeia > GW2011-AR5 > GW2011-AR5 > GW2011-AR5. Next base: position 138,843 of record JANQNA010000007.1, on the reverse strand, counting down.
ACTTCCAGCGCATAGGCCTCTCAGCCACTGTCGGCTCACCGCAAATAGTTGCCGATTTTCTCGGCAAAGATGTGAAAATAATACGTGCAGAAGCGGCAAAAACATATAACATCAAGGTGGAAACACCAAAACCAAACACGCAGGACCATCTTTTAGCAGATGACTTAGCTATAGGCGTCTCCACAACCACAAGACTAAGACGTCTTTACGATTTAATCCAGTCACACAAAAGTGTAATAGCTTTTACAAACACAAGAGAAACGGCAGAAGTTCTATCTTCAAGATTAACCCGCTTGGACAAAGAACTCAAGCATGCCGTACATCATGGATCTCTCTCTAAGGAAGGCCGGATAAAAAGTGAATCTGCCTTCAAGCAGCAGGAGCTAAAATCTTTGATAGCAACAAGTTCCTTGGAGCTCGGTATAGACATAGGTTCTATCGATCTGGTTATCCAGTACCTTTCGCCAAGACAGGCCACGCGTCTCATACAGAGAGTAGGAAGAGCAGGTCATAAAGTTGGTCAGACAAGCAAAGGTGTTGTAATTTCAGGTGATGAGGATGTGTTTGAATCAGCTGTTGTCGCAGCACGCGCAGCAAGAAAACAGTTGGAAGAAATAAAGACGCATGACATGGCTTTAGACGTATTGGCCGGGCAGATAATGGGTTTGCTGCTGGATGAATATGAACTGCCTATAGAAAAAGTTTACGAGACTGTAAAAAAATCCTACATGTATAGAGACATCAGGAAAAAGGATATTGATAATCTTGTAAAGTTCATGGCTGAAACAAGACTTCTCTGGACGGAAGACAACAAAATCCTCAAGCGTCGCAGAAAAACCTGGACGACTTATTTCGAAAATCTCTCAACTATACCAACGTCCGTTAAGTACAGAGTAATATCAGTTATAGAAAACGAGCCTATTGGCGTGCTGGATGAAGGTTTCATAGCAGAGCACGGCCAGTCAGGAAACACATTTGTCTGCGCAGGACGTGCCTGGAAGATCATCCAGGTGGACGGACCGAAAGTAATCGTCGAGCCTGTTGATGATATTGAATCTGCTATACCTTCCTGGGAAGGTGAATTGATTCCTGTGTCATATGAAGTAGCCCAGGAAGTTGGACGGCTACGCCGTCTTGCAGCCAAAGAAGACGTGGAAAAGATAAAGGAAAAGTATAATGTTGACGCTGAATCAGCAAGAGAACTGGTTGACATAATAAAAAAACATAAACCATTTCCTGTGCCAGATGACAAGAACATTCTCATAGAAACCTATAAGGATTTCATAATACTGCACACATGTTTCGGTTCTTTGGTAAACGATACAGTAGGAAGATACATTTCTTCCGTGCTCACGGCAGAGACAGGTGTGGCAGTCAACATGAAAAACGACCCCTACAGAATTATTCTCCAGACTGTGGCTTCTTCAGATCAAGTCCAGAAAATTCTGGAACGTGAAGATGAAATGGAAAAACTTCTGACAGAGTCAATAGAACGCTCCTCAATGTTCAAGTGGAGATTCCTGCATGTGGCAAGAAGATTCGGGATAATATCGAAGGGTGCCAAGTTTGACAAGATAAACCTGAACAAGATCGTGACCAGTTATGAAAAAACTCCTGTATACAACGAAGCGTTAAGGGAGACATTCCTGGAAAAAATGGATATTGTTAACGCCAAAGCATGTTTGGAAAAAATACGTAATAACGAAATAAAAATAAAATCCCAGAAAGGTCTCAGCTATTTAGGTGAACTTGGTCTTACGCATCAGTTCTCGGAAGTCATGAAACCCAGGATGCCTGAAAAGGAAATCCTCCAGGCTTTCAAGAAGCGTCTGAAGAACACAAGAGTAAGACTGCTTTGTACGAATTGCGGTGAATGGAACATAGTACAGACGGTAAAGGAAATTGACGAGCAGCCTGAGTGTCCAAAGTGTACTTCAAGACTAATAGCAGTATTACATAAACGCCAGATAGCTGCAGCCGAAGTAGTCAGAAAAAGAATAAAGAAAAAGCCTCTCACAAAGGAAGAACAGCAAAAGCTGCAGACTGTAAGAAGATCTGCAGATTTAGTTATGGTATATGGACGCAAGGCCGCAGAGGTATTAGCCGGCCATGGTATCGGACCGCAGACAGCTGCAAGAGTTTTGGCAATGATGCACACAAACAAGGACAAGTTCTACAAAGACATTCTAGCAGCAGAAAAACAATTCGCCCGCACTAAGATATACTGGAAGTAGTTACCTGTTTTTGGCAAGTTCTATTAAGTGCCGTCTCAATTCTGGATCGTTTTGATACCTCACAGGATCATCCATATAGCCAATAAGATGTTCCCTTTCTACAGGATGAAGTCTATCACCCAGTAAATCCATACCTCTTGACTTGAAAGGTATCAAAGAATACAAGTTCATTCCATGTTCACGAGCGGCTTCAGCAGCACCTTGTTCCCTGTCAAGAACAACACCAACATCCTCACATGTAACATTCAAGTCCCTTTCACTTGCTTCAGCCTTTACCTGTTCAACTGCAACCAACTTACTGCCAAAGTCTGTAACCAAATCATCAACTACAGCCAAGCGGCTGCCATCATGCATTACACCTTCAACCATAGTGTGATGTCCGTAAGCTTTAATTCCTTCTATAACATCTTCAGGACTCTTCGCGTCTATTTTTCTTGTCCATAAAGCAGGTATTTCCCTACCAATTCCCGCTGAGATTGCTATAGGCACCCCTGCTTGGGCAACACCTACAAGCCCATAGGTGGAATTTTGACAGTATTCAGCTTCGTTTATCATCATGTCAGCCACCGCATTACCAACCTCCCTTAGAAGGCTAGGATGACTCGACAATGGTCGTAAATTAATGTAATAAGGACTCCATACACCAGATCTAAGCGTCCACCCGTCTGGTTTATGACCATACCAAGTCATTACCAATCCACAATCATAAAATCTATTCAAAAGTTGACTAGCTGTTACTTCTTTTCTTTCAGACCATTCCATAGTTACCATCCTTTAGGAAGCTTGCCGGACCTTTCCATTGCACAAAGTATATCTTCTTTCATATCTTGTACGGCTGCTCTTGCTGCATCCGTATAATCATTAAATCTTCCTTCGTAAGGCTGTCTTTGATAAGCAAACGTAATATCACTGGCACTATTCACAACAGCACCATATCCGCCTTTCTTGAAGTTAGGCATAACATCATCACCTTTCGCGTTCTGAGAACCATATCCAGGTACAAGAAAGATCGTGTGTGGCATCAATTCCCTGCAAACAACTGCATCTTCTGGATAAGTAGCACCAACAACAGCCCCTAAAGATGAAAATCCTCTATGACCTCTTAATGATTCACCCCATTCATGAACCAATCCAGCTGTCTCTGCATATAAAGGACGAGCGCTGTCTGTAGTCACACCTTGTAGTTCACCAGCAGATTTGTTAGAAGTCCTGACAAGAACAAAAGCACCCTTCCCAAATCCTTCACATGCATTTACGAATTCCGAAACACTGTCAGAACCCAGATAAGGTCCTATTGTAATCGCATCAGCATCAAACATTGACGTTCTTGAAAAGTCTATAAGTTCTGTATGGCCGAGATACGCATCAGCATAAGCATTTGCCGTTTTTCCGATATCCTGTCTCTTTGCATCCAGCACAGCGATGCAGCCCTTTTCCTTTACGTATTTGATCGTATCTGCAAGTGCCCTCACTCCTTCAGCACCTAGTTTCTCATAGTGTGCTGATTGGGGTTTGAAAGCAGGAACCAGTTCATGTGTAGCATCGATAATAGCTTTGTTGAATCTGAAAAAAAGTTCGGCAGTTGCCTTTATTGCAACATCTGGTGACAATTCTTGTGTATCAAAACGACTCCAGTATTCTCTCATAACCTGAAGTCGCAACCCTTCCGGTATTCTATGAACAACAGGATCAAGTCCAACGCATATGGGACTTTGCTTTGCATCTATTTCACGTAGCAAACTGTCAGCAAAATTTACCATTAGCACTACTTCTCCAGGGATCTATAAAAAACGAACTGGAATCACGCACGTAATTGTTATGCATTACAAGCAAAAACCAATTTAAGTTTACTAAAGAAGGTAATCTAATGAATTCAGAAATTCTTGAAAAATACATTCAGGCAGGAAAAATTGCAAAGGAAGCGCGCGAGGAAGCGGCAAAATCTGCAAAACCAGGTGTATCGCTTCTTGAGCTTGGAGAGCAAATAGAAAAAATGATCAGGGACAAAGGAGCGGACATGGCATTCCCGATTAATTTGTCTCTCAACGATCTTGCTGCACATTATACACCTAAACATGAAGATGAGACTGTTCTCAAGGATACTGATGTGTTAAAAATAGACATTGGTGTTCATGTTGATGGTTATGTGGCCGATACAGCCGTGACGATTCAATTTGGCGGTAACGAACGTCTTGTAGAAGCCTCACGCGAAGCCCTGAATGCTGCCATAGACATGATCAGGCCCGGCGCCAAAATACAGGCAATCTCTGAAAAAATCGAAGAGGTAATAACATCCCATGGATTTAAGCCTGTAGAAAATCTGACAGGTCATGGTCTTGATCAATACATAGTTCACGCTCCTCCAAGCATACCAAACATAAAGTTTTCATCTTCCAAGACTTTAGAAGAGAATCAGGTTATTGCCATAGAGCCTTTTGCGTCAACTGGTGCAGGGCACGTAAACGATACGCCGGATATACTGATATTTTCTCTTGAAAAAGAAAAACCTGTAAGAAGTCCCGAAGCTAAAAAGATACTGAATTTCATACAGCGATACAATGGTTTGCCTTTCGCAGAACGCTGGCTGTTATCTCAAGATGCCATAGACTATGGTCTGCCAAGCTCCTTGTTCAAAATAAGGCTAGCTTTGCGTGAGCTGACGCAAAACAACATTCTTGCAACATATCCGCCTCTAAGAGACGCCAAAGGCGGGTTAGTCTCCCAGGCCGAACACACTGTTATAGTCCAAGATGATCCAATCGTCACGACACGATAAACACTTATATTTTTTTCTGACATAACAAAGTTATGCCTGAACGTATGAGCGGATTAAAGGCTGGTGGATTAGTTTTAGGTGGCATTCTTGTAATTGCAGGTCTTGGAAAATTATTAGGACCTGAGCGTCACACAAGATGTGGTGTGACAAGGGAGCTTTACAGAACTGGTAGTGTAAGTTACACAGTGGTAGATCAAGGGCGTGAATCCGTTTATATTGACAGTAGACACAACGGATACGATACTCTGGATGACACCGGTTTTGGCGGCAGAAACAGCAGCCGGAAAAGAATGACCAGGGTCTTTGGCGGTTTGAGCAGAGAAGAAGCAAGACAGGCAATGCATGACGCCAGAGAAGCCTATGCACGTGGCGATCGTTCAGAAGAATCAGTAGCAGTTCACAAATTTGGCGAATTAGTTACAACATTCGGACATTGTCGAGAAAATTAGCTATTTTTGCTGTAACATGATTTTTTAAAGTTTCTAGGAGAAGTTAATTTATGTTAGTAATAGTTGATAACGGCAAAGGTGCCGAACAGATTTCTAGGATGATAAGGGGTCACAGCACAATTGTAAAACCTAACAAGGTTCCAAAAGACGCATCTGCCATCATTCTGACGGATGGGGATGCAAAGAACCAAAAAGCCAACGAAAAGATAATCAAGACTTTCAACAAGCCTCTTTTGGCCATTGGCATGGCTTCGCTTTTCCTGGGTACAGCATACGGAGCAAAAATAGTGCCGGGTAAGTTTCCGAAAAATGAACGTGTGAAAATGGAGCGGCCTTGTGCTGTTCTTTTGGATATGAAAAGAATGTTCACCGTGGTCAAGGACTGTGACAATGGTCTTGACGATCTGCCTGAAAACTTTGATGTAATGGCATCTTCTAAATATCCTTTCGAAGTCATAGCAGAAATGGAGCGTCCTTATTTTGGTGTCCACTTCAACCCGGAGCTGGGTGGAGACGGAATGAAGATTATCCAGAACTTTATCAATTCAGTAGAAGTCTGGGAAAAATACCACAAAGCTAAATAGTACATCTAATTTCTAGAATTATTTTTCTGACAGGTATTGGATAATGATAGTGGCAAAAAGCTGCCTCTATACCCTGCTTTGTATGAGTCCAGTTTGTTTCTCTATCACATGCTATGCACTTTTTCATTTTATCATCCCGTATAATTGGCGTCTTCCTCGATTACGTTGGCCTTTCTCTTCTTTATGACTGATTCATAGAACTGGTTCATTTCATCTGTCACCGAAGGCTTGACCTGTTTCATTGCATGCTCAAAGTCTTTACGCGTAACAACCTTTGAATCAGGACTCCTCCGTATTGCACTCATACCAGCCTCGCGCACAAGCGCCTCTATGTCGGCACCTGAGTATCCATTAACTTCTCTGGCCATACTTTTCAGATCAACGTCTTTGTCAATTGGCATGTCTTTTGTGTGGACTGAAAGAATAGCCAGTCTCGACTTCTCATCTGGTGTTGGTACAAGAATTTGTCGCTCAAATCTGCCCGGTCTCAACAGGGCAGGATCAACTATATCCGGTCTATTAGTCGCAGCAATAACAACAATGTCATGCATGTCTTCCAGTCCTGATATTTCCGACAGAAGCTGTGAAACAACTCTTTCCGATGCATTGTTATCCTGCTGGCTTCCTCTCTTTGGTACCAGTGCATCTATTTCATCAAAGAATATTATCGCAGGTGCCACCTGTTTAGCCCTTCTAAACACATCTCTTACATGCTTTTCACTTTCACCGACCCACATTGAAAGCAGTTCAGGTCCTTTTACGGAGATAAAGTTGGCACCGCTTTCATTGGCTACAGCCTTAGCCATCAGCGTCTTGCCACAGCCCGGTGGTCCAAATAGCATCACCCCGGTAGGAGCCTTTATGCCTAATCGTTTGAAAGAGTCTGGATACTTAAGCGGCCATTCAATAACCTCTCTCATCGACTTCTTCACATCCTCAAGTCCGCCAATATCATCCCACTTAATCTTCGGGATCTCTATTAGCACTTCTCTCATTGCTGAAGGCTCAACCATCTTCATTGCGTATTCAAAGTCATCCTTTGTAACAATTAGTTTTTTCAGTATTTCCTGAGGGATCGGTCTGTCACCTTTTATGGTACCAAGATCCGGCAGCACACGACGAAGTGCGTACATGGCTGCCTCCTTACAAAGAGCATTCAGGTCAGCGCCGACATAACCGTGTGTTATCTCCGCTACGCGGTTCAGATCCACGCCTTTGTCAAGTGGCATACCTCTTGTATGAATCTGTAGGATTTCTTTACGTCCGTCCTTGTTAGGTACGCCCAATTCAATCTCACGGTCAAACCGTCCCGGCCTTCTCAGTGCTGGATCTATGGCATTCGGAATGTTAGTTGCACCAATAATTATCAGTTTTCCGCGTGACTTCAGTCCATCCAATAAAGTCAGTAACTGTGAGACTACACGCTTTTCCACTTCCCCCTTTACTTCCTCACGCTTTGGCGCTATCGAATCTATCTCATCTATAAACACAATACTAGGCGCGCTCTTCTCCGCCTGCTCAAATATCTTCCTAAGGTTCTCCTCGGATTCACCGTAAAACTTACTCATGACTTCCGGTCCGTTTATCACAAAGAACTTTGCACCTGATTCGTTAGCCACAGCTTTAGCTAACAGGGTTTTTCCTGATCCGGGCGGTCCATGGAGCAGTATCCCTTTTGGTGGTTCTATACCTAAACGTTCAAACAATTCGGGATGTTTCAGCGGCAGCTCAATCATTTCTCTTACTTTCTTAACTTCTTCGTGCAGTCCGCCAAGATCCTCGTATGTAACTTCCGGTACACGTTCCTCTTCTAAAGGCTTTGTCATCTGCGGAAGAAGTTCGACATCCGTAGCACGTGTAATACGTACGATTCCTTTTGGTTCTGTATTTACCACAACAAACTTCTCTTCACCAAAAGGAGTAAACAAAAAGTCGCCGAAATCCATGCCAAAGAACTGCTCAAACACGCTGTTTGATCGTCTGTCTTGAACTATCGGATTCGGTATTATAATATCCCCTGTAACAAGGGGTCTCATAAGAATATTCTGTTTTATTAGGTTGCCGCCCATGTGAATTATTATTCCCTTTCTGGCCGGCGCTATAGTCACGCTTTTAGCCTCTACCACCTGGGCTTTGCGCACCTTGACACTTTCGCCTATACCTGCGCCGCAGTTACGTCTTTCAAGCCCGTCCATTCTCAAAATATCCAAACCAATGTCAACCGGATAAGCACGAACAGCAATGGCAGCCGTTTTACGTTTACCTTCTATCTCAACAATGTCACCTTCCGATATTCCAACTTTTTTCATGTCTTTAGCAGAGATCCTGACAATCCCTCTTCCAAAGTCTCCTCTTTCAGTCAATTCGCCCACTTTCAGTCTTATGTCATCCATCACTATCACTCCATATTTGTATTTTCAATTATTAATCCTCTTGTTCCATCAGTTTTTTCATTCTTTCCTGGTCCTGGAGCATTATTTTCATCATCTCACAGTGTACTTTATCATGCCACTCGTCAAAGAACTTCTCCATCCTCTTCATGTGTTCAAGAGCCACGATAAAAGCCGAATCAGCCACCTTTATGTGCGGTATTTCATCTAACAGACCCTTCCTCCTGTACTCATAACGTTTTTCACCCTTCGGCACAATCTGGTTCCAGCCGTGCAATTCACGAAAGAATTTATTCCGCTCATAGTCAGACTTGAATCTTTTAGGCCGGGTGTCGAACGTTATTATAACAGCGTTTCCCTCCTTTCTTACTTCTATCTTCATCACAAATCACATTACCACTTTTAGTATTACCGTACACACTAAAAGTATTTAAAGTTAGTGTTACCGCACACACTAAAAATAATATCATATTTAATATACAAGAAGCCAATATTGGAGTATGAAAGCGAAAAAACTGAATATAAGATCAGGGCAGTTCAATCCAAAAAAACATATCAAAGAAAATAAATGCAAATGTAACGAATGTGGAAAGGTATGGCATTATTTAGACTCTGACAAGAAAGTGGTAAAAAGACAGGCTCAGGCACATGCATTGTACGGTTGTGGAACATGCGGGAGTCCGTGGGGCGCATGGTCATCAAGCAAGTCAATAGACCTGAGCCAGAAATCCAAATCGTTCGACAAATGCCCTGGATGCAATTCCATGAACATCAAAAAGAGTGTTATCTATTATGAAAAGAAATGATAGTGTCCCAACAAAAGTTTCTATTACCCTAGTTCAAAAAGTACACCAGGACAGACTCTCCGAAAGATTAAACAAAAGAGGGATAACGTGCAGATTCTATCCAACCTGTTCCAATTATTTTATTATGGCTTCAAAAAAGTATGGTTTCATCAAAGGTTGTGTAAAAACTGTTAACAGGATCAGGAGATGCAAGCCCGACAATCACAATAGTTGCGTCGATTATCCTTGAGTTTAAATTTTCTTCTTTCATAGTTCTAACATGAGATTAGAGACCAAGACTCCGCTGGATAAGCTTCTCGAAGGCGGTTTAGAAAGCGATGCAATCACAAACATATACGGCCCGCCGGGATCCGGCAAGACAAACATAGTTCTGTCGGCCGCTTTACGTGTGTGTGAAGCCGGCAAAAAGGTAATTTACATGGACACTGAAGGGTCCTTTTCTTTCGAGCGCTTCGCGCAATTAGGCGGCACGGAAAAGCATTTAGAGAACATAACATTTATCCAGGCTCATGAGTGGACAGAACAGCACAGAGGATTTCAAAGTCTGGAAAAATCTCTTACGGAAAAATCTGGACTTATTGTCGTAGACTCGATGGTAGCTTTATACAGGCTCGAACTGGATGAAAAGAACTTTACCATGATAAACAAACAGCTCGCGACACAATATTCAATACTGTCAAGAATAGCCCGTACTAAAGGTATCCCAATTATAGTAACCAACCAGGTTTACAGTAAAGGGGAAACTACAGAACTAACATCAAGAACTATAGCCAAATACTGGTCTAAGACGTTAGTAGAGCTACGCCGCACGGAAAAAGAAAACCAGAGATTAGCCATCTTGCGTAAACACAGAAACATTGGTGAAGGGCAGAAAATCGAATTTCTCATAGAAAAAACCGGCCTGAAGCAGGTGGGTCGTTTCAGCATTTTATAAGTGTTTGTGACAGCTGATAGCTATGTTGATGCTGAAAGTTTTAGGTGTTATTGATATCATAACAGCCATTGCCATATACATGAATGTAAATCTTCTATTCCTGACAGTACCTCTGTTTTTGATCCACTTTGTAAAAGGTGTGATCAGTATAGGTGCTGATGTCGTAGGAAAGCTCTATGGAGCTGTAGATTTGATATCTGCCGTTGTTATTTTGTTCATCTTTGATCTGCCTGTTTTCGTGGAATGGTTCGTTGTAATCATACTTCTCTTCAAAGGCGCGACAAGTTTGCTTTAAATTCCAGGAAAATAAATTCTTAAAATGAAGATATTTCTTGTTCGTCACGGTGAAAGTACGGGTGACATTGAACGCAGGTACGGCGGAGACTATGATGATCATCTAACGGACAGGGGCAGAAGACAGACAAAGAAACTCGTTATAAGACTCTCCAGGAAAGGAATACAAAAGATATTTTCCAGCCCCCGTCTTCGGGCAAAGGAAACGGCAGAAATACTTTCTAAAGATCTGGACCGTGAATTAGAAGTTGTTAACGACCTGAGAGAAAGAAACTTCTATGGAATACTAACAGGTATGAAAAAGTCCACAGCAAAGAAAAAGTATCCGGACGAAATCAAAAAACTAAAGTCCTACAAAAATACAATAGAAGGCGCTGAAGACTATGGGTCTTTCAAAAAAAGAGTAATAGAAGCCTTCAGCAATATAGCTGCTTCTGATTTGAGGTTTGTGGCAGTTGTAACTCATGGAGGACCAATAAGCTGCTTCTTTCGGGAAGTATTGAAAAAAGGCGAATTCAAAAATATAGACGACTGCGCGTTCTTCGAAATAGAATACGATGGCAAATTCAAATTAATTGAAATGTCAGGCGCGGAATTATAAAAAGAAAAAAGGCCGCTACATTAGCGACTCTTTGTTCATTGGAAATGCCGTTGATGCCCTTATATCATCTGTTCCTAAGATGAATTGCATCACTCTGTTCAGTCCTATGCCACAGCCCGAGTGCTGGACAGAATGGTTTTTGACTATATCGAGATACCATCTGAAATCTTCTATAGTCTTGCCTCGTTTTAGGAGTTGTTCATACATCGGCGACTTTTCTAGCTTCTCTACGAGAAGTTCATGGTCGAATTCTCTTTCAGCGGCTCCAACTGCTTCCCCACTAAAAGGAAGTACAAGGTCAGAACTGTTCACCACTTCCGGATTTTCGTTACGTCGCATGTTGAAGAACTTTATGGCTTCAGGATAGTGTGTTATGAAAGTTGGGTTTATAGCCAAAAGTTTCTCATGTTTGCTCTTCAGGTCGTCCCCCCATTTTACGTCCAGTCCCTTTTTCTGCAGCATGTTTATGGCTTCTGTGTATGTCACTCGTTGGAAAGGTTTCGTTATTTTTTCCAGTCTTGCCGGATCTACACCCAAAAGTTCCAGCTCTTTCCTGCATTTTAGCGCACCCTGTATCATTTCGTAGATTATATTTTCTATGTGCACCAGCAGTTCCCGAAAGTCTCCGGGAAATTCTATTTCCACCAGAGTGAACTCTGTAAGGTGTCTCTCATCTATATCAGGTTCAGCCCTGAAACTCGGTCCTATGCAGAATACACTTCCCAATTTAGGAATCAATGCCTCCAGATATAGCTGTCCTGTTTGCACCAGATATCCCTGTTCACCGAAATAGTTCAGTTCAAACAGTGTATCTATGTTTTCGCAGGCTCCCGTTACTCTTGTTATATGCGGCACAACCACTTCCTTGAACCCGTTCTCCTCAAAATATTTTCTCGCTGATCTGAGGAGTTCCGATTCTATTTTTGTTATTGCGGCCAGTTCTTCTGTATTTAGGACAGATGGTCTGTCATGTGTTTGCTTTAGTAAGTTCATTTTCATGAAATCCCTCCATTTTTTTAAGGAGAGAAGAGAAGTAAACCCTCTACCATTATGAACATGAAAGAATAAAAAGACTATTTCTTGTGCGTCTTTTCATGTATCGTCAGTGACCTTGCCGTCTTGAATTGCTTCTTACATTCCTTACATCTTAACTTCTCAGCTTCTTTACTGGACTTTCTACTCTCTGCCTGGACCTTCTTCAGCTTTGCCTTGTCCAGCCAGTCCTTTTTAGTTTCACAGGTAGGATCCAGACACATCCTGAACGGTCTTGCGCCGGCTTTCTGGACCTGTATTATTGGCTGTTTACATTTGTCACATCTTTTGTCTGTAGAAATTATGACACCTTCCCTTGGCAGCGGAAATCCTACACGACAACCCTTTGGATAGCCGGAACAGCCGACAAACCTTTTGCCGGTCCGCCAGTTCTTATGCACCTTAAGCATACCTTTACACTTCAAACATTCACCAAGTTTACTTTGTTTGTCCTGTGTGGCAATAACCGCCTCTGTTAACTCATCCCCGACTTTCTTTTCTTTTTTACGAAAATCATTACATATCTTCTCCAGTTTTGTCTTGACTTCATTTATTACATCTTCTCTTTTTGCTTTGCCGGTCTGAATAGAATCTGTCATTTCCTCAAAGTGTCTGGTAAGCTTTTCGGATATAACATCCGGCACGTTTTTCTCAAGTATACCCGAAAGCTGGCTGCCTAGCTCAGTTACCTCGATACTCTTTCCTATAAGATATCCACGGCTGTATAGTATCTGCAATATTTGTGCTCTTGTTGCTTTTGTACCAAGTCCCCTTGATTCCATTTCCTTTAGCACAGACCCTTGTGAAAATCTGGCCGGAGGCTGCGTCTCTTTAGAAAGCATATCATTCTTCTTCACAGGCAGGGTATCTTTCAGTTTTAGGTTTGGCAGGATAACTTCCTCACGTTTGGCATATTTTCCGTAAAGCGAAGTCCATCCAGGCTCCACCGTCTTCTTGCCTGTTAACGTAAAAGCAACACCGCCTGCATCCAGTGTAACCTTATGCGATTCTCTTTTGGCTGGTTTACCGAACACGGCCAGAAATCTTCGTGTGATTAAATCGTAAACTTTCTGCTGCTTTTCACCCATTCTCTTGAAAACACCTGTCGGATATACAGACGGGTGTGCAGCATCCGTTTTGCTTCCCTCATTCGGCTTTAGATCCCCGACAAGCAGTTCTTTCGATTCCTTCTCATAGTTCTTCTGTTTTCCAAGATTTGTTATGATTTTCTTGAAGTTGATGTCCTTTGGAAGTTTCTCTGAACTTGTTCTTGGATAAGAAATCAAACCCGCCTGATACAATGCTTCCGCAATACTAAGACCCTGGTTCGGAGAATAACCAAAGTATCTGTAAATATCAGCCAGCATGGATGTCGTATTGTACGGTCTCGGCGGGGCCTGCGTCATGACTTTTTTGTCTATCTTTTTAACAGCAGCATTCTTTACTTTTGATTTCTTATGCGCCGTCTCCGCTTCCTTCTTCTTCCAGAGCTTTTTCCCGTGTTCCGCTATAAGCGTTTTCTTTCCAACCTGGACATGTAACTGCAGTTCCCAGAACGGGTCAGGCTTGAACGCCTTGATTTTCTTCTCATGTTTGGCCAGCATGTGCAGAACCGGCCCCTGAACTCTACCTGTGGAAAGAATCCTGAATCTCTTGGCTGAGGCTTTAACCGCCAGAGTCAACGCCCTTGTTAGCGAAATGCCCCAGTAGAAATCCAGATAATGTCTTGCAAGACCCGATTCAATCAAATTTTTGTTGAGCTTTGCCATATGAGCATAACTGTCATGTAACTCTTCCTTGGTCATGGTAGAGAACTTCATTCTTGACGCGTCCTTTCTGCCAAGGAGGAATTTCAGGATATTAAAACCTATGACCTCTCCCTCATCGTCATAGTCAGTTGCTATTATGACTTCTTTGGCATCTTTAGCCAGTTCTTCTATATTTCTGTAATACTGTTCGGAAAAAGCGGCAAACTTGTTTGCCTTGAAAGAAGGAACCCATTCAACGTTGAAAACGGGATAGAACCAGCCCTTGTCAGCCTGTTTCAGCGTAAACAAATGGCCAACAGCAGGAACCGTGATAAATTTCTTGTTATCTTTGGTAAATTCATACCAGGCAGCCTTTTCACCTACCTTGGTAGGTTTACTGTCAGCCAAAGCCTCTGCCACAGCCTTCGCAGCCGTCGGTTTCTCCGTAACAATTAGCGTATAACTCATTACCACACCAAAAAACGTTTCTCTATTTCTGATATAATATAGCACAAAGGTTTATAAAGGATTATCCACTCTCAATTATCTCAAAACCCGTATAAGGCACAAGCACTTTAGGTACCTTTACTGTACCATCCTCCTGCTGGTAGTTCTCAAGTATAGCCACCATTGCACGGCTCGTTGGTAAAGCAGTATTATTCAGCGTGTGCACAAACCCTGCTGGAGATTGTCCTTCCTTTTCCCTGTACTTTACATTCAGTCTTCTTGCCTGATAGTCTGTACAGTTGGAATTTGAGCCAATCTCCCTGTAGTTACCGTCGGCCATAAGAAATTCCGTATCATACTTCTTTGCTGCTATTAAACCAATGTCACCGGTACAAACATTAACAACTCTGTACGGTATGCCCAATGCTTCGTATAGTTCCTCACTGTTACGCTGCAGCTCCTCATGTATCTTCCAGCTGTCTTTAGGGTCGCTGAAAACAAACTGTTCTATCTTGTTAAAGTGGTGGACTCTGAACAGTCCTTTTGTATACTTACCGTGCGCACCTACCTCTTTACGAAAACAAGGGCTTATGCCTGCAAATTTTATCGGCAAACGATCCTTTAGCAGAGTCTCATTCATATACATAGCAGCCATAGGATGCTCGCTTGTTGCTATGAAGTACAGCTCTTCATCCTCATTCTTATACATCACGTCTTCAAAATCCTTCAGATCAACAACGCCTTCATAAGCCTCCCTACGAAGCATCAGCGGCGGATAAATAACTGTGAAGCCCTTCTTCACTAAAGCATCCAGTGCAAATTTGATTATTGCCTGTTCCAGTATAGCCAGTTTTCCTTTCAGATAGTAAAACCCGTGACCGGCCACCTTAGCAGCGCGTTCCATATCTATAACTTCAAGACCTTCGGCCACAGTCAGGTGATCTTTCGGTTCAAACGTGAAGTTTTTCTCTCCCCATTTTTTGACTTCCTTGTTCTCAGAATCATCCTTTCCAGCAGGCACAGAATCATGAAGCAAATTAGGAATTCTATAAAGAAGGTTCTTGCATTTATGTTCCAGAGCCTCCAAATTATCATCCATTTCTTTTATCTTTTGGGGCAGTTCCTTCACTTCCCTCATCGTTGAACTTGCATCTTTTCCATCTTTCTTCAGCTCAGAAATCTTCTTTGTGAGTGTATTTCTCTTCTTCTTCAGCTGTTCAGTCTCCTGTATTACTTCTCTTTTCTCCTTATCCAGTTCAATCAAATCATGTACCATCTGGACTTTGTCAGGCTCGTTCCTTTTAGCGATATTATCCAGAACAAGCTCCGGTTTCTCTCTTATCAATTTTATATCAAGCATAGTATCAATTTCCCTGTTTTCTTTAAAAGTTTATAGAAGACTAGAAGAAGATGCCGACAGAACTGGAAAGAACGTTTTTAGTAAAGAAGTTGCCTGAAGACTTGGAAAAATGTGAATCCAGAGAGCTAATAGACATATACTTACCAAAATCCAGGGATCATCCAATACTCAGAATAAGAAAACAAGGGGATGTTTTTGAAATAACAAAAAAGTCACCTGTTAAAGAAGGTGACGCATCCATACAAATGGAGCAGACGATAGAGCTTGATGAAGGTGAATTTAATTCTTTGAAAAATTTGGATGGAAAAGTCACGGAAAAGGTACGGTACTATTACAGGTACAATAACAAGATTATAGAAATAGACGTGTTCAAGGGCGGACTCAAAGGCCTTGTACTTGCCGATATAGAATTTTCCTCGGAAGAAGAAAAAGATAATTTTGTACCACCAGAATTCTGTCATATAGAAGTAACACAGGAGAAATTCTTGGCAGGCGGCATGTTGTGCGGGAAGTCTTACAGAGACATAGAAGAAGACCTAAATAGATTAAACTATCAAGAGTTATAGGTGATGTGCATGCACAAAGCGCTAATTTTGTTGGCAAAGATACCAAAAGGAAAGGTAACCACGTACAAAGAATTGGCCAGAGCTACAAAGTCTAGTCCAAGAGCTATTGGCCGTGTCATGCGACACAATCCACATCCAGAACTATATCCATGCTACAAAGTCATCAGAAGTGACGGGACAATAGGCGGTTACGATGGTTGTATAAAAGGTAAAAAGATCGCAAAGAAAACCACATTGCTTTGTAAGGATGGTATAAAAATAATTAATGGTAAAATTGATTCTTCTTTCATTCACAAATTTACCTAGTTGTGCCCTGTTTCTTGACAAAATCAGATAGTTCTTTTGCTTTGCCTTTCGAGAAATGTTTTCTCACCGGCTCCAGAAGTTTGTTTACATGTTCAGCTGTAGCAGTTTTCAGATCCATTGGATGTAATCTTCCTTCTCTGAAGTCCTCTGCAAGTTCATCAAAACTAGTATATGAAACAGTTCCGCCGAACTTTTCCGGCCTGGTTATTTCCACTTCGTCAAAGCTTTCAAATATTATGTATTTCATGTATTCCATCAGAGGATTCTCTTCAACATGCTTTTCCGGACAGTATGCCTTGGAGATCTTCCTTTTAACGTCCTCAGGACTGTCCATCATAAAGATAGCAGTCTCCGGAAGACTCTTGCTCATCTTCATCGCTATTGCCCTTTCCACAGGATCTGTCACGCCTTCAGGAGGTTTCTTCAGACCCATAAGCATATGATAGCTGACAACAACCGGCTTCCAGTAACCGAGTTTGGGTCCTATCTCCCTGGCAAGTACATTAACCTTTCTCTGATCCATTCCAAGATTTGTTATGTCCGCTTTTAGATGAAAGATATCCGAGGCCTGCATACAAGGATAAAATATCTGTGCTGCGCTTATAGCCTCCTTCTCGCTTCTTCCCATTATCTGTGAGCAGCGAAGAATTCTCTGGACGGTATTATTACGCGCTATATTTACCGTCCTCTTCCAGTACTCCTTGTCATCCATCGCGTCGCTGGCCCATAAAAAATCAACATCCTTTACTTTCATACCGCAGGCCTTCCAGACTTCCACCTGATATTGACCGACTTTTTTTATCTTTTCCAGGTCTCCGCTCATCTTGTTGTTCATCCAAGCAAACCAGTCAGCAACCCAGAACTTGAAATGAACACCGGCCTTTAGCATTTTGTTTGTGTTGATTGCCCTCATTATACCCTGTGCTATATGAAGTTGACCGCTTGGCTCAAACCCGTCATAAGCAACAGGTTTTGTTTTGGTTTCCAACAGAGATTTAAGATCTTCTCTGGTTACAATCTCCTCGCCAACGGATGTTATAAGATCCAACCGTATATCCACGTCCATTAGTTAACTATTTCTCCCTGCCTTTTTAAATCAGTAGCTCAATAAGTCAGTTATGATAATCGGATACATGAACAATCCCCACAAAGATCTGTTTTCCGAAGTAAAGTGGATAAAGAACAACTTCGATTTTATTGATTTGACCCTTGAATCACCAAGGGCTCACCCTGATAACATAGCCGCAAAAAATCTCAAAGCTCTTGTAGGTGAGGCAAAAACTATGGGACATACAGGGTGGTACCTGCCTATCGGATCTCCTTTTCCGGAAATGAGGCTGCACGCCATAAGGGAATTTGAAAAATGCCTGAAGCTTTTCAGCAAAATAGGGACAGAATATGTAAATGTACATTTTGATACATCATTACCTTTCATAAAAGAAAGGCATATACTTGACTCAAACATATGGACGTTAAAGAAACTTGTACCTCTAGGGAGAAAATACGGGATAAAGGTAATGTTAGAGAACACGCCCGGAACGGGAAGCAATCCAAAAATACTTGGAATGGTTTTCAAAAAAGTTCCAAAATTGTTGTTCCATTTAGACGTAGCTCATGCACATATAGGAAATCCTGCCCAGCCAACTCTCCTGATGAAAAAATTCTCAAAAAGGATAGTCCACATGCATATATGTGACAACAATGGAAAAGAGGATTTACACGCAGGTTTAGGTAAGGGTAATATAAATTGGTTGAAAACCATAAAGTCAATAAAGTCTATCTATGATGGAACCATAACACTCGAAGTGTTCAATAAAACTGACGCGTTGGCAAGCAAGGACAGGCTTTCAAGAATCTGGGGAAAAATATGAAAATAAAAATTCTGGGCAGTGGGAACGAAATAGGAAAAAGTGCAATTCTTGTTGA
Source organism: archaeon (assembly GCA_028279825.1). Lineage (GTDB taxonomy): Archaea > Aenigmatarchaeota > Aenigmatarchaeia > GW2011-AR5 > GW2011-AR5 > GW2011-AR5. The sequence goes on along the minus strand of JANQNA010000007.1, from coordinate 120,390 downwards.
AGACAAGAAAAGAATTGTGATGGACTATGGTGTTAGGATCCAGCCCGAACCTCCAACTTATCCAATTCGGGAAAAATTCGATGCGGGAATTGTCTCTCACGCACATTTAGATCACATAGGAGCAACCCCTCTTTTGGCCCAGCGGGAAAAGATACCGGTTTTCATGAACGATGTAACCCTAGAATTAGGCACAATGTTGTTAAAGGATTCCATGAAGGTTGCCAGGAAAGAAGGCTTTGGCGTACCTTTCTCTGAAAAAGACGTAAAGAGACTGGTCAAAAACACAAAAATAGTCAGATATAAGGAACAGTTTAAGATAGGCGAGTTTTCCTGCAGCTTATGGGACGCAGGTCACATACCAGGAAGTTCTTCTATACTTCTAGATAATGGGAAAAAAGTTTTGTACACAGGAGACATACAAACCCGCCAGAGCAAGCTGTTAAACGGCTGCAAGTTGCCTGAGAAAGTTGACACGTTAATAATTGAAAGTACTTACGGCACAAGAACACAGGAGAACAGAAGGTTGGAAGAAAAGAAACTGGTTGATATTGTTGAAGAAACGATATCAAACAACGGTGTTGCACTTGTACCTGTCCTGGCAGTTGGACGCTCCCAGGAAGTTTTATTAATTCTGAAAGAGTATGCAGACAAGATAGCTTTGGACGGGATGTCAAAACTGGCATCAGAAATAATAGCTGATTATGGAAGTTACTTGAGGAGCCCAAAAGAGTTCCGGGAACTCCTGCAAAAAGTAAAATTCCTGCATAGTGAACGTGACAGGAAAGAAGCTGTCAAGAAATACCCTATAATTCTTTCATCTGCCGGAATGCTTGGTGGCGGTCCGGCCGTCAGGTATCTCGGCGAGATAAAGAGCTGTGAGCATTGCAGTGTCATATTCACGAGCTATCTGGCCGAGGACAGCCCCGGGAAAATGTTAACAGAAACAAAAATATTTGACAATGAAGAAGAACGATACAAAGTCAAGTCAAGCATACATCACCTGGAGTTAAGTGCGCATGCGGACAAGAGCGGTCTTTTCGATATAATAAGAAGAACAAAGCCTGAACAGGTTATCTGTGTACATGGTGAAGAGTGCAAAGACTTCGCCAAATCAATAGAAGATGAGTTCAAAATACAGGCGTTTGTACCCAAGAACAATGAAGTGATCAGGGTATGATAAGTATAGATGGTTCCCACGGTGAAGGTGGGGGACAGATAATACGCACAAGCGTGGCTCTTTCTGCTATTACAGGCAAGGCATGTAAAATAGAAAATATTAGAGCTAACCGGAAAAACCCGGGTATTCAGGCCCAACATCTGGCAGCAATCAAGGCCGTTGCCCAGATTTGCAATACAGATGTAGAAGCAAAAGTAGGTGACACAAAACTTGTTTTCAATCCGGGAAGCTTGGGCGGGGGTCACTATGATATTGACATAGGAACAGCCGGTTCCATTGCTCTTGTTATCCAGGCAGTTGCACTACCGTCAATACACGCAAAGCATCCAACAACTCTCAAAATAACCGGCGGTACACACGTGAATTGGAGTCCAAGTATTGACTACATGCGTCACGTCTTCACCTACTTTCTAGAAAAGTTAGGTGTAGACATAGAAATTGAAACAAAGCGATACGGCTTCTATCCAAAAGGTGGGGGAGTAGTTGAAGTTAAGATAAATCCTTCAGAGTTGAAGCCAATAAACCTGAAACATAGGGACAAACTTCTCAACCACGGATTAATCAGCGTATCCTCAAAGAACCTTGAAGGTGTCGCACAGCGACAAGCTGAAGCTGCTTCAAAAATAACGGATTTCGGAATAAAAGAAGTCGCACAAACCGAAAGTAGTTCACCAGGCTCTTGCTTAACTTGTTATGCAACTTATGAGAATTGTCGTTTAGGTGCTTCATCGCTTGGTGAAAAAGGTAAACCGGCTGAAACTGTAGGAAAAGAATCCGCTGAGCACCTGAAGAAAGTATGTGAAACCGGAGCATGTCTTGACGAACACATGGCCGACCAAATCCTGCCATATCTCGCATTTACCGACGGAATAGTAAAAGTAGCTGAAGTAACTAATCATGTACGGACAAACATATGGGTAATAGAGCAGTTCCTGCCTGTTAAATTCAAAATAGAAGATAATATCATTTCAAGAGTTTCCTAAGCCTGTCAAGATTGTAGGTATTCACAATATCTTTCTTTCTGGCCCAGGCCCTACGTGCTACGGAAATTCCAAGTTTCATATTAGAAAGTTGTTCAACGCTGTGTGCATCAGTGTTGACAACAAGCTTGCAGCCGGCTTGCAAAGCCGCTTTTGAGCTAGTGTCGGTTAAATCGAGTCTACCGGGCTGGCAGTTTATTTCCAGGAGAGTTTCTGTTTCCCTGGCTTTGTCAAATATTTTACCAAAATTGAGATCTGATCCCTGGCGGACATTTATCAGCCTGCCAGTTAAATGACCAATAGAATGAACATACTTATTTTGCATTGCACTAATAACGCGTCCCGTGTTTTCTTTCCTCAGTGCAGTATGCAGTGAAGCAGTAACAAAATCCATTTTCTTAAGTAGCGAATCAGGCGCATTTAGTTTACCATTAGCCATTATATCTACTTCAGCCCCGTGGAGTATTGTTATATCAACTTTCTTTCTTACTTTTTCTACTTCCTTCTGTTGAGCTTCAAATTTTTTCCTGTCCAAAGGATTAGCAATAAGCATTGTACCGTAATGGTCAGATATACAAATATAATCATACCCAAGATGTTTCGCAGCCAGCGCCATTTCCTTTATCGTGTTGTTCCCGTCAGTCCATTTTGTGTGCATATGAAGATCACCGCGAATATCCTTTTGTTCTACAAGTTTTGGTATTGTCACATCCAGCTCACCACGATTCTCACGCAACTCCGGAGGGATATAACTCACGCCAAGTTTCCTGTAAACCTCTTTCTCGGTCTTACCTGCCACAAATCGTTTACCCTTAAACAGACCGTATTCACTCAGTTTCATTCCCCTGGATATTGCAATTCGTCTTAACTCAACGTTATGATCCTTGGACCCGGTAAAGTACATAAGAGCCGATCCGTATTCACTGTCCTTTAGCACTCTCAGGTCCACTTGCAGCCCGCTTTTGAGATTGACAGAAGCCTTTGTAGAACCCTTACCGATAACATGGGAAACATCCTTCATTCTGACAAACTTGTCAATAACCTTTTTTGGATTGGAAGACGTAACCAGTATATCTATATCACCAACCGTCTCTTTTCCACGTCTTGTAGAGCCGGCAACGTCTATCTTCCCCACGGAAGCATTCCTGAGTTCTTTAATAACGTCGTCAGCAGTATCTAACGCATCAGCAAGAAGCATTCTACCCGTTCTTCTTTTGGCAGACTCTATGCTTCTCAGAATGTTATCTTCAGTTTTCTCCCTCATCCCCGGAAGTTTCCTCAACTTTCCCGTTTTGACAGCTTTCTCCAGATCTTTCACATTCTTAACCTTAAGCTTCTCGTAGAACAATTTAACTTTCTTGGGTCCAACACCTTCAAGTTCAAGCAATTTATCAAATCCCGGCGGCAAACCCTTCTTCAGCTTTTTCAGGTACTTTGACTCTCCGTGTTCCAGATAATCTGCGATCTTCTTTGAAATAGCCTCGCCAACACCCGGAATGTCGTCAAGTTCGCCCCTTTTGTAAACTTCATCAATATCCTTGGCCATGAACTCTATGGTCTGCGCAGCCCTGCGCATGGCAACCACCTTGAAAACAAGCTCACCCTTTATCTCCATCAGATCTGCAATTTCCGTCAGAACATTAGCTACCTCGCGATTCCTCATATATTTATCTTCCCCTTAAAGCCTATATATTTTCTATACAAATTATAGGCATGAGAATAGTGAAGAAATACGAACAGGACGAAACATCTCTTACTGCATCAAAAGTATTTGATATGATGATTAAACAAAATACTTACCCAATGCCGTTTAATGAACTAGAATTCCACATAAGAGACTACAGCGTAACGGTCGTTGAGAATGATAAAGCAATTATTTGCATAGACTATAACAACCCGTTGGTTCTGGAAAAAGACATAAAAGGGATAAAGACTGTCGTAAACCACGAACTAATGCGCTTAATGCTTCAGTTAAATCTGCCAAAGCCTATAGAAGATGTTATTGTAGGAAGAGAAATGATAAAGAGGGGTATGGGTGACGATCTTTTCTATATGTACTATAATTATCTAATGAGGACGCCTTATACTGGCAGTATACCAGATTACATAAAAGCCAATATTCCGTGGATAATATTTCATGACTACGACGATTACAACTCAAGCATACTGAAAAGTCTTGCCGCTGCTCTTCTCAAAGAGAAGAGGTCTGAAGCGCACAGGTTCTTTGACATACTGCTCAACCTCAGTGAGAAAAACACAAAAGAAGCAGTCAAAGAATACAGATCTATATCAAAGTAGGAATTCTTATGCAGATTTTCAAGTACAAATGGGGAACACAAGGACTGTCTGGTGAACCCTTTCTCTTTGCCAGAGAAGGAAAAGAAATAACAAAAATGGAACTATTTGACAAAGAACTAAGTTTGACATTCGGAAAAAGATATTGTGTTGGGTATACAAAAAACGGAAAGCATTTCGAATGTCCAAACAAAAGAACGGTAGACACGGAAAAGATGTGCAGAGAGTGCGGGATAAATGATGACTTCTTTCTTTGCATGAAATGTGACGGTTCTGACTGCGGCAACGAGCCGCAGAGAAAATCATGTGAAAAAAACAAATACTACATATACCTCGCTGCATTCAACACAATGCTCAAGGTCGGAATATCCTATGAGCATCGCGTACTAGAGAGACTAATTGAACAGGGAGCTGACATGGGAGCAAAGATAGGATTTATACAGGATGGTAAAGAAGCAAGGCTTGTAGAACAAAAAATAAGAAAAGAGCTTAAAATACATGACCGTATCAGCGGTGTTCAGAAACAGAACATGCTGTTTGGAAACATAAATGCTGCGGCTATCAACATATTCGGGGCTTTCACAAAACTCCGTGGAAATGATTTTTTACTGAAAAGTCCGGAAATATACAACCTGCAGAGTATCTACAGAATAAAGGAAGTGAAAGAAAAGCCAAAGCAACTGGAAGTGAAAGACGGTCTTGATCTAAAGGGTAAGGTAGTAGCAGCCAAAGGAAATATAATTATCCTGAAAAACGGTCCGGAATTGTTTTCTGTCAATGCTCACAGGCTTGTGGGATGTGAAATCAAATATATTTCTTATCCTCTGTCAGAAAATTCACCATCTGTTTTATGAAGAAGCTTATTCCGCCCATCTTTGGCGACCCATGACCCGGAAGAAGGTACTCAACATTAAGTTCTGAAAGTTTCTTTAATGACATAACAAGTTCACTCTTGCTTCCGCCCGGATAATCAGTTCTTCCAACGGAGTTCTCAAAAACAGTATCGCCTGATATGAGTATTTTCTTGTCTTTATCGTATAGGCATATCGAACCGGGCGTATGTCCTGGTGTAGGTATAACCTCAAAAGAGAAATTCTTTGTGTTTATCAGTGTACCTCCGCGTAACACTCTGTCAACTGTCATTATCCTTGGTGTATGACCAAACATTTCCGCAAGAGACCCCTTGCCTGTTTCCACTGCATCTTTATCAGCAGGATGCACGCCAATAGAAACTTTCAGCCAGTCTCTGAATTTTTTATTAGCCCCGGTATGGTCAAAATGACAATGAGTATTAATAAGAAGTTTGAGTATATCAGGTTCTGCAACAGCCTCTATTTCCTTCTTAATGGTTCCAAAATGAAGGCCTGTGCCGGCGTCCACAATGAATTCGCCGTCAACCACGTATATATTACATTCAGGGTCAATTCCACCAACAAGTTCTATGCCCTTGCAAACTTTCATAGAATAAATACATCATTAATTTTCTTATAGGCATGTACATTTCCATTTTTGACCCAATCAGCTTTTTAACTACGTTTTGAAAAGCACAAATACCAACCTATTTAAACAGTTCAAACAATCTAAATTTGTTATTCTAGGTGATTAAGTGGAAAAGGCAAATCATGCACTAGCAAAAGCAAAAGCTCCGGTAAGAATTTCATTCGGAACCTGTGGTGATAGTGACTACTATATGAAATTCCTGGGGTGGGGAAACGGGGTAAATGCAACCATAAACCTTTACTCTTACTGCGAAATACACAAAATCGAAGAAAATAAGATAATTCTACGTTCATTAGAAACAGGTCACACGGAAGAATTCAACTCGATAGAAGAAATAAACATCGGTGAAAGGGCCTTAAACGTCATGAAGGCCGTCGCAAAACACTATGGAAATATGGGTATAGAAGTAATAACGCATACAGATGCCCCGCTGGAAAGCGGTCTGGGGGGAAGTGCAGCCCATGCTGTTTCAATCATAAATGCGTTCAACCAGCTAAACAAAAAGGAAATGCCAAAGGAAGAAGTGGCAAAGCTTGCCTATCGTATTGAAAGAGAAATATTGAAAATAGAAGGTGGTTACCAGGATCAATGGGCAGCATCCCACGGAGGCATTAACTACATGAGATTTACGAAAGAAGGAGTAGAATTAAATCCCATAAAACTCACCGAAATGGAGATGGAAAAACTGGAAAAAAGTCTGCTTCTGTTTTATGTTCCAAGGGTAAAAACCGGCACAGCACTGCATGCTGCACAAAGAGAAAAGGCCAAAGAAAGTGTAGCAATGTTGCACATGAAGCGTGAAAATATACTTAGTATGAAAAACACGCTTGAATCAAGAAACTTTAACACAATGGGAAACGTAATGCAGCTTGACTGGAAGATAAAGAAGCTAACAGCCCCGGATATAACAAATGAAAGAATCAACGAAATATACAACGCTGCTATTACAGCTGGTGCATTAGGGGGACGTTTCATAGGTGCAGGGGCTGGTGGGTCAGCCATATTCTTCTGCCCCGGAAAACAAAAATATGTAACAAAGGCACTGGAAAAACTGGGGGCCAAGCCAATAAGGTATCAATTTGAGAGAGGTGTTTCTGAATGAAATATTTAGAGGAAAAAATACAGCTTCATAAAGACATGGTGGAAAAACTGGATCTTTCTGAAATCCAGAATGTGGCAGATGTCATAACAAAATGCTACAAGAATGACGGTAAATTACTCATATTCGGTAATGGAGGCTCTGCGGCGGACTCAATGCACCTTGCCGCAGAATTTGAGGGCCAGTTGTCCTCAAGAGACAAGGGTAGAAAACCTCTCAGCGCACTAACACCTTTCAACATATCGGCATTAACGGCAATAAGCAACGATTACGACTATGATACTAGTTTTGAGAGATTTGTTTCAGCAAACGCGAGACCCGGGGATGTTGTAATAGGCATAAGTACCAGTGGAAACTCAAAAAATGTTCTTTCAGCAATAAAAGCCGCTAAAAAATTAGGCGCAACAACTGTTGGTATGACGGGGAATGATGGTGGACAGTTAAAAGACACCGTTGACGTGTTGTTAAACGTTCCTGTTAAGAACGTGTCAATAATACAGGAGGGTCACATAATGTGTTATCACAGAATTGTTGCCCTTGTTGTTAATGAATTGTTTGGATACGACGCCATGTGATTATTATGAATAAAGCTGTTTTCCTTGATAGAGACGGGACTATAACAAAAGCCACAAAACTCGTCACCAAGGCCAATGAACTAGAAATTGAGGATTATGCAGCCGAAGGTTTGAGGCTTTTGCAGAATCAGGGCTTCAAGCTTGTAGTAATTACAAACCAGCCCCAGATAGCGCGTGGGTGGGTAAGCGAAGAAGATGTGGCAAAGATCAACGATAAAATGGTTCAGGATCTGAAAAAAATAGGTATCAATATTGATGCTGTATATTTTTGCCCGCACCATCCGGAGATGCACGATGATGTACCAGATTACGCACTAAAGTACAGGATAACCTGTGATTGCAGAAAACCTGAGGCTGGTATGATAAAACAAGCGGCAAAAGATCTTTCCATAGATCTGTCAAGTTCCTTCAAAATAGGAGACAGGACTGTAGATGTAGCATCCGGGAAGAAAGCCGGCTGCAAGACAATATTGGTTAAGACAGGTGCAGCCGGAAAGGATGGGAAGTATGATGTTAAGGCAGACTACGAAGTTCAGAACCTTCTGGAAGCGGCAAAAGTCATTACAGGACAAAAACCAAAAATAATGGCACTTGTACTCGCAGGTGGTAAGGGAACCAGGTTAATGCCGCTCACAAAAGATATACCAAAACCAATGATTGACATTGGCGGTAAGCCCGCACTGGAACATCACATGGAACTGATAAAGCATCACAATCTGTCAGACGTTGTCATGTGCATCAGTCACATGGCTGACAAGATCGAAAAACATTTTGGTTCTGACTTCATAGGCCTGAAAATAAGCTATCCTGCAGAACCACAACCCCTGGGAAGTGGCGGTGCAATAAAGAATGCATCCAGGTACATAGACGCAGATCATTTTGTGGTTCTGAACGGTGACGTAATGACAAACATAGACATAACATCCCTTATGGATTTTCATCTGAAAAATAATGCTTTAGCCACAATGGTAGTACGTCACAGCGATCACCCAAAAGACAGTGATGTTGTTGAAATAGAAAACAACAGGATCACGAAGTTCATTGGACGCGGACAGGTGGAAAAAGACATAGGAAATACAGGTATAATGATATTTAACCGCAAGATACTTGATCATATACCCGAAGGATCCTCAAATATTGAAAAGGATGTTGTATTTAAACTTATAGAAAATGAGCGTATATACGGCTATCTTTCAAAAGACTTCATCAAAGATTTTGGAACACCTGAAAGACTGGAAAGCGTAAGGAGGAGATTTCAGTGAAAGTACTAGTAATAGGCGGTACAGGATTCATAGGAAGTAATTTATGCGGTAAATTAGTAGAGGAAGGTCATGAAGTTAGAATACTGGACAATTTTTATCTAGGTAACATGAAAAATATAGAGTCCATAAAAGATAAAGTAGAAGTAATAAATGGTGACATAAGAAACTACGATGCTGTAGACAAGGCAACAAAAGGAATGGATATTGTATTTAATCAGGCAGCTGCATCCTCATCACCAATGTTTCTGGAAAATCTAAGAGATGCTGTAGCTGTAAATGTTGACGGTTTCATAAACGTACTGAATGCGTGTAAAGCAAATGGTGTAAAGAAACTCATCTACGCTTCAACAAGCAGTTTATATGGTAACAGCACACCACCATTGCGCGAAGATGTGAAAATAGTCCCTGTTAACTTTTACGCTTCAACTAAACTTCTAAATGAGCACTTAGCAATCATATTCTCTAAAGAGCACGAGCTTGAAACAATAGGTTTCCGTTACATGAGTATTTACGGACCTCACGAAAGTTTCAAGACAGTATACGCAAACATGGCTTCTCAGTTCTTGTGGGAAATGAAACAGGGAAAACAGCCAATACTCTATGGTGACGGTACACAAACTAGGGACTTTACATTTGTAGCAGATGTAGTAAATGCAAGTATACTTGTCATGAACTCAAAGAAAGATCTTTCCGGCCAGATTTTCAACATAGGAACTGGAAAGGAAACTTCCTTAAATGAACTTGTTGTTATCCTAAACAAAATACTGGGTACAAAAATAAAACCAAAGTACGTACCAAACCCAATAAAGAATTACATAAATACACAGTTAGGTGACGTATCAAAACTAAAAGAAACGGTTGGTTATGAACCAAGATACACATTGGAAGAAGGATTAAAAGAAACTATAGCAAAGCAGTAAGATGCTTCTCTATCTTTTTGGCAAACACATCAATATCAAATTGTTTTGCTGTTTTTCTTATGTACTTGTATTTCCATTTTGTTCTTTCCAGTTTATCCAAAGCCCTCTGAAGGTCGTTCTCATTTTTGAAAAATACACCGTTCTTCCCTTCTTTCACTGTTTCCAAAAAACCGCCTTCCTGTATTGCAACAACAGGTTTTCCGCTGGCATTGCCTTCGATACCGACAATTCCCAGATCTTCTTCCAGGCTGGCAGCAAGTGTAGCCCTGCATGTAGAGTAAAGATCCCTTAGCCGTTTGTCACTAACTTTTCCAAGAAACTTAATGTTACTGCAGCCTCTGGCAAGTTCTTTAAGCCTCTTCTCATCAGGTCCTGTGCCTATTATAACCAGCTTCCTTCCGTTCTTCTTGAAGACCCTTATCAGCATATCTATTCTCTTTAGAGGATCAAGCCGCGAGGCAGAAAGATAAAAATCACCGGATTTCTTGTACTTGTATTTCTTCGTATCAATACCGGTATAAACAGCTGTCGACTTGTTGTAGAGTGTTTTTCCATAGTACTTCCTTACGCGGTTCCTGACGCCTTCTGAATTAGTTCCGATGATATCAAATTCTCTCATGTATCTTTGGTCTTTTGGCGTCCATTGTTTTATGAAACTTTTCAGTGCAACTCTCGTGACAAGATTTGATTCCCGGAGAAACTTGTCTTTCAAATCATACAAAACCCGCATTGGAGTATGCAGGTAGAGAAAATTGGGTTTGTGGTTCTCCGCAGCAGATATGCACCAAACACCGGAAAAGATGTAAGCATCATATCCTGTCAGACGTATTTTGGCAAATTTTTTAGAAATTTTAATATTCCTGTATAACTGTGGACCTTTCCTAACAGCGAAGTTGTGTATCTTTATTCCCTTCGTATCAAATGTTTTTGATTTATCAATAAAACCGGTATAAATGTCGGCCTTAAGGCGTCTAGCCAGATTTATTACCAGACGTTCACCGCCGCCGCGCTTATCAAAGTAATCGTGGAATATAGCAATTTTCATGATTATAACTTATAGATCCTAGCAAGACCCTGATCAAAGATTACTTCCTTTCCGTCCATAGAAACAAGCTCTTCTCTGCTGAGACTTTCTGTATTCTGCACGTAAATGTAATCATAACCATCAAAATCGTAAAGGCCTGTCTGAACAGTATAGTCCTGTGCCGTTGTGTATACAACTACCCATTTGAATGACTTGAATGTATTTATCTCATTCTCATTGCTAACAAATAGGATGCTCGATGCATTATACTCCGAAAGTCTTGCAGCAGCATCAAATTCGTCCTGTGTTATAGCAGGAGTAATCTGGCTGTAAAAGTATCCAAGTTTTACAAACTGAATCAGGAACAGCAAAACAATCAGTATTACACCAACCTGCCTGAACTTTCTGTTCATGGCAACCCTATAAACAAATATTGACACAGGTATTGACATCAACACAAAAAATGTTGTGTAGAATCTGTATATGAAAACAAGAATGCCCGTGCTGTCAACAAACATGCTGCCTGACAAAACAATCAGCAAACCGCCTCCAACCAAAGACAATTCGGTCCATTTGTTCTTGAGTATAAGGTAAATGAAACCCAATGTAGCTAAAAGCATGAAGATAGGCCCGTCAGTTATCAAAAAGTTGGTCCAAACGCATGGGTAAGAAGCGCAGGAAGACATCAAGCTTGAAAACCAGTCATCTATCCAGGTTATTCTTTCAGATGTACCGTCTGTTATAACCACACTAGACATTACAACCAGGAAAATTGCAATCAACGGTATCAAAAGAAGCAGAAGTTTTTTCAGTTCCTTCATTCCAAATTTCCTTAGTATAAATCTCGTATGGAACTTTATCTTGACCTTCTCATCAAATTTAACACCGATCCATAACATGATTTCCAGGAATATTAGGAATAGACCCTGTACGGTATAGGTAAGCACAGTTAAAACGGTAAAAACAAGCACAAGTGCCAGATTAATGGTAAAGATTCTGCTGTCCTTGAAGAATTTCAATGCAAAATAAAGTGCCGGCAGGGTTAGTGCAAAGGCAATGAAAGCCGGATAGACGCCGGTGAACAAAGTGAAGTAGGCTCTCAGGTTTAGTATAGAAAGTACCAGGCCTATTGTGGCAATCCTGTCATCACCTGTTAATTCTTTTAGTATCAGATAAACAAAAGTTGACGCTATTATAAAGAATATAACACCAAGACCCCCGTTTATGAGAAATACATCATTTCCAAACAAGCTCAGCAGGGCAGAAAATACGTAAATCGAAAATGGTGGATATTCCGAAAGGCTATTTTCTATGGATCCAATCTGGTTGTACGGTGGATTTTCAACATCCAGAGTTCCTGCTTCCATGAAAGTTTTCGCGTAAACATAGTGTGTTGCCCCGTCTGTCTGGACAACAGGAAGATTAAACATAAAGGCAGGGGCCAAAACAAGGGCTATATTGAAAATTATCAGAACCGCAGCTACCTTGTTAAAATCTATCTCACTCATCCCAACCACCTGGGCAAACGCAACCCCAATTTCCTGAAATATTCCAGATCTCTTCTTGTAACAGATTTCGTTGCAAATATTAATACTATATACACGGCAAAACTAGGCACTAAAGACAGCACAGCTTCAAGTATTTGGTTATCCATAACAAGAAGTCCCTTTACGAAAAGCAGAACAAGAACAGTTATTATAGCTGATAAAAGTATTCTGGCAAGTCTTCCGAATGATATCTTAAATGTAACAAATTTTTTCAGGTATCTGTAGGAAATCAACGAAGCCAGAAAATAAGACAACGTAGATGTCACAGCAGCACCAATTATTCCGAACATAGGTATGAAAAGAAGGTTAAGGATAAAGTTGAAAACTGCTATTTCAATTATTATTCTTGTACTTATGGTTGGCTTTCCTATTGCCATCAGTGAATTCTGGAAAAGGTAGAATATTGAATAGAACAAAGATCCTACGACAAGTATTCTCAGTGCTGCTACAGAGCCGATATAGTCGTGTCCGAACAGAAAAGAAACAATGATTTCAGGAAACGCCATAAGTATAACAGCGAAGGGTATTGTAACGAAGAACGAAATGTTGGCAAATATGGATATGTTTGTGCCTACCAGTTCAGTTTTTTTCTTAGTATAAAGTTCGGTTATCATCGGGAAAAGAACCATAGATATGGTCGTAACAAAAACCCACAGGAACTGTGATGTTGGAATTGCAACCTGATACAGACCAACATCTCTTAGTGTCATGAAAAATGAAATCATTATGGTATCAATGTAAAGTATTGCAAAACTTGCAACCGTTCCGATAAAGACGGGTGTGGCAAATAGCATAAGTTTCTTTGTAAGTTTTTTTGTCATATTTGCTTCTATTTTAAAAAACCCGTCAAACATTTTCAGGAAAGGCAGAAAGAAAACAACTGTTGTTATGACTGCCGCCAGAAAGTACGCATAGGCTACACCGATTATACCCATGTAAATCAAAAGAACTGACAAAACAAATGCCAATGATATTCTAACTGGCTCAACGATGGCGAATAATTTCATTCTCTGAAATCCCTGAAAAGTAAACTGGAAGATACGAAAAACTGAACTGAATAACAGACTTAACATAAGGAGTTTCAGAACAATTGATGCCTCAATAGTTTTGAAAAACATAAGTGATATGGCATCCGCAAAAATGAAAACTGCAGCGTTACAAATCAAAAGAATGACAAGTTGAATGACTAGAACGATAAGTATTGAAGATTTAATTTGTGTATACAGTTTTTTAACAGCGAATTCTGAAATAAACTTTGCAAGCGATATACCGGCACCGAAATCCTGTAAAGTAACAAACAATGCAACAAATGCTGTAACAGCATAAAACAAACCGAAATCCTCTATAGACAAAGCACGGGAAAGATATATACGTAAAAGATATCCAACAAGTATAGCTACAGCTGTCAGAACAAAAACCTTATAACTATTTTTTAATGCTGCTTTTGTATGCGACATTTAATCACTCTATTTTCACGGCATTGTTGTCTTTTCCGGACTTCAAAATAGAAACTGCTACCTTCAGTGCGTGCAATGCCTCTTCTGGTTTTACCAGAACTTCGGTTCCTTTGTTTATCGAATCTAAAAAATTTTGTAATTCCAGTTTTAACGGCTCCTCTTTCTCAATTTCATGTTCGTTGGCTTTACCGGCACTTATGTTGCCCTTCATAAGAATTTCTTCGAAAAGATTGCTGCTGTGAGGAACCTCTCCCGATTCGGGATTTTCCCAAAAACTTAGTGTTTGATTATGATAATCACCACTTAACATGCCATTTGTGCCGAAAACTTCTATTTTTCTCACTCTTTTGGGGGAAACCCAGCTGAATTCACTTGAGCCTTTTGTTTTTTCGCTTATTCCATAAAGCACGTTGGCATATATCTCCTGGTTTCCGGTCTTTAACACATGTGCGTATAAATCGCTTATTTTTCCAACCAAGAACGATATCACATCTATGTCATGCACTGCCAGATCAAGAAGAACTCCGCCGTGTGATCCGTAAAATCTTTTCGGAAAAGGTCCGGCTCTTATTGTATTAACAAGATAAACGTCACCAATTTCTTTCATAAGGGATTTCATCTTTGTGACAACAGGATTGAATCGTTCAACATGTCCGACTGTAAAAATAATACCCTTCTCTTTGGCTTTCTCAATCATAAGCTCGGCATCTTCAACATTTTCTGATATTGGCTTCTCAACAAGAACATTAACACCACTTTCTACGCAGTCAAGAAAAACATCTTTGTGGAATTTGCTGGGAACTGCTATAACAACGCCGTCAAGGTTTTCCTTGAGTAATTCCTTATGATCAAAATAATAAGACTTCACTTTAAACTTGTCTGCTATTGCAAAACACTTTTCTTTATCCAAGTCGGACACAGAAACTTCAACATCTTCCATTTCTGACAAAATTCTTACATGATTGGAACCCATTGTTCCAACACCTATCACACCTATACGAGTCATTTATCAACATCCCTAGCTCAAGGTGGCTGAAAAGCATTATAAAGGTTCTTTGAATTTGACAATTACAAAGGCGCACCAAAAGACTTAAGAACTCTTCAAAATTAAGGGTAGTAATGTCAGAGCTCAGAATGTTGGAAACCACTAGGACGGTAGACTCGATAGGTGTAGTCAGGAAAAACTTTGACATAACAGACGTCAAGAAAGTTCTTTTCATAATACCTCCAACGATGGATTTTGCTGATTATGTGGCATCATCACCTACAAACGTGGCAACAATTGGTGCACATCTGAAAAATCTTGGTTACGAAGTCAGGGTAATAGACGCAGGCGTGCACAAAACAGGATTTGAAAAAATACTGGAGATAGTAAAGGACTATAAGCCTGATGCAATAGGACTTGCGTGCAATTTTTCTACTTTACATAACCCTTCAATAAAAATCGCTGAAATGATAAAAAACAATTACAAAAATGTCCCGATATTGATAGGTGGAAATCATGCGACCGCGGTTCCGGAAGCAATTCTGAAAGACTCGGCAATAGATTTTGTTGTTATTGGCGAAGCAGAGATTGTAATGCCGCACTTGTTAAGCACAATAAAAGATAACGGAGATCTGTCACAGGTAAACGGGTTGTGTATAAAGGATGATAGTCCGTTCAGAACATTGCCGTCTGATTTTGTGAAAAATCTGGATGAGCTTCCTCTGCCGGACTACAGTTTGTTCGACATGAGTAAGTATCCTCTTTACAACATAAATTCGTCCAGAGGTTGTATTTACAGATGTACCTACTGTGCATCGGGTGTCATATACAAAAGAAAATACAGGTCTAGATCTGCAAAAAGCATACTGAAAGAGATCGACTACCTGATAGAAAACTTCGGAAAGAAAACTTTCTGGTTCTCTGACGATCTTTTCGGGCAGAATCATGCGTTCGTAGAGGAATTATGTACCGCACTAATTGAGAAAAACTACAACATAAAATGGAGTGTCGTAACAAGAGCAACAACCATTCCAAATAAACTGTTAAAGCTAATGAGAAAGGCTGGCTGTACCGGAATGAGCATTGGGATAGAGTCAGGAGATAATGACATACTAAAGGTCATGAAAAAAGATGCAACCGTGGCATCCTTTGAGCAGACTTTCCCGCCTGTAAAGAAAGTCATCAGGGCAAGAGCATTCTTCTTAATCGGTAACATTGGTGAAACAAAAGAAAACGTCTGGAACACGTTCCGTTTGATAAAAAGAATTAAACCCGATTACGGAACATTCTGTCCCGTCGTACCTTTACCGGGTACAGAACTGTATAACCAGCTAATAGAAATGGGTATAATAGATCCGAAAACATTGAACTGGGACAAGTTTTACGGGATCGATCATGACGGAAATTATGATAGAGAATCAATAGAGTTAACTTCGAAATGGTGCAAACTTACCCCAAAAGAGATCAAAGATTACTGTGATTACGGAAATCTTCTTTCGTTAATAATCGGTCTCACTCCGATAGAAATAGTAAAAAGAATAAGACGGGATGGTATACGATCACAGTTCAAAGAAGATAAAGAAAAAGCATCAAGATTGTTCAGATTCGCAAGAAGAAACCCAAGATCATTCTTCTCTACAGTAAAAATATGGTTAACGGCTTAGTTCTTCAATACCCTTTTCAATTTTAACTTTAGGCTGGAATGCAAGTATTTCTTTCGCCTTTGTTATGTCTCCAATCATATTGCTGACTTCCTTTTTTGTATACTTTATACTTGCAGACTTCCCGGTATATTTTTCTATCAGTTTTACTATTTCCAGTATACTTACGTTCTCAACACCGCCGACATTTATTATCTCAAAATTACTTTCAAGCTTCATTGAACTCATTGTTGCAGCAACAGCATCTGACATGGCAACAGGATTTATCACAGGTTTCCCGTCTACATTAAGTTCTATAGTTTGGTTCGTTTTCACCCTGTCAATAAGCCTATTTATTAACCTGTCTTTCTTTTGCGAAGCACCATAAGGAAAGAAATACCTGAGAACTGCAACCGGAAAGAATTCTGAGTATTTCTTGCAAAGAAGTTCACCTTCATACTTTGTTTGTGAGTAAATATCATGTGGTAAAGGTTTGTCGGTCTCTTTAAAGGTCTTTTCTCCAAATCCGTAGACACTGCTTGTTGAGGCAAAAACAAAAGATTTAACATTGTTCCTTTTTGCAAGTTCAAGCATATTGTGAGTACCGACAACATTAACACCAAAGGCTTTTTCTCTTTCATCACATCTAACATCTGCTGCAAGATGAACAATGTGATCTGCCTTGACATCCGGTACGCCTGAAGTGATGTCAAAATCTATTGTATCGTAGTCAGTATCCTCGTGCTTCCTGCCAAGGCCGATAATAGAAAAATTCTTTTTCAATTCAGAAACCAGGTGTCTCCCTATAAATCCCATGTCACCCGTGACAAGAACGGTTTCCATTATACCACATGCCTTTTTTTATACCAGTCTATAGTTTCTTTCATACCTTTCCTTAGATCAGTGGTGGGCTGGAAACCAATAAGTTTTTTTGCAAGAGTTATGTCACCCATGTGTCTCATAACATCACCTGGTCTGGGTGCATCATGCCTTGCAGGTTTATCATAAGAAAGTTCCTGGGATATCAAATCAATAAGATCTTTTACAGAAGTCTCCTTACCGCTTGCAATGTTAATCGTCCTACCTCTTGTTTGATCAGATTTGTAAGCATCTATAGTAGCATTTACAGTATCTTTCACAAAAATAAAATCTCTTGTTTGAGTACCGTCGCCAAAAATAACAGGTTGTTCATTGTTAAGTATTCTTTTGACTGTAAGCGGTATTACACCTGCATATGACTTGTCATTCTGCCTTGGACCAAAGTTATTGAACGGTCTTATTATTACCATGTCTATTCCGTAGGTCTCATAATAGGCGTTAACAAGGTGATCGCAGGCTGCTTTTGCCGCAGCATAAGGTGTCCTTGGAAACAGAGAATGTTCTTCATCCATGGTTTCTTTTGTGGCTGTTCCGTAAACTTCTGAAGACGAATAATGAACCAGCGTCTTGAACGAACCTTCTCTTATAAGTCTGCATAAGGTTTTGGCAACACCAATGTTCTGATCAAAGGTCCATATAGGTTTTACCAAAGAAGTTGGCAATGGAACACATGCCAAATTAAAAACGACATCAATTTTATTTGTTTCAACGATCTTCTTCATTTTTTCATAGTCACATGCGTCCTGATTTTCTACTATAACATCAAACTTCGTCTTTGCAGTCTCAAGGTTGCCCATCTCGCCCAGAAAAAAGTTATCAACAACCACAATACTTTTTGGTTTCTCTTCTATCAGAGCCTCTACTAAATGTGACCCTATAAAACCGGCACCGCCAACAACCATCAAAGACTTATTCTTCAGTTCATTCATTATACATCACATTATTGTAGATACGTTTATATTTCAATCTGGTAACTTTCCAGTCAAGTTCACTTTCTGCAATTTTCCTGGCCATAGAACCTGTAAGTGTA
Source organism: archaeon (assembly GCA_028279825.1). Classification (GTDB taxonomy): domain Archaea; phylum Aenigmatarchaeota; class Aenigmatarchaeia; order GW2011-AR5; family GW2011-AR5; genus GW2011-AR5. Next base: position 102,020 of record JANQNA010000007.1, on the reverse strand, counting down.
ACCTTCTTCACACGCCTTCCGTCAAGATCCATTGTACCGGAAGCTTTTCCGGCCTTTGTTAATTCTTCAAGAATATAGTCAAGTGTAATTATGTCAAGCCCGCTGGCCATAGCTTCAAGAAGAGCAAGGGAATAATCCTTCTGTTTATTAAAGTAAACAAAAGTGCCTGCACTGTTGTAAACAGAAGGCATATTCTTTCTGGAAACGTTTCTCATGTATCTTATGGCTTTCGTGTTTTTTCCGGAAGTACCGATAACTAAAAGGTTCTTGGAATTTTTCTCAGCAAGTTCTATAGTTTCCTTGAGTCTTTTGCTTTCAGGATTGGTACCAACCCATATGTAACCAAACTCTTTTCTGCCCTTACTGGGTCTGAATAATCCCGTGTCGACACCGTTGTGTACAACTGAAGTAGGTGTTATGCCATACTTTTTTTGAAGCCTGGTCTTAATTATCGAAGTAATAGGAACGACAGCATTGGATTTTCTGATAAGCCGAGACTGCATAGACAAAAGAATTTTTGATTCAAGTTTTTTCTTTATTCCTCTGGGAGGATTCATGTTGAAGTAGTCTTCCCACAGTCCCTGCGCCGTAAAAACAAGGTTTTTGTTTTTTGCAACCCAGGTACACCAGTAACCTGCATTATCATGCGCGTGAATAACATCGTAATCAGAAAACCTGAGTTTTAGTGCCAAAAAGAAACCTCTGATCAAAGAACCAAACCCTCCTGTACCAATATACCTTACGTCATCACCGTTTCTAAGATGGGTAACGACTGTTTCTATTCCTCCTGTTACGTCAGGACTGTGTGTTTGCAGGTGGCATATCTTCATATCAATCACAATTTTGAATAATTCTTCTTGTAGGTTTCAAACTTCTCAAAAAGTTTTGCTTCCAGTTCCGAAGGGACGGACTTGTTGTATGTACCTTCTTCAACTTTTTCAAAATTCTTTTTACTTTCCAGTATCCTCAGAGATTCAATCATAAGAACCTGTTCCATGTTCTGAATTCTGAGGAAAATATCCAGCAGGGTATCATCCTCAAAAACCTCTATCTCTTTCTTGATTATAAGACTTCCTTTGTCAATTTCCTTGCTGATAAGGTGACACGAAACACCCTGTTTCAGATCATTTAGAATTGCCCATTTTATTGTATCAAGCCCGCGGTTTTCCGGTAGTAGACCTGGATGCATGTTAAGCACTCCAACATTGAAAGCATTTATCACATTTTCTTTCAATATTCTCGCGCCAAGAACAATGCCAACATCAAGATTGTACTTTCTTATCAGCTCTTCACAATCTTTACTGTTGTGAACAACAACATGATAAGGCACGTCCATTGTATTTGCTATTTCCTTTGGGTGCATATACGAAAGTTTTTTTGGTGAAAGTCTTATCTTTGACTGGTAGAATTTTAGTTCAACAGGGTCAGCAGCAAAGATACAATCAACTTTGTAGCCGTTCATGAACAGCCACATTAAACCTTCCTGTGTTTTCTTATGCTCAAAGTTGTATGCAAAAACGCCTATTCTCATATGATCACTCTATACAGGAAATTATTTTTTCTATATTTTCTTTTGTAACCTTTGGATGAACCGGAAGGCTAAGAACTTCTCCGGAAAGTTTTTCTGAAACGGGCAAAGAGTCTTTATAGCCAAGTTTCTGATACAATTCCTGTTTGTGTATCGGCTTTGGATAATAAATACCATACCCTATGTTGTTTTTCTGGAGTTTCTCAATTATCTCTTCTCTGTTTTGTGTTTTGATTGTGTACAGATGAAAAACATGTTTCCTGCCGTTCATTACTTTTGGCACAGAAATATCATGGTTTTTTATCAGGGAGCTGAACAATCCGGCGTTTTCTATTCTCTTCTGATTCAACTCATCTACCCTCTTAATTTGCACATTGCCTATTGCTGCCTGCATCTCAGTCATTCTAAAATTGTAACCCATCTGAACATTTTCATAATTAATTTTTGAACCGTGACTGATTATCATCCTTGCAGATTCAGCAACTTTATCATCATCAGTAGTTATTATCCCTCCTTCGCCTGTTACCATGTTTTTTGTCGCGTAAAATGAAAAACATCCCGTGCCAAATGACCCCACCCTTTTCCCCTCATATTCGGCACCATGAGCCTGGCACGCATCTTCTATTAATTTCAAATTGTGTGTTTCGCAAATTTCCCGTATTCTCTTCATGTCACATGACTGTCCGTATAGGTGCACGACAACAATAGCTTTCGTCTTGTCAGTTATCTTCCTTTCTACATCTTCTGTATCGATGTTAAAATCGTCATAGTTGACATCGGCAAATACGGGCTTTGCACCTGTATGCAATATGGTGTTTGCACTTGCGATAAAGGAAAATCCTGACGTAATGACTTCGTCGCCTTTGCCTATGCCGTTCGCAATCAATGCCGTGTGCAGCGCAGTCGTACCGCTGCTTGTTGCAACAGCGTCTTTAGTGCCTACATAGGCAGCAAAGTGTTTCTCAAAACTCTTTGTTTCCTGGCCTCTGGCAAGCGTACCGCTGGTTAGAACCCTTCTTACAGCATTTATCTCCTCTTCACCAATGTAAGGATCAGAAATTTTTATCATTATATCACTTTCAAGAGAAACGTTTTAAGCCATTTTGGGTTTTTATTAGTATTGGTACAAAACTAAATTAACAATGGCCGGAGCGGGTTAACCCTGAAATGAACACAACCGTAAAGGTAGAAAATAACAACTATGAACGATCCTACTACCTGCAGCACAAGAAACTTGAAGAATTCTGTGAAAGAAACTGACCATTTTCTGTGCATTAACTCATAAAGTCCTATCAAAAATATCAACAGTATTGACTGCCAAAATAACAGAGACAGAGCCGTGAAAAGTATGTAAAATGGCGTAAACATTTCGAAAGGGAACTTTATTCTGGACTTGTAAAGCTCCGGGTGTTTCTTATAAAGCAGTGGATCAACAAAAAACTCTTTCTTTTTCTTGAGTCTGTTAACAAGTCCTGTCTTCACAACAGGATGCCTCACAATAGCATTTCTTGCAAACGCAATCCTGTACCCCTTTTCCATGATAGAAAAGGCAAGGTCCGAATCTTCTCTGTTTATCGTAACCGGAGTTGTGAAATTTTCGTCAAATCCGCCCATTTTCTTGAGAAGTTCTCTCTTATAGGCCATGTTACATGTCATATACTGGCCGCCTCTTTCATTAAGAATATAATGTGTGAAAGGACCTATGCCGTCATCCGTCAGTGTTTTTCCCTCAACTGCACCAACTTTGCCTTGAAAAGCATCATGAATGTTTTTCAGCCACTCACGGCCCGCTACACAGTCATCATCTATAAACGCAACTATATTTCCCTTGGCGTTTTTCCAGCCGACATTCCTCTTTTGTGATGGACCGTCACTTTCTTTTCGGAAAAAGCTTATTCTGACTTTAGAATTCTTTTTTATTTTTGCTATGGCTTGTTCCGTACCGTCCCAGGAGTCAGAAACAACAATTATCTCGTAGTCTTTCTTGGGAAAATCCTGGTTGACGAGGGATTTTACAGCCTGTTTAACTTTCTCTCTTCTATTATGAGACGGTATTACTACAGAAACTTTCATATCTTCTCACACACGTCAAATAAACTGTTTATAACAGCGTTCATGTTTTCTTTAGGAATGAATCCAAGTTTCTTTAGTTTTTCTATAGAAAACATAAAACCTGTAACAGTCTCTTCTTTGTCACCAAGTATGATGCTTACATCCTTGTCGTATCTTTTTTTATGCTGGGCCGCAACCCTCAAAGCCACTTCCTGTATAGGAAGTATACACTCTCCTCCCACGTTAAAAATACTGCCTGAATATTTGTTATGTTTCAGGATGAAGTCAAAGGCTCTCACAGCTTCCCTTATGTCCACAAAATCTCTTCTCTGGTGTCCTTTGGTGTTCAGAACGATTTTGGCTGTCTTTACTGCCTGCAGGCAGAAATTATTCACAACAAGAGTCCATCGGTCTATGTGAGGATTAACCGGCGGGCCGAAAGTATTTGACATTCTGACAACAGTGGTGTCTATTTTGTTTGCATAACTCATGCAGATCTGATCAGATAGCATGTGACTTATACCGTATGGCGTTTCCGGATGATGGGAACTCTCTTCAGTTATTATGCCAGGTCTTATGCCATAGGCATGAATAGTTGACACCTTGAGGAATTTTTTAACATTGTTTGCAATACAGGATTGTATAACGTTGCGTGTCCCGGTACAGTTGGTTTCTATAAAGTCTGCAAGTGTCTTGCCTTTTGTCTCATTAACAGAAGCGCAGTGTATAACCATGTCGCCTTTCAGGTCAGGCTCTTCTTGTTTGATATCTCCTATGACAACGTCATAATTTTTGGCCCATGACTCCATAAAAGGAGGGATATGTCTAGCAAAAATAGTAACATCATGTCCCTTTTCCTTGAAATATTCGGCGCAATGGCTGCCGACAAAACCAAAACCGCCGGTTATAGTTACGTGCATTTTACCACGTATAATTTATTTTCTCCGCTTCTATATCAAAGTTGTCTGCTGAATCATACGGTTCAGAAGCCAAATTTGCTATCATAGCACTTTTATTACTTATACACTTAAAACCATGAGCAACGCCCGGTGGTATTTTCACCAGTATATAATTACTCTCGCCTGCCTTGATTTCTGTTGTTTTACCCCTGCTTTCGGATTCTTCTCTCATGTCATGTAAAACTATCTTTGCATCACCGGCAACAACACAGTATATGGAAGTTTTTTTCTTGTGAAGTTTCCACGCCTTGACAGCATTGGGATTGCATGTAGAAAAATAAATCTCTCCGAATTTTTCAAAAACCTCATCTGTAGACCTAACCATGTGCATTACTTTTCCTCTTTCATCAGGAAACTGCTTCAGAGGTTTTACAACAACTCCACTTATCATAAGAATCACTAGTATCTATCTATAGATTCGCTGCCAAAGAATTTAACATACCAGTCAAAAGTTTCTTTCAATCCTTCCTCAACAGCAAATTTTGGAGACCAGTTAAGCACTGTTTTTGCTTTCTTGTTGGACAAATATTGGTCTTTTATTTCCTGCTTTGCTTCATTCTTAATTACAGGCTCGAGGTGTGTTTTTCCCGAAACTTCTATCATTTTCTTGAACAGCTCCAGTACTGTCAGAGGTCTTTGTGGTGCAAGGTTAAACGCCTGGCCACGTATGTTCTGCTGGTCAAGTGCCTTTGCCAGTGTCAGGTATCCGTCAACTGCGTCCCTGATAAAAAAGTAGTCTCTCTTGAAAGTCCCGTCACTCCTGATAACAGGGTTTTCATTCTTTATAATGGACCTCATCGTACCCGGAACGATACGGCTGAAATTCATATCACCTGGACCGTAAAGATTGCCGCAACGTGTGATACCAACAGGTAACCCATATGTTGCAAAGTACGCCTGGCCTAGCATGTCTGCACAGGACTTTGAAACGTCATAAGGGAACCTTCCCTTAAGCATAGCATCTTCATCATAAGGCAGAATTTCATGCGAACCGTATGCCTTGTCGCTTGAAGCCATCACAAGTCTTTCCACGTTGTTTCTTCTGGCAGCCTCCAGAACATTCCATGTACCTCTTACGTTAACCTCAAACGTCTCTACAGGATTGTTCACAGCCGGTTTTACCAGTGCCTGGGCTGCAAGATGTATAACAGTATCAATCTCGTACTCATTCAGCGTACGCGACACGGTCTCTAAATCCTTTACATCACCATTAACCATGTTTGTTTTTTTGTCCAGTCCTGAAAGAAAGAAGTTTGAATTAGCAGGTACATCCCTTATAAGAACTGTTACATGTGCACCGGATTCCGTGAGCTGTTTGGCTATCCAGGATCCGAGAAATCCTGTTGCCCCTGTTACAAAAACGCGCTTGCCTTGCCAATACATTTCAATCATCCCACTTTTTCCAATAAGCCTGTTGGTTATTCCACATGTTATTTAGTTCAGTATTATCCTTTAATGTGCTCATACTCTTCCATCTGCCGGGATGTTTGTGTGCACATATCTCTCCCATCTCAACAAGTTTCTTAAATACATCGTCTTCAAGCTCACCCTCATGAAGGTGGTCAAAGATTTTCCTGTTGAGAACCATATAGCCGCCGTTAATCCATTTGTCTATGACAGGTTTTTCTTTGAATCCCGTGACACTTGAATCTTCCTGTATATCAACCAGGCCAAATGGTGATGTGAGTTTCACTGCAGTTAATGTCACCATCCTGCCCATTTTCTTATGGGTCTCCACAACCTTCTCTATGTCCACATCTGAAAGATCATCACCGTAAGAAAGCATGAAATTATCATCCTTTATTAAATCCTTCACCATGGCCAGACGTTCTGATTTTTTGGACTCCAGTCCTGTATCAACGAATTCAATGTTCCAGTGGTCATAATTCTTTGAAAAGTGCTCTCTTATCTTGTCACCTTTGTAACCAAGACACAAAATAAAGTCCTTGAACCCGTGAGATTCGAATGTCTTCATTATATGCCACAAAACAGGTTTTTCGCCTATCTGTATTAGCGGTTTCGGGGTAGTAGAGCTTATAGGACCCATTCGTTCACCCTTTCCACCGCATAAAATAACGACTTTCATCAGATCACTATCATTCAGATATTAAGAACTTTTTAATTGGTATTGGTACACTTATCTAACTATTGTTCACCCTGTCACGCCAGTATTCGAGCATATCAGAAAGTGTATCTTCTATTGGAATTTCGAGTTTCCAGCCCAGATTAAACAGTTTTGAATTGTCCCCTAAAAACAGCGGATCATCTATCTTTCTTCTCAGATCAGGTGAACTTTCCACTTTTATCTCTTTTTTTGCCATAGAAAGAAGCTTTTCAAGTACATCGCCGACCTTTATCGCTTTCCCGGAACATACGTTATAAACATCTCCGTGTGTTCCTTTCTGTGAAAGAAGCACAATCCCCTTTACAGCGTCGCGAACATCAGTTATATCTCTCAGTCCTTCAAGATTACCCACCGTCAGTTTATCCTTTTTGCCGGCTTCAACCTCAGCTATACCTTTGGAAAAATCAGAACACATGTCAAGAATCTTTCTTGGACCGGTTATGTTAAAGAACCTGATCCGTATTATCTTCATGTTCTGGGCTCTCCAGTAAAGGTAAGAAAGCATATCCTGCCCTATCTTGCTAACGGCATAAGGACTTGACGGTCTGAACTTGCCGTCCTCGCCAACAGGAACCTCATCTTCTTTTATATGACCATACTCAGCAGAACTGCATGCAACACCTATAACAGCTTCCGGTGAGTATTTTTCCAGCGCCTCAAAAAGATAAAGAGTACCAAATATGTTCGTCTGGAAAGTCTTCTCAGGATCCTCCCAGGAAGGGACAACAAAGCTCTGTGCAGCCATATGAAAAACAAAATCAGGTTTTGACTCCTTGACAGCCCTTTCCACATCCTCCCTGTTCTTCATATCGCACTTGATTATATTTATCCTGTCTTTAAGATGATCTATATTCTTTGACCCGTCAAAACTGAATGTAGTTCCGTATACAGTGTCTCCCCTCTTAACCAGATAATCAGCAAGGTGGGAACCAATGAATCCACCGCATCCGGTTATCAGTACATTCGCCATTTTAAGTTGATTTACAGAAAAGGATTAATAACTAGCTTGACATGCCGGTAACAACCTTCATTCCCTTGATGTTTCTCTTTATGTCAGAAAAAGATCTTGTCTTTGAGATTCTTTTCAGGATATATTTCGGGCGTTTGTAGAATCTCCTGAAAGCTTCCTTGTGCATCTCCTGAAGCTCTTCCCTGCTCTTGTAGCCAAAAGGCACGAAAACAGGCATCCATCCGTTATAATCAGTAAAGTTTTTGTTAAGTGTGCCGTATTTCTCGTAATTGTCCCATAACTGGGTGCCGGGATACGGTGTAGTTATAGAAAACTGGGCATAATCAGGATCCATATCAATTGCAAGCTGTATCGTCTTCCTTGCAAGTTCCGGCGTTTCTCCGGGCAGACCAATCATGAAAGATCCTCTTATCTCTATACCAACCTTCTTGACGATTCTAACCTTTTCTTTCATCTGTTCAACGGTCATTCTCTTTGTTATGTTGTCAAGAAGCTCCTGCGCGCCGGATTCAATACCAAAGAATATGTTCCAGCAGCCTGACTTTTTCATTGCCCTGAGCATTGGCTCGTCAACAACATCCAGCCTGGTATAACAAGACCAGATTATTTTTTCCTTCTCCATTTCCTTGCAGAATTCATGGACCCATTCTTTGTTAAGAGTGAATATATCGTCCCAGAAAGCAATCTCCTTTATGTTGTATTTTTCCTTCAGGGATCTTATTTCCTGCATGACATTTTCAACACTTCTCTGTCTGAAAAGACCCTTGGCATCAAAACAAAAAGTACATGTAAATGGACACCCGCGGGATGTAACCATCTGAAAAGTACGCGGGTCTTTCTTGTAATTATTAGGCAGGGAAGAGTATTTTTTCATGTCCAGAAGATGTCTGGCAGGAAAAGGCAATGAATCCAGGTCCTTTACCTTGCCTGCGTCAACTATTTTTTCCTGTTTATACTTGTCAAGGTCCTTTACAATATCAGTTATTATGTTATCTGCTTCCTGTTTGACTATTATGTCTGCTTTTGTGGTCTTTGCAAGTTCATCCGGCATTATTGTCGCGTGCGGACCGCCAAGAAGAACTGTTGTTTCAGGCGAATTTGTCTTTATCAGATCGCACAATTCCTTTGTAACGGCTGCAAGAGAAGTTATAGCAGCTATCCCTACAAGTTCAGGGTGGAAATTCTTTACTTCCTCAATTATGTCCTTTGAACCATAATTGTTGACAGGGCAGTCCATAATACGAACTTCATGGCCATCCTTTTCAAGCACTGCAGCCATGTAGCAGAGACCTAACGGTGGCAGAAAACCACCTACATCAGATATGCTATGCGAATACCTCTCCTCGAGGCTTTGTGGTGGGAATATGATCAGAACCTTCATAGAATCACAGGTTCTATTAAAATTTAAAAGGTTTTAATGGTTTCTGGAGTAGGGCTTATTATGAAATACAACAAAGCAGTTGTATTGTTGCTAATTATCCTGGCAGCAGGTATTTTCCTCAGATTCCAGAACCTTACATGGGAAAACTTCGGTTTCGGGGAAGTAGAGGTCTACCAGGCCGTGCAGGAGTTCCAGACGGGAGACCTGACGAAGAATTTCTTCATATTTGCAGAAACCCCGCTGATGAAATACCTTTCAACGGTGTTTGCATTCATCTTCAGTCCTGCCGAATTGGCATTAAGACTGTTATCAGCTATTTTTGGGTCATTAACAATACTCATGATATTTGTTTTCGCCAGAAAACTATACAACAACAGGGTGGCTCTTTTAGCCGCCATGTTCACAGCATTTTCCCTTATACACGTTCAAATGAGCCGGTACGTCCAATTTGAAGCCGCCATCGCATTCTTTTATGTCCTGTTGTTTTACCTGTTCTGGGAGTTTTTACAAAAACAGACAAACAAGAACGCTGTTCTTTTAGGAATCACAATGGCTTTAGGCATACTAGCCAAGACTGTCTTTCTTAATGCTGTAGTAACACTCATAATACTTGCATTGATATACAAAATAATAATCATAAAAATAAGGCCAAACTTTACAATTTCTATAAACAACAAATTTATCAAAGCTGTTATTGTTTCTATAGCAGCGTTTTTCATTATATGGCCTTTGGCACTGTTTCCGCTTTCAACGGAAATTACCGTTGACGTCGAAGGTAGGGTAAATCATATCAGTACAGAAATTCCGACTATTCTGTTAGTTTTCGGTTACAGGGCAACCGAAATAAGCCTGGCTTCAACGGACAGCCTGCTTCTATCAATACCAATAATAGGTCATTTCTTCTTTTTCCTTGCAAAAGAAAGTCTTCTCTTTATAGTGCTGTTCTTAGCCGGTTTATATGCGATGAGAAAGGTCAGAAAGCCGGATACATACATATTCATAATAACATTTTTGTTCTTCGCCCTGTTCTGGGCACAGGATGTAAGATTTACATACCGATACATAGCAATAATAATTCCCTTCCTTGCAGTAATAGCCGCGAATTCAATAAGACTCGTCGAACCCATGCTGAAGAAAAAACATGCATTGCAATATATAGCCGCATTGGTACTGTTCGTCCTGCTGTTTGCACAGGCGTTTGTGGCAGCACCAAGCTACGCGCTTCACTACAACAGTCTTAACAATGTTTTACAGCTTCCTGAGTCAGAAGGAAGATTTGGTGAAGGTGTAAGAGGAATGGTTGAAGGTCTTGAAGGATGTGAATCTTTTATGGCGGGTGGTTTCTACGTGTTTACAATAAAGAATTATCTGGACCTGGAGCTCAGTGATTCGCCTGACTGTGTAGTGAAAGGAATAAATGACGGCATGCAGAATGACGAAGCAATTGAATATCTGGAGAACCATGATTGTACGATAAAAGAGACCGTCACAAAGAATGGAATAGATCTTATAGAGATTTACAGTTGCTAATTCTTTACAGCAACAACATACACTTCATCCTTTAGTGGCATTTTGATTGACAGGTTTCCGAATTTTCCCAGGAAGCTGAAAACTTTTTTCGTAGGTCTCTGGTTAAATGCCGAGCTGTGTGCAAGTGCAGAAAGATTCCTGTATGGTGTGTAACCCTTTATTTGCACAATCCTGAACCCCGTCTTCTCCAGAATAAGTTTGATTGTGCCCCTGCTGAAGTAGAAAATGTGCTCGTCTGGTTTTATCTGGAACTTCCTTGCAAGCCATCTTGATATGTCAGGTGTTGAAAGAGTAAGTACACCGCCTTTCTTTAATTTTCTATTACAAATCCTGAGGAGTCCCTTTGGATCTTTAACGTGCTCTATAACATCGCCTAGGTTAATCCAGTCAAAATGATCATTAGGAAATGTGCCGTTGTTAAGTTCTTTCTTCTTTACGTTGAGCTTCTTCCTCTGGCATTCCTTGACGGCCTTGTCATTAAGCTCCAGCCCAAAGGTAGACCAGCCGTACTTCCTTGCCATCTCTAGAAGGTTGCCCGTTGAACAGCCTACGTCAAGAACCTTGCCTCTCTTTTTAATTTTAGAAACTTTTTTCAGGACTATAGAAAAATTCTTTTTGTCAGCCTTCTCCATTCTCTTGTAGTATTCGGCAGGGGAAAATATCTCCGTATTGTAAAATTTCTTTATCTGGCTGGTCGTAGGCTGTTTCCTGAAGAAAATAAGACCACACTGTTTGCACAAAACAAGGCTCTTTACGCCCAAAGCCTGGTCAAATTTGTTTCCGTCGCATAAATTGCATTTCATCCTTCTCTCCGCCTTTTCAATAAAGACCTGAACATTCTGTAAGAGTTTTTCAGGCTTGATTTTGAATCAAGGTTATGCACCCATTTTATTCCGACCTCTCTTACAGCATAACCATGCTTCTTTATTCTCCATATAAGTTCCACGTCGAATTCAAAGCCCGTAAGTCTTAATTCTTTTTTAATATCATTATAGACCTTCCGTTTCATTATCTTTGCGCCGCACTGGGTATCCCTTACGTTTATCCCGAACATAAGATTAACAAGAACATTGTAAACCCTGCTCGAAAATCTCATTGCAAGTACCCAGGCTTTAGTTTGTGGGACAATAGTGACCGAACCCTTTCTTCTGCGTGAAGCAATAACAGAATCCGTAGTTTTCAGTTCTTCCAGAAGTTTCTCATATTCTTTTGGGCCAATGGCATTGTCGGCATCCGTGAATCCGATTGTTTCACCATTGCATTTTGAAAATCCAAAATAAACGCCACCTCCCTTTCCGAGCCTGTTTGGTTTTTCCAGAAGTCTCACGTTCCTGTTTCGCCTTGAAAAATCTTTTACAATATCCACAGTCCTGTCAGTACAGCCGTCACAAACAACAACAAGTTCATGTTTTCGTTTTTTGAAATGGTTCGTGTAAGCCTGCAAAGTCTTCAGAATTCTTTTTTCTTCATTATAAGCAGGTACAACAATTGAATCCATTAAAATCACATTTTACAGACCAGCCCAACATTTCTGCCGTTTACTCTGGCAAAGAATGGCTCGTCCTCACAGAGTTTGGACATCTCCATTATGTCATTCTCTCTATATATTGAATAAAAAGCAAAATACTCCACGTTATTATTTACTACAAAGTCCTCGCCAAAGGCCGCTCTCTGCAAAAACATTAGCTCACCTTCCTCAGATAGGTACATTGATATGTCTCTTGTAGTCCACAGTTCTTTGTATGGATAGCCTCTTGATTCTGTTTCATCCACCATTTGCTGAACTACAGAAGAGTTTATGTTTACCAAAAACGACGTCCCGATAAGGAAGAATATAGACAATCCTATGGAAGCTCCAAGAAGAAGCTGCTTCCTCTTTGGATGCAAAGCAAATACAACTGCAAGCAAGAAGAATATGCCGACAATCCATGGTTCATAAAATGGAAGCATGTCATTCAGGCCAAATCCGGCAGCAAGGGCAAAAACTACAAGAAAAGAAGCAATTAGATACATCTTTTTCCTGTAATCAAAAAGTTTACCTTTAACGTCCTGCACGTACTTTGCAACAAGTATTATCGCGGGTGATATTGCAATAACCATGTACCGCTGGAAGTCCTGTCCGTTTGCCGACATGCCTGAAAGAAATGCAACAGCAAACCAGATTACAAGAAACCAGTAACTTTTGTCACGTTTCATGAAAAGAGAAAGAACCACAAGTGCAGCAAAGAACGGTGTGAATTGCCACGCAAACGAAAGAAGGTAGAAAGATTTCTGTGCAACAAAATCTGTCGCAGAAGGTGTGGCCGTTAAGAATAGTCCTACATAAGAATCAAAGAAATTAAATTCTTCGTTCGTTACACCGGTCAGATATTCAGTCACGGGATACGAAAAATAAACAGCTCCTATAGATGCAACAATTGCAATTACTATAATCAAAAAACTAATAGGAATTTTTACCTTGTCCCTGTAAAGCAATGCTATCAAAAAGAACACGGGTATCATTGCAAAAATAGCGAACTTCGTAAGAAATCCAAGTACTGTAAAAATAATAACAGGTATGGTATAGACGTATCTGGATGTTTTAAGGTACAATAGGAAAAAGTAAAGTGACGCTATGAGTGTAAACATCAGGAAGTTATCGCCAAAGCCGATGACGGATGCATAAATATGATATCTTACTACAGAGGCAAGCAGTGCAGCGATTAGTCCAATTTCTGTCGAGTATAGCTCTTTACCAAGCAAATATATGAACAGTATCGACAACAAACCAAAAATTATTGGTAAAAGAATCATTGTAGCATTTGAAAACCCAACAAGCGCAGCCCACAGTACATACAAAAGAACTCTCATGGGAGGGTGTGTATAATTAAAATAAACCCCATCAGTCTGGTATGCAAATTCGTGAACATTAACTTCCGTAGTCGAGTAAACAGCAGCAACACCCGTCTCAACAAAATTTCTGGCCGGGCTTATAGTATCAATAGCATCCCCGGAAAAATTTGTTCCGATAAAAACAGACCTGAAAGCTAATGCAAGGATCAGTATGAGAATAATGTATTTGACATCATTCCTCACCCTGAAAACCTCCATTTTACAATCTTTGAAAGGATCTTAAGATGGTTTTTTGTTTCTTTCGTAAAACTTATCTTTGACACGCCGTATTTTCTTGCTGTCAGGGTCACAGGAACTTCCACTATACTCTTCTTTTTCTTTATCATGTCAAAAAGCATTTCAGCATTAATGTCAAAATTATTGCTTGTCATACTAACGCCCTTCAAAGCAGACCTTCTGTAAACCCTGAATATTGCACTCATTGATGTTATGTTCCTGCCAAGAGCTATCGTGTATAAAATGTTAACAGCTTTACTTATGAATTTTCTGTGGAACTTCATCCTTGTTTTTGATCCCTTTCCAAATTGTGTGCCTATAACACAGTCATACCGGCCGCTGTTGTATTTTTTCAGAAGCTTTGGTATTTCAGTGGGATGAAATGTAAAATCAGCATCCAGAAAAACAACAAGTTCACCGGAAGAATTCTTCAGGCCTGTTTTCATTCCTGCACCGAGACCCATGTTGCGTGGATGTTTTATGGCCTTTATCTTCCTGTGTTTTGCAAGTTTACGTGAAACTTCAAGGGTCTTATCTACAGATCCGTCATCAACTATAACAACTTCATAGTTACCAATCTTTTCCATGGTTGGCATAAGTTCCCTTGGTATGCGTTTTAGATTTTCCTCTTCATTGTAAGCGGATATTATAACAGACAGCTTCTCTTTCATAAAAACCCTCTTCGACTGATTTTATAAATAGTTACTTTTCATATTTTTCTGCAAGTATTTTGGCAATTTTCACAGCAGCATCTCCGTCGCCATACGGATGTTTCCAGTCCTTCGCGTTTATCACGGTTGTTGCAGCATTGAGTATGTTCACCGGGTCCAGTCCCGATACAACATTACAGCCCAGATCAACGGTTTCCGGTCTTTCCGTGCTGTCTCTCAATGTAACACATGGTGTACCAAGTATACATGACTCTTCCTGAACTCCGCCGGAATCTGTCAGTGCCAGTTTTGCGTTTTTCTGTAGTGACAGAAAATCCAGATAACCGACAGGATCTATTGTTTTTACACAATCCGGGATCTTGATACCAAGAGTTGCCATCATTTTCTTGGCTCTTGGGTGAATCGGGTATATAACCTTCATTCCAAACTCGTCGTGTATCTTCTGGACGCCGTCAGCTATGGCCTTGAATCGTTCAGGGACATCAACGTTATATTCCCGGTGAGCTGTCAGAACAAAATAGTTATCTTTCTCAACACCAAGATCTGTAAGTATCTTGTCACTAAGTTTGTTTCTGAAAAATTCCAATGCGTCTGTGACAGTATTACCCGTAACATGAATTCTGTGTTCCGCTATGCTTTCATTAAGCAGGTTCCTCTTTGAAGTATTCGTGGGTGCAAAAAGAACGTCTGATAAAGAATCAGAAACAACCCTGTTTATCTCTTCAGGTAATGTTCTTTCAAAGCTTCTGAGTCCTGCTTCTATATGACCCAACTCTATACCGATTCTGGACGTCCTGAATTTTGCAGTACATAAAGACGCTGCAAGAACCGTGTTTGTGTCTCCTAAAACAAGAACAACGTCAGGCTTTTCCTTAAGTATTAATTCCTCTACAAGAGTCATCATTCTTCCTGTATGATCACCCTGAAGATACGGTGCTTTTGACCTCACACCGAGGTTATATCTGGACTTTGGTAGACCAATCTCATCAAAAAAAGACTCGTCCATGTTGTAGGAATAGTGTTGTCCTGTGTGAAGTATAAAATGTTCCACTCCACGTTTGTCAAATTCCCTGATAACAGGAGACATCTTTATAATTTCGGGCCTGGTTCCCAAAACCATCGCTACTTTCATAACATAACAGGCCAAAAAAAGAATTTAAACCAAACGAATTGAACGTCTTTTTGGTACAATTATAGAAATGAAGTCAAAAATAACCTTAAAAGTATGTGAACTATAATGCATGGAATGGCTGAGATATTGGGTGTCTACCCAAAAACAGGTTATGACATAAAAAATTCTTCTGTTGAATTACCTCTTGGTTTATTGTCCACGGTATCTGTTGTATACAAAGATCATGAAGTAAAGATATTGGATCAGCGCGTGGATGACGAGTTTGATAAGCACCTGCTGGAAGAGTTGTCAAAAGATCCAAAAGTTGTGTTAATTCCTTCAATGACCGGTACACAACTAAAATACGCCCTTGAAGCATCCAGAATTGTAAAAGAGAAATCAAAGGCAAAAGTTCTATGGGGTGGAGTACATGCAACACTAATGCCGCAGCAGACCATAGAGCATCCCCTTATAGACATGTTGGTTATAGGCGAAGGTGAGTTTGTTCTTCAGGATATTATGGATGCATTGGACGGTAAAAGGAATCTGGAAGATGTAAAAGGTATTGTTTACAAAGAAAACGGAAGGGTAAAGTTCAATGAAAAAGCTGGCCAGCCTGATCCAAACGAAATACCCGAAGTTCCGTATAACCTTGTTGATATTGAAAATTACGTCAAAAGCGGCGGGATATCATTCAATGTAAAAGAAAGGACGCTGCCTTTTATTTCCAGCAGAGGATGTCCTTACACATGCACTTTCTGCAGCACGGGAGGAATAAACAAAGGGAAATGGAGAAGCATGAATGCCGAACTGACATATGAACGTGTCAGTAAGATGGTAAAAAAGTTTAACATTGATGTGGTAAAATTCTACGACGAAAATTTCACATCAAATCCAAAACGCAGTGAGGAAATAGCAGATCTCATTGGCGGAAAATTCCTGTGGTCAATGCAGGCACGTATGGATAACATGCTGATCACAGACATGAAAAAGCTTGAAGCTGGCGGGCTAAGAGTTGTAGAACCCGGGATAGAATCGGGGAGTGACAGAATACTGAAACTGGTAAACAAGGGTGAGGACAAAGCAACAATGATTGCCGCGAACAGGAAACTTGCTGAGACAAACATAAAGGCATTTTATAATTTCATGATGGGATTTCCCGGAGAGACATACGACGAACTTCTTGAAACTGTCGATCTGGCCCTGCAGATGATAAAAGAAAATCCCAATGGCCACATAACACAGTTCTATATCTACGTACCTTATGTCGGTGCACCTTTGTTTGACTACGCCGTTAAACAAGGCTTCCAGGTGCCAAAAACGCTGGAAGAATGGATAGGTTTCAGTCGGCAGCAAACTTACACACCATGGATTCAGGACAAGAAAGAAATGCTTGAAATGATAATGTACACGTCAAAATTCGTTGACGGAAAAAGGCTATGTCAGGTGCTGAGGAATACAAAGGTGCCTAAATTCTTCATAAGAGGATTGTCCTCTAACTACAGAAAGAACTGGGAGAAGCATAATTTTGAAAAAACCATGAGCGTGAAAATACTTGATCGCATGGTAAAAAGAAAGTTTGGCTGGTCATAAGTAGAGCGTTGCAAGATAAAGTATGACAAGTGACGTAAAGAAGTTAAACGCTGTAAATGAAAAATATCCCGGCCCAAGTCCGCCAAGAACGGAAACTATTCCTATTGACACTGCATGGTAAAGTATGACGAGAACTACTCCCAAAACAAGAAGATCCCACGAAACGAAGAAAGCTGCCAGAACACCTACCATTATGTTTGTTACAACAGTAAGCGGTGCATAACCAAGTGTTCTTGGTCTTATTATATGATAACTGACTGCGAGTATAACACCGGCCCATAATCCCGCAGAAGTTCCGTAAAGAAAACCAGCTATTATTGGAATAGCTGGCATTGAATCCAGGCCTTTTGAATATTTTATCGTCTTCATAGAAATTAGTTTTACAATTAGATTAAACAAAACTCCTATGATAATAAGGTACACAAGACTCATATGGACTCCTATCACAGTTACTCTTAAATATTGTGTTTTTTGTACATCTCAGCTGTGTTTTTCATGAGCATAGCAACCGTCATTGGACCCACACCGCCCGGGACAGGTGTAACATAAGAAGCAATATCCTTCACGTCTTCATCCGCATCGCCCTTGATCTTGCCGTTTATTCTGCTTATCCCAACATCTATGACTATAACACCCGGTTTCAGCATAGATTTTTTTATCAGTCCGGGACAACCTGCGGCGGTGACCACAATATCAGCATCCTTTGTGAATTTTTCCAGATCGGTGTTCCTACCACATACCGCAACAGTGGCCTTCCTGTTAATCAGTATTGTAGCCAGTGATTTCCCGATATGTTTTCTGTTTATTACAACAATGTTTTTCCCTTTAACACCTGTACCGGTCTCCTCTATTAGTCTAAGTATGCCGGCGGTTGTGCATGGTATAAGATCTGACGAAAAGAATAATCGTCCCAGATTCTCGGGATGCATGCAGTCAACATCCTTTTCTGTGTCAATTGCCCCGAGTACCTTGTCTTCGTTTATATGAACCGGGAGCGGCAGCTGCACAATTATACCTGTAGTGTCACTTTTGTTCATTTTGTGAATCTCTTCTATGAGATGTTCCTCTTTAACATCATCGGCAAAATTAAGAACCTCCGATTCAATACCAACCCTCTCGCAGGCGTTTCTCTTATTTCTTACATATATGTCAGTAGCTGCATCCTCACCAACCACAAAGAAAGTAATTGAAGGTTTGCCGTCACCTATAAAATTTTTTGCATATTCCTCGACCTTGGCAGCCACTTTCTTACCATCTAACAACATTCAATCACCACGCGAAAGCAGAAAAATCGGCGCAAAGGCCGTTAACGTTTTCCCTTACCTTTTCAGGATCCTTCTTGTCAATTATAACATTCTTGATTAACTCGGCTATCTGTCTCATTTCCTGCTCTTTCATCCCTCTTGTAGTAACAATAGGTGTTCCAAGCCGTATACCGCTCGGGTCAAGAGGCTTCCTTGTGTCATACGGTATAGTATTCTTGTTTACAGTGATTCCAGCCCGGTCCAGAAGTGTCTCTGCTTCTTTTCCTGTGGTGTTGTTCTTTGTAAGGTCTATCAGCATCAGGTGATTATCAGTGCCGCCTGAAACCAGTCTGAATCCGTTGTTCATCAGTGCATCTGCCAGTGCTTTGGCATTGCGGACTATCTGTTTCTGGTACTCCTTGAATTCAGGTTGCAAAGCCTCTTCAAATGCAATAGCCTTTGCTGCAATAGCATGGTCATGTGGTCCGCCCTGAAGCAGAGGAAAAACAGCCTTGTCTATAGCCTTGGCGAAGCCTTCTTTACACAATATCATAGCTCCTCTTGGACCTCTGAGTGTCTTGTGTGTAGTTGTTGACACAACATCCATGAAAGGAAACGGTGAAGGATGCACACCACCTGCAACAAGTCCTGCTATGTGAGAAATATCTGCGAAAGAAATCGCGTCAACCTCCTGGGCTATTTTGTGAAATTCTTCAAAGTCTATCTTTCTTGGATAAGCAGTAAATCCTGAGATTATCATCTTTGGTTTTTCCTTTACAGCTAATTTCCTTATGGCATCGTAATCAAGCATCTCTGTCTCCCTGTCAACACCATATGACACAGCTGTAAAGAATTTTCCGGAAAAACTTACAGGTGAACCGTGTGTAAGATGCCCTCCCTGTGAGAGTTCCATACCCATAAACTTGGCGCCTATGTCAAGCAGCGCAAAAAACACTGCAGCATTTGCCGGAGAACCTGAGTAGGGCTGTACATTAACATGTTCCGCTCCAAATATCTTCTTGGCTTTTTCTATAGCCATCTCCTCAAGCTGGTCAACAAACTGGTTACCGCCATAATAACGTTTTCTGGGATATCCTTCTGAATATTTGTTGTTAAGCTCTGATCCCAGCGCTTTCATCACGGCCGGTGAAACATAGTTCTCCGAAGGTATAAGCTCTAAAGTATCCAATTGCCTCTGTTTCTCCTGTTCTATAAGCCCGAAAATTTCATCCATGAGTATAAGATCATACAAAAGGCTTTATCCTTAATTTTCTGCCGTCCAAGCAGTCTTTATACATAATCATTGCCTGTAGTGCAAACATGCTGACCCATGAGTTGGGATGATTCATAACAGCACCGTCGTCATTTGTGCCGTAAACGAATCCTCCGTCCTGTTTGCCATCAACAATCTGGTTTTCTACAAGCGTGTTGTAAAGCTGTTCCATCTTGTCCGTCTTCAAAAGATCAAGCTTCTTTAATATGACCGAAAGTCTCAGTGTCTGTGCAACAGTGTCAATTCTCATGTTATCCACTGTTATAACATCATCAAATGCACAGGGAAGTTTCCCGTAAAATCTTTTGACAATTGAATCAACGCCAAACGCGGCACACTCCATGAAATCAAATCTTTCAAGTTCCATGCCTGAATACAGCAACCCTTCTGCAGAATAGCAATTAGGATGCGTATCTGACATTCTTTCATTGGCTCTTGTTATGAATCTTCCGTTGTCCATGAAGTCCATGGACCTTTCACAAACCTTTATGGCCGCCTCCACTAAATTCTCATCATCAAGCAGCATTCCTGCCTCTAAAAGACCTAAAGATAGCTTTGAATGGAACGGAGAAGGCTGGTTGGACCATTTATCGTATGAAGTCACTTTCTCTCCCGTAGATGTGACATAAGCATCAAATGTGCCGTCCTCTCTCTGCATGCTTACAATGAAATCAGCCATTCTTCTTATCGGTTCAATCAGCTTCTCATCACGTGTTGAGTTGTAAAGCATCACAAGACCGTAAAGACCCATTGCCGTGTCAAAAGGAAATGAATTACCCGATTCAAATGAATAAATATTATCGGTTGGCTGGTAGTAGTATCTTGTTCTGACACCTCCGCTTGACATCAATGCCTTTTTGATAAGCCAGTCAGCAGCAAGTTTCGCACGTTCAACAAGCTTTCTGTTTACTTCGCTTGCATACAGAAAAGCAGAAACACCGTAACCTGTTATCTCGCTGTAAATATATGGATAACCTTGTTCCGTGTGGTAGCTGTTTATGCCGCCTTTGTGTTCCCCGTCTGAATTTTGTATGCCCGAATTAAGCATCCAGTCAGTTGCCTTCTTTATTCTATCTTCAATTTCCAAAAGTATCACCAATTTTTATTTCTAGTTCATCCGCAAACATTTCTATCCCGTCCGTACCAACACGTTCCATTATTACGGAACCATTACCTGTAGCTACCTCAACTCCCTTACCGTTTGTTATGTCCAGCACCTCACCGGGTGTCCCTGTTTTGTCTGACATGCTTGCTTTCCATACCAGAATTTTCTTGTCCCGAAGATATGTAAAAGCACCCGGAAACGGTTGTGTCAGGGCCCTGATAAAATTCCAAACCTCTCTCGAGGTTTTATTCCATTCTATCTTGCCGTCTTCCGGCTTTCTTCTTTTCGTATAAGTAGCAAGAGAATTATCCTGTGGTTTTGTCACCAGAGTATTATTCCTTATATGATCCAGTGTCTCTGCCAGCATTTCCACGCTTACGGCATCGGATTTTTCATGCAGGGTCCTTATGTCGTCCCGTTCTTCTATCTGAATTTTTCGTTGATTAAGAATATCACCTTCGTCATACTTCTCACCCATATAAAACAGTGAAACGCCTGTCTCCTTAAGATCATTAATTATTGCCCAGTTAAGTGAAGCAGCTCCCCTGTTTTCCGGCAGATAAGACTGGTGTATTCCTATTGCGTGCTGTGGGACATTCAAAATATCCATTGGTATTTTCTGTGACCAGCCGCACTGAACTATAACTTCCGGTTTTATCGCCTTGACGAAAGAAACAACGTCCTCCGAGGATATATCATCTGTCTTAACAACTGTCACACCCAGATCGTCAAACACAACTCCACGTGCTCTGTTGTATATTTTTTCATTTGGCAGTGTTATGACAGCCTGCACATCTTCGCCTAAAGATATTAACCTCTCAATGCAGACCCTTGTTATCTTTGAAGAACCTATGAAAAGAATTCTCATTTGGAAATAGTGAAAACAAAGCATTTAAAACGTATCTAGTGCAAAACCCGAATTATTTTCCGCTCATAAGACCCTTAATTACCATCTTTGCAGCGCGTGGTATGTCTCTTTTCTTTATTGTTGACATATTAGCCTTGTAGTAAGCCTTCACGCGTTCTTCCGCTGTATATTCTTCGGTATCGTAGACCGGTTTTGGTCTGGCGCCTATGTGAAATCCCTCTTTCCAGTCTTTCAGTATCCTGGATTTTGGGTCTTTCTTGATTTGTTCCCATACTTCTGTTCCGGGATAAGGAACAAGTATGCCCCATGAAGCCGTTATTCCCATTTTCTTTGCGAATTCCATGGATCTCTTGTCAGACTCATATGTACTTCCAAGCAGCCCGATTATAAAGAAACCGTGAACCTTTATGCCGGCAGCCTTTGCAAGATTGATGCCTTTTTCAACATCCTCCAGTTTTTCACCCTTCTTTATTTTGTCGAACACTTCAGGGTCTCCGCTTTCAACACCTATCGAAACAGAATAACACCCGGCTTCCTTCATCAGTGAACAAAGTTCCTCGTCAAGTCTGTCCGCCCTTATGCCGTTAGGACAGGTCCATTTCATGTCAAGATTCTCTTTTATCATAAGTTTACAGATTTCTTTTGCCCTGTCCATTAGTAGTGTAAAGTTGTCATCCAACACTTTGAACTCCGTACTTCCGTATTTTTCTTTTGCATACTTCAGTTCCTTAACAATGCTTTCCCCGCTTCTTGTTCTGAATTTTCTTCCTATAACCTTGGGCACATTACAGTAGGTACATGTGTAAGGACAGCCGCGTGAAGTAACAAGCGGCCAGTTCTCAACATGGGTTTCCACAGAATCAAAGGCTTCGTAAGTAGGAAATGGGAGGGAGTCTAAATCAGTAATCCATTCCCTTGGTTTGTTGTTTACAAGTACCCCGCCCTTTCGGAAAATTATGCCGTCTATTTCCTCCAGAGGTTTGCCGGATAACAGCTCCTTGAATGCGTACTCAGCTTCGCCAAATATTCCAATATCAAAAACGGGACTGTCCTTCATAAGATTGTAGCCGTCAACCATGACATGCGGTCCGCCTGCAATAATTTTTGCATCAGGATTAATCTTTCTTACCATCTCTGCGGCCATTATGGATTCATCCAGGGTAAAGGACTTTATTGAAATCCCGATAAAATCCGCGTCCTTGACAGCCTCCAGTCTTTTTTCCACGTTACCTGCCTTGTTGACAAAATCAATTACTTTAACATCGTGTTCTCTTATTCCGGAAGCTATGTAGGCAAGTCCGTTATTCAGTCCCTCCCAGACACCTTTCGGATCAATAAAAACAATTTTCATTATGAAGCAAATCGTAAAAAACCTTATTAGATTAAGTTTCTTAAATACGTAGACTTATTTTGATTTAAAGGCGGTTTTGGTACAAGGGTGGAAATAAACCTGAATTTGATGCTTTAATAAATTATTTTGCAGATTGATTGCCATGAGAGTAGCTTTGTGTACAGAAGTTATGTATCCGGTGTACGGCGTTGAAAAACGAGTTGAACAGATAGCCGTGCTTGCAAAAAAATACGGATTTGAAATAGACCTGTACACAACAAGTCACCCGCAGGACTTGCCTTACCTGAACATTATCCAGACTTCAAAACCAACCATCACAGACCCTCCAAAGAGGAATTATGCTTTTCTTGTGCGTTACTGGTACGAGCTGTACAAAAAACTCTCAAAAGAAAAATATGATATTATTGATGCTAACGGTCATCCTACATTAGTTCCGTGTTCCCTGGCCGGCTTAAGGACTAAAACACCCGTAGTTGGCACTTTACATGATCTGTACTTGGGTAACTGGAAACAGATGACCAATAGCTCACTATTCTTCACGGGACCTTTCTTTGAAGTAATCTCGGCAAAAATGCCTGTAACAAAAATGTTGACACTCAATTCAAAAATAAGAGACCGTATAATCAAACTTCTGAAGTACGACAAGGAAAAAATATCCGTTTTACCCAGTGGCATACATGTTGATGAAATAGATTCAGTAAAACAACCGAAAAAATCACAGACCACAATTCTTTATGTAGGAAGATTAACACCGCAAAAAGACGTACCAACGTTAATCAGGGCGTTCGCCCTTACAAAGAAAGAATACAAACTGAAAATACTGGGTGAAGGTTTCGAAAAACCGAAACTGCAGGCGTTATGTAAACAGCTGAAAGTTAATGAACGTGTAGAGTTCATAAAACCTTACAAGAACCACAGGGACATGGTAAGGGAAATCAAAGCAGCTGCAGTACTTGTTCTGCCGTCAATAAGGGAATGTTTTGGCATTGTTCCTTTGGAATCGATGGCCGCAGGCACACCAATAATATCAACAAAGACTGACGGACCAAATGATTACATCAAAAACGGTGTGAATGGTTTTCTCACGGAAATTGGTGACGAGAAGGAACTCGCAAAAAGAATTGAAGAGCTTCTGGAAGACAGGGTCTTGCATAAAAAATTCACAGCAAGAGGCAGAAAAACTGCGGAAGCGTACGACTGGGAAATAATTGTCAAAAGAATTGTAGGCGTTTACAGGAATATTACAAAGAGCTGAAAAGTTCTTCCTCAAATTTTACTTTGAAAAGTTTAACTTCACCGCCCCATTCACCGACATATTCAAAGTTCTCCAGACCGTTTCCGTTGAAAAGAAACATCCTTGTAAACATTGCATTTTCCAGTTCAGGAGGTATGAACAGCAATGCACTGTTTCCAGGTTGTATAAACACGAGTCCTGGTATCGTGGAATTTTGTTGCACAACCAGTCGTCCGTTGCCCTCCTGGTCAAAGAACAGGAATTTCTCTACCATCAGTGGTGCAGGTGCGCCTTGCTGCTGAAGGAACACGAACATTTCTTGTTCCGTAACGTAAACAACAAAAGAAGAATCCTGTGCAACAGGATATGTATAGATTATTGCGTTCTGCTGTACATCAGGTCTTGAAGATCCAAGGGGCACCGTCGAATAAACATAAGGTGTTCCTCTCTTGTCTACAGGATTCCATGTGGAAAAGTAAGTCCACCAGGTACTTTTCGGTATAAGATCCGCGGAAGCTATGTAGTACATCTCATCACAGTCCGGGTTTCTGTACTCTTTCAGTATCTCTATAGCAAGTGTTTCATTGGAGGTCAGCAAAGTAGTTGATATGTCCTGGATTCTTGCTGTAGTCTTGTTGCCGTTTTCATACAGTACAATATGATTTATGTTGTTATCAAACGTGTCAACAACCAGGCCCTCCCTGTCCTCATCAGTAGGTCTTTCATACAGATGACTCTGCGACGCGCCGTCAAAAACCACGGATCTTCTGGCAATACCGGTTATGAAGTGTCCAGGATCCCAGTAAGTTGCCACGACCGCACATTCGGCAGTATTTTCTTTCATCCAGTTAAGTGCCTCCCACCAGTTATCCGACAGGACAGTCCCGTGACCGCTAGCTATGCTGACTGCAGGCACAAAATTCAGTGTAAACATCATCGTCAGGATAAAGAACACTACCACGGCAACAGGAATTCTTTCCTTCTCAATGTTCTTCGTGAAATAAAACACGCCAACAAGAATAATCAGCACTACTATAGAAACAAGTAAGTCGAAGTAAACCAAAGCCAGGAATGGCAGCAGCACCGTCAGGAATAGTAATATCTCTTTCTTCATTTAATCACCCAGACTTTTGTCCTCCCCGGTAGACATTCTAATGATCTTTGCTAGAATTATTGCAGAGCCTATGGCCATAGGTGCCGAAAACAGTATGCTGAACCTGACGGCCACTAATGTAGCTGCAAACGGCCCTAAGAACCACACTAACAGCAGTAACGCAGTGTCAATATGCTTCTTTGTCTTGTAATAAGAGTACAAAAGATAGAGCAATGCGTAAATCATGAGGAAAAACGGCGATATGAGTATACCCGGTCCTGAAAGAACGCTAGTCCTTTCAATTATCTCCCTTGGTCCGCCGGATGTCTGAAGCTCCGCTACAGATACGTATACGTTAGGGAATTGGGCATCCTCGCCTTTTATGTTCTGGAACTGTATAGGTCCGAAAACTGCACTGGATATAAGATCTGTACCACGCGCAGGCACAGTAAACGCAAAAGATACAACCATCATAATCGCGAAACTAAGCAGAATGTATCTCGAATTGAACACTCCCTTCTTCAGGTCCTTGACGTCTATTATATTGAACAGCGTCTTGACAACAATCAGACCTGTGATCAGCCAGAATATATACCAGTAACCTGCCCATGTTGAGTACCATATCCACAGAACCACGGCCGTCATAAGCGAGTAAAGAACCAGCTGCTTGAGTATTATTCTTTCTTTGCCGGCGTATTTGTAAGTATACAGGAAAGCCGCCATGGTTATCATGGAGAAAACCATGATTATAGAGTCCGTATCGGGGTCTCCGCCCAGCGAACGTGACAAATTGGATATATCAAACGCATAGAAGAATGCTGCAAGTACACCGGCCCGCCTGTCATAGAGCAGTCTGCCTATGTAGTACATAGGAATTACAGCCAGCGCGGCCAGGAACGGCGGGAAGAATATAAGGAACTGTATCAGCGTCAGGTCCGGGATAAACACATTGGTAAGCATGTACGCATATGCGCCCTCATAGAAGTAAGGGTAGATAAAGTCCTGCTCCCTTTCAACGCCCACGGGTGCAATTGCATAAGGATCGTGTATAGGAAGTACACCGTCATTCTCTACTATCTCTCCCATCCATCTGTAGTAAACGTAGGAGTCAATATTCCTCAGGTATGGCCATCTGTAGTCAGTCATTCTTACGTTGAAGGCCATGACCATTATCAGAATAATAGCAATAATTACCCAGTATTTTTTGGCAAAATCCACTATGCGCATATCCTTTCTCAGCCCTTAAAACTTTAAAAACAGTGCCTTTTAGGTAATACACATGGTGTCGATCTGGTACTCCCATCCAAAAATGTACGATTTTGGAATGAGACTGATACACGGAAAAAACTACAGTAAAAGATATGTTCTGTTAGCCAATCTGATAAAACAGAATTCCTCTGTTTTGGACATCGGATGTGGTTCCTGCAAACTTGTAGAGTATTTACGGAACTGTACATACGTAGGCTGGGATCTGAACAAATATTTCCTGAAATTCGCAAAGAAACGTGGTCTTAAAGTCCAGAAAAAGGACTTCACAAAAGCACAGATACCAAGAACTGATTATATAATAGTAAGCGACGTGATTCACCACATACATCCGGAAGACGAAGCGCCTATGAAACGTGCATTCAAGGCCGCAAGAAAAGGTCTGATTGTCGTGGAGCCTTTCAGCGACCCGAATGCTAACACAAGAAAAACTTACAGGTTCTTGAGAGATGTACGCAGAAAAACTTTCCTTGAAAAGCTCCTTGGTGAAGAGGACGGTACCAATGACCCAGGCAGTATTTACATACGAACCAAAAAAGACCTTGTACAGTTTTTGAACAAAATAGGTAAAAACAGGACAAGTATAATAGGAGACGAACTTGTGGCGTTCTTTCCGAAGGTGAAACAATGAAACTTTCGATAATAATGCCGCTGTATAACGAAGCGAAAACAATAGACGAAATAATGAAGCGTGTAGCGAAAGTAAAGATAGGTATGACGAAAGAAATAATAATTATTGAATCAAATTCTACAGACGGGACAAAAGAAAAGGTAAAGGAGTACGCCAAGAAACAGAACGTTAAAGCTTTCTACCAGTCCAAGCCCTGCGGAAAGGGGAACGCGATGAAGCTTGGTTTCAAAAAAGCAACCGGGGATATAATATTGATACAGGACGGGGATCTTGAGTACAGACCGGAAGAATATCCAAAACTACTCGCACCTATTCTTAACGACAAAACAAAATTCGTTCTGGGTTCGCGTAACCTTGGAAAAGGTGACTGGAAGATAAGAAAGTACAAGAAAGAAGGAACCTACGGCAGCATTCTTAACTTTGGTGGTGTTTTCTTCACAAGTTTGTTCAATTTCTTCTATCGAACAAAACTAACAGACCCGGCAACGATGTTCAAGATATTCAAAACAGAATGCATGAAAGATATCAATTTCAAAAGCAATTACTTCGAACTTGACTGGGAAATAGTTGCCAAGCTTGTAAAGAAAGGTCATATACCGGTGGAAGTTCCTGTTAGTTACAGGTCCCGTTCAAAGGAAGAGGGAAAGAAAATAAAGTTCTTCCGTGATGGGACGCGTGTCTTTGGCGCAATAATACGTTTCAGGTTTCTAAACTAAAACAATTCCAAAAAGACAAGCCCGGTTACGAATCTTTCATTTGCATGTAAAACAATAAGCACTGGGAGCAGTATCACAAACAGTACGTACATTAAAATAACAAGTTTGTTGTTCCATTTACCTTTTTGGGAAAAAACAGAAAATGTCATGAACAGAGGAAACAAAACAAGTGAATATCTTGGCAGTCCGAACAAGGTAGTAGATGCAAATATCGGTATCAGACCAAGTACGTAATACATTACGTATTCTTTCTTCAGGTATTTCCATGAAAAGTATATGCCTACAACCAGAACAACTGACAGAAACAGGTTGAACACGTGATAACTAACATTGATCAGTGTATGATCAGTAAATATAGAGCTTACGGCAAAACTATATCCTTCCCACGGGAATCCGAATTCTGTTGGCCATAACTTGAAACTTTCAAACTGCGCAAACGGATTGCCAACAGCTATCCAGTGGTAAAACATGAACGCAAAGAAGCCGATAGGTATCAACAACATGTAAAGAACGTCCGGCCTCAGTACCTTTAGGTTAAGTTTTTTGTAGCTGAATTTTTTCGATCTCAGGTACATGTAAAGAATTGGGAAGAACAAAATCCCGCCGGTTGGTCTTGTTATAGCCGTTAGGAAACCAAACATGCCGGTTAGTAACCAGTTTTCTTTCTTTGCAAAATAAAAAGTAGCCAAAGAAACGAAAAGGAATACAGCCTCTGTGTACATGGCAGTGAAGTAGTAAGCAGTCGGAAAGAGCAGTAGATAGATAACAGACCGTTTTGCAGTCTTCTTGTCAAACTCATCTCTTACTATAAGATAAAGAAGTATAACTGCTCCGAGAGAGGCAAGATTAGAAACTAAAAACGCAGCCAGTGGCAGCGTCATGAAGCCGAGAAGATAAATAAGCAACGGGTATAGCGGGTAAAAGTGGTAGTTAGTACCTGCCACACCAATAGTCATGTCATCCCTGTAACCATTCTGCGCTATATCCAGGTATATACGTGCATCATATTGTGCCCATGGATTAAGAAAAATGTTATCTGTCACATCCTTTCTGTTTGTTATCTCCTCCGGTATAAATGCCTGCGCGCCGAATCCCGTGAAAAAAACAAGAAGTTTGATGACTATGAAAATCGTAAGAACTGAGACAAAAACCTTGTCTTTGCTGAGATTTTTCAGAAAATCCATGACTATTAGGATCTGCATCAATGTTTAAAAGCTTAAGATGAAATTGCGAGTATGAAACAGTATAAATTACTCATGCTGATACTGAGTCTTGTAATTTTGTCGGCAGTAATATATTACGCAGATCCCGTTGTCATGATAGAAGTTCTTTCAAGAAGTAATCCTGTACCCATCGTGTTTGGTTTTCTGTTTGCATTCACAACAATGTTTCTTGGTGTATGGAAATGGAAGATACTTCTGAACAAGGTCAGCTACAAAGAGTTAGTACCGATACAAATATTCGGTTTTGCCTTGAGTAATTTCACGCCCGGTAAGGCAGCAGAGCCTGCAAAAGCTGTAATACTGAAAATGAGAAAAGGTGTGCCAATTTCGCTGTCACTTACGTCAATAATATGGGAGCGGATAACCGATGTTATTGCTCTGTTGTTGTTTTCTCTGGTTGCAATAGGCAGGCTTTCCATAAGCCAGAATTTCTTTGTGGCAGGTGTCATAAGCGTCTCAGTCTTTATTGTAATTATAGCCGTTTCCATTACAGTTCTCTACAACAAAGGGTTTGGAAAGTGGTTGTTCAGGATAGTCAAAAAGTTCCCTATTCTAAAAAGGCTGCCGGATAACTTCATGGACGTTTTCTACACTGTACAGATCAAAAAAAGAAACATAATAAAGTCGCAAATCATAGCATTGGTTACATGGGGGATGATAGGTTTTGTATTATACTTCGTGCTCATTGCATTGGGTGTAGAGGTCAGTCCTTTCCTGCTGGCGGGTGTAACTTCATTGTCAATAATGATTGGCATTGCCTCCTCCCTGCCTGGAGGCGTTGGTACAACAGAAGTTGTCATGATTCTTTTGCTTGGTGTCTTAGGTGTTGAAACAACCATAGCAACAACCGCAACAATAATCTTCCGTTTGATAACAATATGGATGGTAAATCTTTCGGGCGGCGTCTGTTTTGTTTATCTATCCAGAAAATTCGAGATCAGAAACGTGCTCAAATAGAAGACATGAAAGCCTTGAAAAGCCTGTACTTTGACATTCTCATCCATGATTTGCTGAATTTATCGTAATCAAAGTAAGGAAGCTTTTCTATTTCATTGCCAATATGGCTGAATATTTTATCTATTTGTCTGTTGGTAAGGTTTCTGTAAAATCTCCTGACAAGAAACTGTTTTCTTATTTCCCACGCGAGATCTTTTTTCCAGGCAGCTTCGTACTTCCCAAGAACTCTGCCGCTAAATTTTTCTCTCGAGAATGCCTCCTTTATGGTATCGGCTGCATAGCCGGCTGCCTTTAGGCCGAACATAATCCCTCCGCCTGTCAGGGGCTTGTTGTGGCCGCAGGCATCACCCAAGAGAATTGTCCTGTGGCTATAACTTTTTGTGTACCCGGTTGGCACAAGATGTGCTATAACCTTGCCGGGAGGCAGGTATTGCTTGTCTTTGAAGTACTCCAAACATTCCCTTGGTCTCATGGAAGTTATCAGTCCGTATTCATTGTTTTGCGGTATTATCCAGGAAAAAAAGTCAGGTGAGTAGTGCTTGTTGAAGAAAACGTTGATATGTCCGTCTATTTTTCTCGTCTTAACCATAACACCCACGGAGAGTTGAGGGCTTTCTATACCAACGCTTCTTCGCACCGTTGAGTTTGCCCCGTCGGCACCTACAACAATTCTGGTTTTGAATATTCGTGTAGGTGTCTCCACCAAAACAAAATCTTTTTCCTGTTTTATGTCTTTGACTGTATCATACACTATTCGTGCATTTACCCTGGCCTTAGATTTTAACACTTTTGCAAACGCCTCCCTCTCAAGCACATATGCAAAAGGCTTGGACCGATAAAGCGTAAACATATCACCTGACGGTGAAAAACAGTCCATTCTCTTTATACCTGATCTTATCGGACCGTCAAAGAACTCCAAAAAGTCTTCAGATACGATGCCGCTGTCCTTTAACACGGGGTTTTTATCCTTTTCGATAAGCAATACATTTAACCCTTCAAGTTTACTTGCAAGGTAAGAACCGGCTACACCGGCGCCTACTATTATGACGTCGTACATGGTTCAAAAGTAAAACGTTAAAACTTATAAACAAAGACTAAATGGGGTAAAAATGCTATTTGAAAAGTTTGACAGGCACTGGAAAAAATGGCTCTGGATACCCATAGTTCTACTGATTTTGGCAATAGGTGTGATTGCCTTCAATATAGCAACAACCGGTTCTTTCATGAAAAAAGACATAGAACTGACTGGCGGGAAGTCAATTACACTGGAAGTATCTTCGGCGGATCTTGACGCGATAAAGGCGGAATTACCCGGCTCAACCGTGAGATTAACAAGCGGTGTTGTCAAGAACCTGATAGTTGAGATTCCTTTCGAAGCCGACGAACAGGAAGCGATAGATATTGCTTCAAAACACTCTGTTGTGCAGGGTGAACCGTCTTTTAGGACAATTGGTCCTTCAATAGGTAACGTTTTCTTTTCACAGGCCTTAACGGCAATGATACTTGCTTTCGTTTTCATGGCTTTCGTTGTTTTCATGTTGTTTAGATCCATAGTGCCTTCAACCATAGTGGTCCTGGCTGCAGCAACAGACATGATAGTTACAATAGCAATTCTAAGCATTATTGACGTAGCCCTTTCATTGCCAGTAATAGCAGCACTATTGACACTTATTGGTTACTCTGTTGACACGGATCTTTTGTTAACGACAGAATTGTTGAAAGGTTCCCACAGTGAATTAAGCGCCGGCGTCAAGCGGGCTATGAAAACGGGACTTACGTTAACGTTGACAACACTGATAGCACTATCAGCAATGTATCTAATAGCAGGTTCAATAGTAATAGAACAAATAGCACTTGTTTTGATAATAGGACTGGTAATTGATATACCAACCACATGGATGACAAATACGGGTGTCCTTCGTGCATGGTTATTGAGGAGAAGACAATGAACTACAATTATCGTTTAGGATTATGGGCAATCCTGGTACTTTTAACAGGCCTTGGACTGACAGCCCAGTTAAACTCCGTCATGATTTTAGTACCGTTTATTCTTCTTTCATTCATTGTGCTGATACCAAAAGCTACACTAAAGAACATGAAAGTTCTGGTATGGTTGTTCTTCCTTATTTTATCCGTCTCTATGTTAGCCATAAATCTGAATCCAACAGGTTATACAGTAACATCCATAGCAGGCAATTCAACGATAGAAAACATAGAAGTGGGAGAGATTCTGTTCACCATAGATGACAGGCAGGTTGACCCTTCTGTATTAGCGCAGATGTACAACGGGACCATAAAGCTCGAGACCAATAAAGGTGTAAAGTTCGCGCGGGTATCGGGAAATTTAGGCCTTGAGGCTGAACCGGTATCCGTTACAAACCTGAAGTTCGGTTTAGATCTCAAGGGTGGAGTCCTGGCAGTCTTAGAACCGGCACAGGCAGATAACGAAACAATAAGCAGTGTAATATCCACACTACAAACCAGGATTAATGTTTACGGGCTGAGGGAATCCGTTTTCCGGCCGGTGTACCATGAAGGTAAGGGTTTTGTAGAAATAAGCATAGCCGGCGGAACCACGGAAGAACTAAAAGCATTATTGGAAAACCAAGGCCAGTTCTGGGCGACGATAACATTTGATGTTGAAACCAATGAAGGTTCCGGCGTGATAACACTGGACAGGAACTATGATGTAACGGCAACTAACAATTCCGTAACTGTAGACGGAAAGACAGTCATGGAAGGTGAAACCGTAGAAGTAAAAGGCGTACCGCTGCGTCTGGAGAAGATTGATGAAGATAAGTTCAACATGACAGCAACCGTGTTCACAAGCGATGATATAGTAATAGTCTTTGCAGATCCTCAAAGATCAAGAATTGAAATTCTGGAAGACAGCCACAGATGGTCTTTCGGAATTCAGTTAAGCTCTGACGGCGCGCAGAAGTTTGCATGGGTAACAAGCAATCTTGACATAATACCTGGCAGAGGCTTCCTTAGCTCGCCTATAGTGTTGTATCTGGATAACAACCTGGTTGATTCGCTGACAATATCTTCGACCTTGAAAGGTAAAGTTGAGACGGAAATTTCCATAAGCGGTAATTCTGACACGCTTGAAGAGGCCGTTAAAGATCGCGCACAGTTACAGACAATTTTAAGGTCAGGTGCTTTGCCAACGTCCGTAGAGATAGTCCAGTTGGACAGCATATCACCAACCTTAGGGGTCGGGTTCTTGACAAACGCCATGTTCGCGGCAATGGCCGCGATGATAGGTGTGCTTGTAGTGATAGGCATTCGCTACAGGAAAATAAAGATAGTATTCCCGATGGTGTTCACCTCACTAAGTGAAGTGTTGATAATTCTGGGTGTAGCCGCGGCAATAAGCTGGACTATAGATCTTCCGGCCATAGCAGGTATCATAGCAGCCGTCGGTACTGGTATAGACAGCCAGATCATGATAATAGACCAGGCTCTAAGAGGGGAAGACAAGACTCTCACTATGCGTCAGAAAGTAAAGCGTGCATTCTTCGTTATCTTCGGAGCCGGAGGCACGATAATAGCTGCAATGATACCGTTGATGATAATATTCCAGATGAGAGGCTTCGCCATAACAACAATCATCGGAGTCCTTGTCGGTATCTTAATAACGCGGCCCGCCTTCGGAGTCCTCGTTCAGAAGTTGATAAAGGAGTAGTCTTTTTTTCCTCGCGCCAAGCGGCTACATCCGGATCAATACCAATAGATCTCATGAGGCCGTCTGTAGCCTCAGGTTTACCCTTGGCAACAACAGTCTTTATGTCACTGTCAGGTCTTACTGAAACATAAATATAATCATGTTGGCATGGAGTATATTCTCTAAAGAAAAGTGACGCTGTTCGTGTATCATATTCGTCACTCCACATCAAACTAAATCCCTCGGATGTAAGTTGAGTTCGTAATGCATCAATCGGCATTCTAGTAAAGTAAGTTCTTTTAGTCTCCATAAAAAAGTGGTGTACAAAAAGCATATAAGAACGCAACCTGTAATTTTCATGTAATTGAAAAGCAGAAGTATCAAAGAAGAGGTACAGTTATACGAATATTTTCATCGTCTTCGGGAGCGTCCAAAAGCTCGTCAAAGAATAAACCCAAAACCCTTTCTGTTGCCTCTTTGGAATTATGTTTCGTTGCACATTCGATATAATTTCTTTGCTCCATCAAAGGAGGGCTATGATCTTTGTAAAATCCGAGTGTTTGAAGGACACTAATACGAACCTCATCTCTAAAGTAGTTCAACATGCCCCTTGCATTAGTATTTCCCCGTATATCATAATTGTTACTGCAAGCACTCCTCAGTTCAAATCCTTCTTCTAATAACAAACCATTCAATACAGAAAGAGGTGTACGTGTCCAATACCCAGGCCAATCATGAGCAATGTCATAACCCATCCTGTATAAAACACGTGGTTCAGGGCTGTCAACAAAATCTAGGTCGCCGCCCCATCCGTTAGGAAATCCTTCCCATCCAATAGCCATGTCTAAACCGATGTATAAAAACTATAAAAACTAGGTCAGAAGTTAATCAAGGAGTAGGCTCCATTACAGGACTTATCTCCCACCCGAATAACCAAGATTGTTCACGGATCCTCTCCATATGAATCACTTGGCCAACCCTGTGAGGATTCCTAGTTCCATCGTATACTTTCAGAACACGAAGGTCGTAAATTTCATTTGTAGAACCGGAACAGTTTTTTAGAACCATTACGCGATAAGAACCAGAATCATCAGTGAGTGTACATATATCACCGGTCTTGTATTCTGACATATTAAACTATGCATACGGAACTATAAAAATCAAGGTAAGTAGAAAATTATCGTCGGGAGGATAAGCACTCCCATCAGTATGCTGCGCCGTATGCCGGACAGATTAACAAAAACACCAAGTGCTGTGCAGGTTACTAAAAGCAACAATCCGTAAAGACCTGTGAACAAAACTGTCATACCCACTATCAGTATTACTACAAACCTGCTTAGCTTGACGTAGTCAATCTTTTCCATGACACCAATGAACCCCTTTGTGAGTTTTAGTGTGATCAAAGCAGACAGGCCTGCAACAAAAATTCCGACGGAAATTATAAGCAGCATTTCGTTGAATCCTATGTTCGTGAGCTGCGTAAGCAGCACGGCCACGCCGCTTCTTGGATTACTTATCAGCCATATAGCCATCAAGGAAAGCAGTGCATTTGAAATCGTAACGGCACCTATAGTTATCAAAAACGATTTTTCATTCTTATCTACACTCGCAAGAGAAGCAATTTCGCTTGTTCCAACACCCGGCAGCAGGCCGGAAAATATTCCTCCGGCACTTCCAAATAAAACAGACCTTCTTGTCTGCCTGCCGCTGACATGAATTTCTTTCCCCCTCTTCTTTATCTTTTCCGTTTTCGTCACCATCAGTAACATGCTAACACCAAATAGTCCGGAGAAAATTGGAAATAGTAAAAGATTTCTGTCTATCGGCAAGGTTCCCATCAGCACACCAATCAGCCCGGCAGCACCAAATGCAAACAAAGAGATCGACTTGCTCTTTTTTTCTGACCATACAATCATAAAGACAATGAATATCAGCAGAACATACGTGAATGGCCTGACTATTGAATAGATGTAGGGAATACCCATAATGATCAGCGGTAGTAAAAATATCAAAAGGAGCACAGATCCAACTCCTCCTGTCACAGCGAGCTTAATCGCATCATAACCATTCCCGCTCAATAGCATCTTATGAGCAGGAAGAAGCGCCAGCTCTTTGCCGGGCTCAGGCGCGCCCAGCAGCATCGACGGAATAAAGTCAACAAACGTATTCGAAATACCAATAGCCACTATAAACGCTATAAGACTTGTTGGCTCAATATTAAGCGCCGCGACCACCGGTATAAGGAGAATTATCATATTGGGATGGACACCCGGAATAAGTCCAAATCCAACACCTAAAACCAGGCCAAGAACAATAAAAATCAGGATCTCAAGCATATTTTCACTTCTATTAAGTTTTTAAATTATCAATCCAATTAGTCTAAGGTGATTATATGTTTGGTGGAGATCCAAAGAAAATTGAAAAAATGATGAAGAAATTGAATATGAACATACAGCAGGTTCCTGCTGAAATGGTCGTAATCAAGACAAAAGAAAAGGACATAGTTATTTCTAACCCTGAAGTCATGATAGCCGACATGATGGGTAAAGAGGTTTATCAGATAAGCGGTGAAGTATCAGAAAGCGTTCCTGTTAACGAGGACGATGTAAAGCTGGTCATGGACCAGACAGGCAAGGACCGCA
Source organism: archaeon (assembly GCA_028279825.1). Lineage (GTDB taxonomy): Archaea > Aenigmatarchaeota > Aenigmatarchaeia > GW2011-AR5 > GW2011-AR5 > GW2011-AR5. The sequence goes on along the minus strand of JANQNA010000007.1, from coordinate 65,722 downwards.
ATACTGTTGTCAAGAAATTGGAAGAATTGAACAATGACTTGGCTAAAGCAATAACGGAGTTGAAAGAAAATGTCTGAGTATTCAAGAGAAGAAATAGAAAGAACAAAAGCAGTAGTAAGGGAGTACATGCTAGCTGCCGATGGTTTGGTATCAGATGCATTCTACAAACTTGGGGAAGACATAGATAGTGGTGTTCTTCAGGACGTTCCAAGACCAATAATGGATGCTCACCGAGAGGGTAGAGCAGCCCAACGCACATAGAAGATCCCTAAGCAGACCTATAAATCCTAACCTGCGTGCTCGTTAGTTTATAATGAAAAAGAGAAAGGTAAAGACTGATAAGATGCTGTATTGGGCATTACTCCTGATAGGACTGGTAATGTTGATAGAAGGTGCGGCCACGTTATTCGTGGTTACAGGAGCCCCTCAATTAGCTGAATCTTCAGTAGCTCTTGGATATGCAATTCTAAAGGCGTTGGTAGGAATATTCGCAATAATTGTTGGTCTTGGTAAGAAATAGCTCATCCAATGTAGTTTTCTTCTTCGGATGAAACCTCTGTATTAGCCGTTTCCTGCTGTACAGGCTGTTCTTCAACCTTGCTTTTTCTCTTTCTTGCTTCAACAGGCCCCAGATATCTGCTTGTTACTTTCCTGCCTACGCGGATTGACTCGTAATAATACTTCCTTCCATTAATTGTTTTTATGTGCCTGTTTGTCATGGTTAGTAAAATGAATTTAACCACTATATAAACATTTTGTTATTCCAAGAACACAATTACAACACAGAAAACGTAGGGTAAAAAGAGGTAATAATTACTTCACTGCAACCTTGTCACTCATGGATCCGTGATACCCTATCAAAATTTCCCCGCCGCATTCACATAAACCGTTCAGGGGCATCCGTCTGAAGGATTTACTACACTTTTTGCACACGAATTCTTCCCATCCTTCCAGAGGTTTTTTATACTCGACATCTATTGTGTGCTTCATCTGTCGTTTTGTCCCACTCATAATGTCCCCCAAAGATGTCTGCCTGCCTCCGCCAAAAACCTCGCTCTTTTGTATGCCCACTGAAGAAAATATCCTCTCTATAGGAGGAAACAGCTGGCTGTTTATGTAGTAATCAGGGTCCAGTTTGATGTTGTTCTTACGCACATAGTCCGGATCCTCCGCTCTCTTTGAAAGCATCTGGTCTCCCTTGATTATAACAAATCCCAGTCTGTCACCAATCTTTGGAGGATCCTGCGGGTTCCTGGCTGTAAGTTTCCTGGCCAGTTCGATATGTGGCAGCATTCCCTCATAACTCTCAATACTCTTCTGTATACCCTTTGTTATAGTTAGTTTTTCCAGAGGTATTTTCCCGTTTTTCAGGTCATCAATGGTACTCTTGACAATTTCTATAGCCTTCGTCAGGTCTCCCTCTTTCAAAACAGTTATCAGCACTTTGTTCATTAACTCTGATACAAGCGGGCACCAGTCACGCCTGACAGTCTCAATACCTTTCATTTCTATCTCATCTGTCCATTTGTCTGCCTTCTCGAATTTCCATCCTGCATAGCGTTTTTTCGTGAGGATCAAAAAGGTTCTGTAAATCTTCTCGAATTCCAGTTCCAGCACGCCCGGCAGAATATCTGTAACGCTCTTCGAAATTCTATCACCGAGCTCCTTTGCCTCGTCCAGATTCGTGATTTTAGTCTTGACAAATATGCTGTCTGTGTCTCCATAAACAACCTCAACGTCAAAGTTCTCTTCCACGAACTTGCGCGTCTTTTCTATGTTCTTACGTCCATAGGCCGTTATCGTATTCGCAACGTCTATGGTGTAAAGTCTTGCCCTTATGTAGCCCGTATAACCATAGAACGAATTGCACATGTCCTTGATGGCCAGCTGTTTTGCATTCAGCTGCCTCTTCATATCCCCCTCAGCCGTTTTCATCTCTTTCTTGGCTTTCCCCCTTGCAGCAAGCAGCACCGTCAGCAAATCCGGAAGTATTCCCTGCCTGATTTTCTGGTCGACAAAGTAAGATCCTGATGGTGAGTTGTGTGTATTCTCGCCTTCCACAGTCACTGTATCCGGCGACACATTATACGTTCTCATGATTGACGGATAAAGGCTCTTGAAGTCCAGCACAAGAATACAGCCTTCCGAATGCAGGCCTTTTCTGGGATCCAAAACAATAGCACCTTTCAGGCCCTGTTTATCACGATCGCGGGTTCTTTTGATTATATCTGCCTTCGTCGGAGCACAAGGCATAACAAACCCTCTCTTCTTGAATTCGTGCAGAACCATTATTTCCACGCGTCTTGTCTGCCCGCCCAGTACATCCTGAAGAAGTAATCCGGATACCTTTCCGAGCTCAATAAACTTGTCAAGCAGTCCTTTCTCCACAACCAATCGCAGTGATAAATCCGCGTCCTTTCGCGCATATTCAACAAACTTGTGCAGCTGCTCTCTGGTACCGTTCCACATACCGGCCATTTCACCGTATTCTATATTGTGTTTCTCGTCGTTAAGCAGAATTTTTGACACTGTATTCAGGTCGTACCTGTTGAATTTGACCCACGGATCTCTTTTGTAGAGCTGGTACGGGTCAACAACAACCCTGCCTGTTATAACAAACTCCTGCGACATGCCCGCTGTTCTGGAGAACATGTTCTTGTCCGCTCTGCCGAGATTAAGGTGTAGGTTATTAGCCCTTAATCTGTCCAGGATGTACGGAAGGTCAAACATATTTATGTTATAGCCTGTAAGAACATCCGGATCATAAGCATCTACTATTTTTACAAATTCCTCAAGCATCTCTTTCTCTGTAGCAAACCCCTTTGTGTCCGGTCCTGCAAAAGGCTTTGATACCACAACCAGGGATTTTTTTCCGCGAAATTCCGGATAGAACGACAATGAGATCATCACTATAGGATCTTTCTTTGAGCTTATCGCTTTCGTAGGATCAGACGGCACACATTCAATATCAAATGCCATGTGCCTAAGTTTAACATTCTTCCCTTCGACAACTTTCATGTTGTGTGCAGTGAATGTTATACACTTGGACACTCTTGTGTTTACACGCTCAACCTCTGCTTCAATCCAGTCCATGCCCTTCATGCCAAAGTCTATCATGAACCTGTACTTGAAGAGTATGTCCGCTTCAAATATCTCTTCAACCAGTTTCTCCTCCGTCAATCTGTCTCTTATCTTCGGGACTTCCTGGGGATTGTTTACAGTCACCTTGTACAGTTTCGTCTTTTCGTGATAACCAATAGCCGGATACTTTTCAACTTCTTCTATGTTAACAGCGTTGGCAACAGCCAGGTTCTGCGGTTTCTTGCATTTCACATAAAAATAAGGCCTGAACTTGTCATACAGCACACATATTGATTTTCCCTCATCAGTTCTTCCAAAAAGTCTTATAACAGGGTTATTACCGTTCAAAAAATAGTCTGCATCGATTAGTTGAAACCTGACCTTCATCTGACCACACTCTACATTGTTCTAAATATTATTTAACTTTCTCTTTTACGATATCTCTGGTCGCGAAATCAATCACTATTGGCCGGAAATCGGCCAGCATACTTCCAGAACTAACCATTGTTACGGATTTGTAATTTACAACGCTTGCGTCATTGCTTCTCCCTGAATGGACAATATCAGGCACGTCCTCCATAACAAGATAATCTTCTTCCAGTATGGTTTTCGTCTTTTGTAAATATCTTTTCTTGAGCATTGTCTTGTCGGCCTTGTGTGTTAGTAAAATCTTAACGCCGATATCAATCATTGCAGGATTGCCGAGGGAGATTATTTTGCTGCTCTTGAAGTTAACGGGTATACTGGGATAATCATCAGGTATAACAAAAACCGTCTTCATGTAACAGTACCTGTCAACATACTTCTCCAAAGCAGCCATATTGCCCGTCACACCTGCCACAAACAAGTAAGGTATACTCTGCTTGCTGAACCACTCAAAGAATTTTTCGACGTCCTTCACGGAAGCCACATCTAAATGCAAATCTGATACAAAACATCCCTTGCCGGAACCAACAGTAGGTTGGCGCAATGGTATATCCGGGTAAATTATTTGCTTCCCGAAAAGAACCTTGCCTCCTGCTATAGCCCTCACAGCTATAACGTCGTCGAGCTCCGCATCCTCAACATCGTCAAAGATTATAGGAATGCTTCCGGTCGTGTCCTCCAGTTCTATAATCTTCTTGCTGTCCTTCTCCCTGATATCCTTGACTATTCCTATGACGTGCACCTCGCTGCGCGTAGAGTCCAGTTTGTTTATAGAAACGTAATCTTTTGGAACTCTCTGGACGATGATGTTCCTCATTTTCTCGTATTTGGAGTTGTAGAATTTGACAAAATCTTCCTTTGTGATTTCTGTTTTCTTGGAAGTTATATTCCTGAGAATTTTCCATTCCTGTTTCAGGTCATTGGCCTTGACAATGGTCGGCAGCTTCATTTTCAAAAAGGCCTCAGGATCTTTCTCTATAATGGGAATAGCATCCACAGTAAGAAGGTTTCCTTTTTTAAAAAACTCACTAATTATCTGCTCCTTGTTCATTTCAAACGCCAAATCTCTCTATCAGCAGTGACTTTGTCCTGGCAAGAATGTCTTCCTTCAGTGCCAGCGTTATTTCTCTCGTCCTTCCGTATCTGCCGTTTGATATCACTTTCGCAGTTATCACACCAAGCATATCAAGTTCCCCGATAAGGTCACTTATCCTACGTTGTGTCAACGGCTTAATGTTGTTTGTCTTGCAGATAGACGTGTACGTATCAAAAACATCACCCGTCAAAAGTCTCCGGTCAACCCAGCCCTTTTGGGAGGTGTTTTTCTCATTCAGTTTTATTATTGAATAAAGCACCGCTTGTGATTGTGATGGCTGGCCTCTCACCGTTTCAGTTACACGATCCATGTCCAGTTTCTGCTGGGCCATGTCAATGTGGTGCTCTGTCACGGCATTTTCAGCGTTTCTCTCTGCTATCTCGCCTGCCACGCGTAAAAGATCCAGTGCTCTCCTTGCATCCCCGTGTTCCTGGGCAGCCAGAGCTGCACACTTGCTTATCACAAGCTCGTCAACGGCGCCTGCTTTGTAGCCATCTTTAGCCCTGTCTTTGAGTATGTCCCTCAGCTGCCTTGCATCGTATGGTTTAAACAGAATTTCCTCTTCAGACAGCGAAGACTTTACGCGAAGATCAAGATTGTCCCTGAAAGAAATGTCATTTGTAATACCAATGACGGTTATATGGCTCTTCTTCATCTCCTGGTTTATCCGGGTCAGGTTGTACAGGAAATCATCGCCGACTTTCCTTACAAGCGTGTCTATCTCGTCAAGTATTATAATGAGTTGGGAATTCTTCTGGTCTACACATTCAAAGAATCTTCTGTACAGAACATCTGTTGGAAGTCCTGTATCCGGCACGCACTCACCCAGCTCTTTCAACAGCTGCGCAAATAGCCTGTATTCTGTATCAGCAACCTTCTTCATTTTACAGTTTATGTACACAACTTGTAGGTTATTACCCTTTTGTGCAACTGCCTCCTGAAGCTGTTTTATGATAAACTTGGCACATATTGTCTTGCCTGTACCACAGGTACCGTAGATGAAAACATTATTAGGGTTATATCCTTTTAGAACGGGCGCGAGCATGGAACCGATTTGCTGCAGTTCAAGATCCCTGTGCGCTATCTTCTGTGGGACAAAAGAAGAAGAAAGAGCTTTTTTGTCCTGAAAAATATCTTCCTGCTGAATATACTGAACGAACATATTACTTGTTGCCTGCACCAAACCACCCCTGTTACCAATTGTTAGTGAATAGCATCGAACATGACCAATGTTTTCTTTTGCTTCTCACCAAACTACTTACCTACATTTCCCCTGGAACTATATATAGTTAATCAATCCGGAAAGAACATGTTAAGAACTGTATATCAGTAGTGACATAACACCCTATGACTTCCTATAGAACCCCCTATTAATCTATTTCTTCTTTATAACTATGTTATATGAAATGAAAGTGTGGTTCTCAACACAAAACCACCTTCAAAATATAATATTTCCATACGAAACAAAGGTGTCTGGGATTTTTATTCTTGATAAACCCTGGAAAAGCTTTTATTTGTATTCAATCTAATATTTTTATGATTACCCATGCCAAAGTACCGGAAGATAATGGAGAAAAGATATTAATTCTAGAACCAACTGATCCAGTCCCACTTAACGGGTCGTATATTTTCCGAGAGTTCCCTGATAGTATCCTTGACGACTGTTTATGGTTCCAACAAGATCTTGATTACGGTGTTTTTAGTGGTCTTGGTCCCGGTTATTTTTTATATCGGGGTGGTCTTATATATGGACGAGCTATGAAACGTCCAACTCTGTTGTACGTTCTGGAAAACCATCTTGGAAGGGATTCGCGCTCAAGAGAACCTGTTGGCATTTTTCCCATAGAACCAACTAAATTAGTAGGTTAATTACATTAGTTCAAACTTGAATCCGTAGGTTATTAACCCTTCTTGGCCGTCTGTATACAGACGTCGAAAGACACTTTTCACCTTCTTGCCAACAGAAATATCATCACCGGTAACAATACCCGTCACAACAGGTCCTTCTTCCAAACGAATTAGCGCTATATGATAAGGACCGCTAAAGCCTGCAGGCGCCACGTGAATTGTAGTATAACTAACGATCTCACCAAGCCCGCAGAACTCTAAAGATTCCAACTTCTCATTACCACACTCGCATACGCGTCGGCCTGGCATATGACATTCACCACACTCACATGTAGTGCCGACTAAAGAATACCTGTTTTCCTGTAGTCTCCACGACGCTGGCACACTTGATCTATGCGGCATAATTATCACTCCAACATTGGTATAGGCCCATGCGGGTCTACTGGTATTCTAATCCTCCGAACATTCTTGATGTCAGTTAGTGGGTATAACCGTACATTCCCGTTAACGTCAAGTTTTACGCTGCCGTCATTTGTATAATGCACTACAGCACCTCTATAATGTTCAGTCCTTTCACCACGTCTGACATCTATCACTACAAGATCACCGACACCAGCACGTGCCCTGAATTCAGCTCTGTTCATCTGGCCTCTCCCTCTCAAGAGCAAACGTACTCAGTGCAAATCTAGGTTCACAATAACCTCTTTGTTGTTCAGCTCTACCCATATGATAAGTCAGGTGCCACACATCATCTTCATGGCCATCTATTGTCAAGTCACTGAGAGGAGCTACTACCAACGGCTTTTCGTAATCAGGTTTTATGCGTAAATGGCCATCTTTAACCCCCTCAACAAAACCCTGCAATTCATAAGGATCTTTTGCGACCGGATCACCTCTGCATGTAACCTCTACACGATCTCTTTCTCTCATTTCCTTAAAACTCAATTCCATTTTATTCCATCTCCTTTCCGAATATGTTCACAACAGCCGTCGCGCCTGATCCGCCGATATTCAGCGTCATTCCCTTCTCTGTGTTTATCTGGTTTACTGAGTCTCCGCGAAGCTGTTTAACAATATCAATAGCCTGTCTTACACCAGTAGCACCTACCGGATGACCACCAGCCTTTAGCCCGCCTGTGGTGTTGACAGGTATCTCACCGTTTAATGCAATTTTTCCATCCTCTACGAATTTACCGCCTTCACCCTTTTTACAGAAACCAAGATCTTCCAGAGCTATGATCTGGTTTATCGAAAAACAATCATGGACTTCCAGTGCGCCAACATCTCCAATAGATATTCCTGCTTCTGCCAATGCCTCCTTGGCAGCTGCCTTGGTTGCCATCATTTCTGTGTAAGACATCCTATCATGTAGAGCAAGAGTATCTGAACCCTGTCCGCTTCCCAGAATCCAAACAGGATTATCAAGCGCCTTAGCACGTTCTTCTGACATAAGAATCATCGCAGCTGAACCGTCCGTTATCGGCGAGCAGTCCAGAAGCCGCAACGGATCAGCAACCATCGAAGAAGCTAATACTTGTTCAACTGTGATAGGACTGCGAAACTGCGCGTTAGGATTATTGATCCCGTTCTTGTGATTATTAACTGACACAGCCGCCATTTGTTCCAGTGTAGTACCATAATCATGCATATGCTTTCTTGCCATCAGTGCATACAGACCTGCAAAAGTAAGACCAATGGATGCTTCCCATTCCTGGTCTCCGGCAGCAGCCAGGGTTGTAATAGCTTCTGAGCCGTTTACATCGGTCATCTTCTCCCCGCCAAGCACAATAGCCGTATCGTGACGGCCGGATGCAATATCAATATAAGCTGTCCTCAATGCTAACGATCCCGAAGCACAAGCACCTTCAAATCTTGTAGCAGGTATGTTGCCCAAGCGAAGCGCATCAGCAGCCAGAGGACCTATATGCTCTTGTCCTGAATATCGCCCTGGCGACATTGATCCTACAAATAATGATTCTATAGAGCTTCGCTCAATACCTGCATCGGCTATTGCGGCATTACCGGCTTCCGTAAGCATGTCGCGCAGCGACATGCTCCAGTGTTCCCCGAACTTCGTCTGCCCGACGCCTACAACAGCCACATTTCTCATTTTCTCAACTCTATTGTACTTCCAAGTCTTTTACCCATATCAGTAGCAACAAAATGCGTGGATTCTATGCCGTTTATTATAGCGTATCCTCTTCTGACAAGACCAGCGTTCTCCATTTTCTGAACATACCTTGGTATTTCCATTCCAGCAGGATATGCCAGATGTCCACCGTCACGCCAGAATCCCTTAAAATCTTCTACTTCTTCTAATTGAAAACTCATTTCATCACACCCTCCTTTCTATCAAATCTTATCTGCCCTTTCATCGACAACGCATACGCATGATGCCCATGTTTTACACCAAGATCCCTTACAAGACCATCATCCACAAGTTTACCAATTTCTTCTTCCAGGAAGGTATTGGCTACCGCCGTGACAACGCCATCTGCCCTTTCACATTCCGCAAATGTCCTGAGCTTTCTTTGCCGCTCTCTGTAACGGTTTAAATCTACAACACCGTTTGCCTCATTTAAACCCTTCCTTGTAAGGCCATATCTGTCAACGCCATCTCTACGGCTCCGAAGCTCCGCATAACCATCATCCACAAGTCCTTGGACCGTCTGGCAGGGATACCTTGCCATCTGCAGTACTTCACCGTTTTCATCTGCTGTAATCCTGAAGTTTTTGAGTGCTCTTTGTGCATCTACCATATCAATTCACCACTCTTTCTGGGAAAAGCCTCATTCCAAGTCTCCTTCCCCTTCTCGTAAATTCGTAAACAGTTTCAACAACATCTCCAGCCTGTCTTGTCCCGACGGTTTCTAGGTAGCCATGCTCCAAAAGCTGCCCTATGTCAGTATTCGATCCTTCTTCCTGATCATACAGCCACGTTCTTCTATTCTCATCTCCGTCAACTCTGCCAGCTGCCACGTAAAACACCTTAAAGGCTTCATCAACACCCATCTATCTCACCAGTTTTCCTCTCAATTTAGCATAAGTACCATAATCTATGTATTCAGCCTTGTCAATATATTGCTGTGTAGTTGGAGCCTTTCTAACTTCCAGTATTTTGTCTGTTACTGTTAACTTGAATGCGTCAGCACCTGCTCCTGAACCATAAGAACAGAGTAAAATTTTGTCCCCAGGCTTTGCTATATCAAGTATAGCCGTTAAAGAAAGTAAAGAAGCACCTGAATAAGTATTACCTATCTTTGTAACAATTAATCCCGGAAGCAATTTTTCCTTTGCAAATCCTAACATCTTTGCAGCGCGCAGCGGAAACTTTCCGTTAGGAGTATGAAAAGCTACGTAATCATAATCGTCAGGTTGAGTGTTAGTCTTCCTTAGAAGACCCTTCACTGCACCGGGCAGATGAGCAAAGTAAGCCGGTTCACCTGTGAATCTTGCCCCATGGCTTGGATATGGCTGTCCTTCTCTTCGCCAGAAGTCAGGTGTATCCGTCGTGTACGAATAAGTATCATCTATCGTGACTATAGGATCCTTTCCAATCACAAAAGCTGCGCCTCCGGCAGCAGCCGAATACTCCAGCGCATCACCCGGACGTCCTTGTGACGTATCAGCACCTATTGCCAGTCCATATTCAACCAGACCAGCTTTCACTTGTGCAAAACACACCTGCATAGCAGCCGTCCCGGCCTTGCATGCAAACTCAAAATCAGCAACCATAACATCAGGCGTAGCGCCTATAGCTTCCGCCACGACTGTACCTGATGGTTTTACTGTATACGGATGACTTTCACTGCCTATGTATACCGAGCCAATACGACTACCGTTAACATTTGCTCTTATCAATGCGTTTCGCGCAGCCTCAACGGATATAGTAACAGTATCCTCATCCTGAGAAGGAACACTTTTCTCCTCTATTAACAAACCATTCCTTATACTATCAGGATTCATGTTCCATACTTTGGCTATTTCCTCTGCTTTTATGCGGAATTTAGGCACATATGCCCCGTACCCAACTATACCTACGTTCATCAATCTAGTATCACCGAAACATTCTTAAATTACGCCTTTAAGCCCTAATTTTGCGGTTTTAACGCAGAATTTAGATATAAGCTTCCAGTAAAGCAGCCACGATTATGAGTACTTCAGCTGCACCTAAGAAAATTAGCGAGTCTATGAAAATCTTCTCAAAATGACCCTTTAGTCTTTCTCTTATAACACCCACAGACAGCATGCCTCCGGCTAAAGCAGCCACAAAGTAAGCCAGTATTTCCGGAATTCCATGTAGAGCGATAGATCCTATACCTGCCGGAACGCCTAAAATATACGCAATTTCCGGACTGATACCTGTTCGTATGAACGAATTGATTACAAATCCAACATATACGGCTATTACAGACGCGTTCCACGCCAGAATGAAGATAGCACCGGCACCGAAGATTATAGACAGTAAAAACATCATCAGCATGACCTGTGTGTTATTCCAGAAAAACGCCCAGAACTGGGCGTCGCCTGTGGCTTCGCCCGTGATAACTGAACCGTTGGCCATATACCAGCTTTCCTGAAGAGCAAACGCATCACGCGCATGAGGAAAGAACACGTAGATGAAGCTCAATGCAACAATAGTACCTAAGAAGAACGCTGTAAACACCTTGAACAGCTCTTCATGCCGTTTCCAAAGATTTTTGTGCAGTTTGTAGTCTTTCTTTTCTTCTATTACAAACAACTTTTGAAACAACGGTAGAAACAGCATTGTCAGCAAAGCAACAGAGAAAACAGACGCCTGTGAAGGAAATATATGTATAGCAAACGCCACAGATACAAACGAAAAGAACAGCGAAATCACAAATACTTCCTTCGGATTCTTCTCTGCCCTCATCGGTCTGATGATAGACTCAAGCATAACTATACTTGCCACAGACCCAATAAAAAGATTTTTAATCTACGAAAGCAAATCTGGGCCGGCACCTTTTTACTTTTTCCACAATAGCACTGAAATCCGCCGCCCGTAACGGGTGATTATTCTGCTGCCATCCAGGCACTGTTAATCCATTTCGAATAGCTATTGAATAACCGTCAGGCAAATCAGAAGTATCAAGGAGTTCCAGAAGTCTATATACAATCTCATCGGCTTTATCACAAAAATGTCCGGTTCCGGCTCTTCTCAAAGTACCATCTTCACCGTAAAGCTCGTAGTTTTTAGACACAAAACCCGGCACGCCGCCACTACGGTAAGTGGCAAGCTCAATTACCCCAGAATTTTCAGACATACAAAAACCATCTCAAAAACATATAAAAAGAGTTAATACACGAAAGAAAACTGAGGTCTCTGTCTTTTCACTTCGGCTACGATAGGACCAAGCTCGCGTCTTTTTAGCGGTCTTTCAGATTGAACAAAGTTCGAAGAACGCTGATCCCGCACACAAACAACATACCCGTCTGGTAAGCCGGCAGAATCGAGAATTCCTACAATCCGGTCAGAAGCTGATTCAAGATTATCACATAAGTACCCAAGACCGGATATGCATCTTCTGGCAGGCTCTTTGAAACGATGCTGCTGGTATATAGATACATCACCAGGTTTATCTACAATACCTAGCGCTATAAACCCTCTTACTTCAGTCATATCAAAACCATCTCAAAAACCTATAAAAAATGATATCCAACGATACCCTTTAATACATGCGGTCTAATTGCTAATTCTTATGAACAGTGATTTATCCGGATTTTACAAGCTGCCTGTCGAGGAACGTGTATCCATAATAAAAAATCAGTGCAACTTGACAGATAGCGAGGCTGAAACACTGAAAGACACCGGCTGTTTAGAGAAATTGGCCGATATGATGATCGAAAACGTCATCGGCACAGTTGAGCTTCCTCTGGGCATAGCCACCAACTTTACAATTAACAACAAAGACATTCTAGTTCCTATGGCCATTGAAGAACCTTCTGTTGTGGCAGCTGCAAGCCACGCCGCAAAATTGGCCAGACCTGAAGGATTTACAGCTTCTAGTGACAAACCCATCATGATTGGCCAGATTCAGTTAATGGACACAAAAGATAACGCGAAGCAAAAGATCTTGAAAGAAAAGGGCCAAATTGAAAGATTAGTAAATAAGAAAGATTCTACTTTAGTGAAGCTTGGCGGAGGCTTGAAAGATTTAGAGGTAAACGAGTATGACAGTGACAGAGGCAGAATAGTTGTTGTCCACCTTCTTGTTAACGTCCAGGACGCGATGGGTGCAAATGCTGTAAACACAATGTGCGAGTGTATAGCACCTTTTCTTGAAGAGTTGACAGGCGGAAGATCGGTTCTAAAAATAATTTCCAATTTGGCTATTTACAGGCTCGCCAAAGCAGAAGTTATCTGGAAAAAGGAAGTTCTAGGAGAAGACGTTATAGAGGGAATTCTTGATGCTTATGAAATGGCCAGAGTGGACAAATTCCGTTGTGCTACACACAACAAGGGAATAATGAACGGCGTTGACGCTGTTATGATTGCCACAGGAAACGACTTTAGAGCAGCGGAAGCCGGAGCACATGCTTACGCAGCTACTGCAGGTAGATATGGCCCGCTAACACACTACCGGAAGAACGAGTCTGGAGACTTAGTTGGCTCAATAGAAATGCCAATGGTCGCAGGAATAGTTGGCGGAGCCACAAAAACGAATCCTATAGCAAGGATAACCTTGAAGATTCTCGGTGTTAAGCATGCATCTGAACTCGGTGAGATAGCAGCCTGTGTTGGCTTGGCCAATAACTTCGCAGCTATGCGCGCAATGGCCAAGGAAGGAATCCAGGCAGGTCACATGAAGCTCCATGCAAGCAATTTAGCTATGACCGCCGGCGCAACACCTGATGAAGTGCCAAAAGTAACAAAGCTCATGATCCAGGAAGGCCAGATAACAAATGCAAGGGCCAAGGAAATTCTCGAAGAATTAAGACGCAGGTATTGATTTTTGGAATATTCTGTCCACACGCTTTCCAAAGAACTCTATCTTTTCCCCGCTCATTTTGCGAAGCACAGGATATATCTCTTTTATGTAATGGTCAGAAAACGCGTGGCTGAAGAATCCCGTGTCTTCTACCTTTGTGATCAAACTCCCTGTTACCGTCACGCGAAGCGTTCCATTCTCACCGACAAGGTCAAAGTTGAATACAATCTTCGAAAAATCATCAACTATCTCAACGACATCAAAGTTGACAAACGACCTGTGATGCGGTCCGTCCGTCTCATACTTGTTCTTCTTCTCAATAACCTTGCCACTTCTGGAAATATTCTCCATCGCCTTTAGCGACAGCAGATATGGATCGCTATTCATGACCGAAAACGATCTGTTCATCAGTGTCTCTTGTACCCGCATACTACTATTTCATCACCACCCCAATAAATAGATTTGTGGTATCATACAAAGATGTTGAATTCTGAGCAGCTGCGCGCAGTACATATGAGTGAGGGACCTTGTCTGATAATAGCAGGTGCAGGAACAGGCAAAACAATGACTATTGTCGAGAAGTTAACGTATCTTATCGATCACGGCGTACCTCCTGAAAAGGTTTTGGCGTTGACGTTCTCCAATGAAGCAGCCGAACAGATGAAAACAAAGGTAGAAGATCTGACGCCTGAGGCACGCCATATTCATATCTCCACCTTCCACAGTTTCTGTGATAAGTTTATTCGTGCCCATACACGTGAGTGTAACGTAGGTGAGAACTACAATATTCTTGAGGAGTTGGACGGGGCAATTTTGCTTAAGCGTGAGCTGGACCTGGATGTAGGTCGTGCAAAGCGTTATGCAAACACAATAGGCAAAGCAAAAGATCTGTCGTTAACTATCGACGACTATAGAAGATATCTTCAGGATCAGGAAAATCTTTTGGCGAATTATAATTATGAGTACGATAAGGCTTTGGTTATATTACGTACTATTCGTGAAGACTTACCTAAGGAAGAGCGGAAAAAACTGATGGAGTTTGTCAAGCTCTATGAAAACTATTTGCAGTACAAAGAGTTTCTAGAAGCCTGGATTAAGTACGAAGAGTTAAAGAAAAAGTCTAAGTCACTGGATTTCGCAGACCTAAACATGATTGTTCTTGATTACGTTTCTCGTTACGGTGCCGAGGAATTAGCTGTATATGATTACATTGTTGTAGACGAGTTTCAAGACACAAACAAAGTACAGTTCGAGTTATTACTTCATTTAGCGAAGCGCGGTAACATAACTGTTGTAGGGGATCAGAACCAGACTGTTTACGCTTTTCGTGGGGCTTACGCAGATAACATAGAAAAGTTTCGTAAAGTATTCCGTGTGCCTGATGAGAATGTAATCAAACTTTCAACAAACTACCGTTCCTCAGACAAGATACTAAGAACAGCACACAAGCTTATCACAAACAACTATGTTAAGCCAGAGGAGTCTGTTCTATTATCCAGTGCCGAGAGTATAGAGGGTGAGGATGTACGTATTGTGCAGTTAGAGGACAACAAGGAACAGGCAAGGCGTATAGTGGAGGAAATTGAAAAACTTCAGGGTACGTACAAGGACATAGCTATTCTTTACAGATCCCACTCTTCCGCCGGCGCAATCAAGCGTGCTCTAAATCAAAGAGGTATACCTTACTCAACAGCCGGTGGCACGGAGTTCTTTCATAAACCAGAAATAAAGACAGCTTTATCATTCATCTACATACTTAACAACTTATCCAGCTCGCTTCTACAAGCAGAACAAGCCTGGTGGAGACTTTTACATACAAGATTTGGACTAACGGCAGCAGATTCTACAATCTTAGCAGATTTCAAAAAGAAGAAACGATTAGGTCTTCAGGATCTTCTATACAACCACATTGATGCTACTAGGTTATCTGCAAAGGGTAAACAGTGTGTTAAAGACCTAACGGCACTAGTTGATGATCTTAAAACAAAGACTGCCAGAAAGGTCTCTGACTTAGTCCTGGAAATTTATGACCGTACAGGACTGGCCAGAGAATATTCCTCTGACCGTGAAGCGATGCAGAACATTAAACTTTTGATTGGCCTGTCCTCTACTTTCGAAACCTTCCATGGTGCAGACCTGGCCAATTTTATCACATACTTAGAAATGGTTGACGAGATGGGAGGCGGCATGCCGTCAACAAAGATAATTGAAGAGGAATCAGTCAAGCTAATGACTATCCATGCTGCTAAAGGTTTAGAGTTTAAGACAGTGTTCCTCGTGGACATGGTCAAAGACAAGTTCCCTTTGACACGTGGTGGTGCGGAACCGTTAATTCCACAGGAGTTAAACGAACAATACAATGAAGTTTTATCCAAAACTTATCGTAACGAAAAAGAAAAGGAAACAGCTATCAAAGAGTTAACAAAGACCTTGAAAGAAAAGGAAGAGCGAAGATTGTGTTATGTTGGTCTTACAAGAGCGAAGGAAAATCTGATTCTTACTTTAGCAAAAGATTATGGTGGTAAAGATTCACGTGATCCGTCCGGTTTCCTTTTTGAGGTTGGGGCAAAACCACAATGGTTTTCACAAAAAGAAATACAAGAAGCAGATCTTCATTTTACTTTCGATAAAAACATCCGTGCTAACGAGGCAAGGGACACAGATATAGACAGGTTGGCTGCGGATCGTAAAAAGATAATGATGAATGCTCTGGAGACCGGTAACACGAAGTCAGCAAACTATCACATGCTGGTTTATCAGGGTCTGATAAACAGAGAACCTGTTGGCAAGGGTGCAGCCGCAAAGGAGGTAAAGAGACTTTTAGATAACGCGGCCTCCGGCAAGACCGGATTAAAGTTCAATCCTAATGCACTAACTTTCTCAGTCACATCCACCGGTACATACTTACAATGTCCAAAAAAGTATGAGCTTAAGCACGTACTCAACATGCCTTCCCGTGAAGACGAAGAAGGAGAAGGGGCTTTTGGTTTCGGTTCTATTATGCACGATATTTTAGACTTAGCTGCAAAGAACAAACTAACCAAAGAAGAGACAAAGGAGTTAATACCAGAAAACATTGACATAGAGCGTGCAAAACGTATCATTGATGTATTCTGGCACAGACATGAAAAAAGAATGCGCAGTATTCTGGAAACAGAGCTTCCTTTCAACTTCCGTCTTGGTGGATTTGCTTTCCGCGGGAAGATAGATCGTATCGATTATCTTGGTGATGGTAAAGTAAGAATTATTGATTACAAGACAGGTTACACTAAGACAGACGTTCCTAAAGATGATCGTGAGCGGCAGCTACTGTTGTATGCTTTAGCCTTGCAAAACGATGAAACGATAAAGAAGAATAACTGGATCCCTACTGAATTAGTTTTAGATATGTTAGAGAAAGAAAAGCCATTGGAGTTTACATTAGAAAACGGTATCATGACTGCACCGGGTACACGGATCAAAGAAGCAAAGGTAGAAGACATTAGGAAGAATGTTCTAGAAATCTGCCAGAAGATAGCTCACGACTACGAACATGGATTCAGCGTGGCTGAATCCGATACACCCTGCAAGTTCTGCTCTTACAAACTATATTGTCCTAAATGGGGTTAATTATTCATCAACAATTTCGGTTATGTTGGGTCTCATACCACCCTTGAGAAGTTCAGCATCTTCTGCTACCTCTGCAGCCGTGTTTAGAGCAGCAGCGTATTTTCTGAACGATTCAACGTCATCTGCTCCGTATGTTTTGTCGAATCCTGGGCGATTGGCAAAAACAATACCGCCTTCACCTGCATAAGTCAATTCTTTAAGCAAAAAATGGTCTTCCCGTACAAGCGATAATCTCTCATACGCAGCTCTTACATCTTCTATAGCCCTGTTTCTTTCCCAGTCGCGTAGCATTATTTACCCTCCGCTTTGTCAGCTTCAGCGTTCATAGCATCACGATATCTTTCCATACCTTTTGTAGTATCTAGATCTGTGCAGAATCCGGCATAGAATTCCTGGAATCTCCCAGCGTTAAAAACAGCTGTATTACCCTGAAATTCTACAAGCACAAGAAGTCTGGAGTCAGGGCTGCATGCACTCAATCTTCTATACGCTTTCGCAGCCTCTGTCGATGCTACGGCATAACTATCTATTCCCGGAAGCATATCCAGTCCTTGACAGAAATCTTTTTAAGGCAATTAAATATATTTGTGCAGTATTAGTGGTATGATTCGTCTTAACAAGGATACGCGCGAGATTATAATCAAGGATTTGACCATACGTAATGACGAACTGTTTAACTTTCTAGAAGACCATGATGACAAAGAGGCGGCTTTGGAAAAGGCCTTGTCCGTAGGCGCTATCGGCCTACGCGGCATGAGTACAGGCATGAACATTGACTATATTGACAAAAGATTCAACCAGTTTCTGACGGAAATGGAAAGAAAATTTACAGAACAGCACGATCGTGTTGAGAGATTGTTTGATTCGTCCAACACAGATTCTCCAATGTTCAAATTGGCTAATCAGTTGGAGGAGTATTTCAACGACGAAAATGGTGTTGTAAGGAATATAATGAACACTACATTTGATCCTAACAATCCAAGTTCGCCTGTTGGCGGCATGCTGAAGAACATGGATTCATACTTCTCAGAGCAAGGCACAGTCAGACAAATGATGGACAAACACTTTGATCTTAACTCCAAGTCCAGCTCAATGAGCCAGTTTGCTGACAAGTTGTCAGAGAACTTTGATGTTGATAAGGGAAAGATTAAACAGCTATTAGATCCGGCACGACCTGGTTCACCTGTAAACCTGCTTCGCGAGGAAATGTCCAAGAATATAGCCGATTTGAGTGAAAAGATCGTCACAACAAGAGCTGAACAGGCCGTCTTAGAGAAATCCACCCAGAAGGGCGGTTTATTTGAGGAACGGATTATGGACGTTCTGCACGAGATAACCAACGCACATGGTGACACAGTTCGCGATACTTCAAAAGTAACAGGCACTATAGGCAAGACAGGCGATTTTGTAATAACACTCCGCGAATCTGACGAAGAGAGAATAGTTGTCGAAGCAAAGGACGCTATGAATTATTCTGTAAACAAGACAATACAAGAGATCCAGGAAGCAATGGAGAACCGTAAAGCAGAGTGTGGTATTTTCGTCTTCAAAAACTCTGAACAATTACCATCAAAGCTACGTCCTTGTAGAATATCGAGGAATTACATTATAACTTCAATGGACGGCAATGGCCTGTACTACGCTTATCATGTTGCACGACTGATGATGGAATCCGGTCGAAAGAATCACGAAACAATACCAATAGACAAAATCCAGGCAGAAGTTGTTTTCCTTCTGGAAAAAAGCCTGGCAATAGACCAAGCAATAAAAAAAGCACGTACCATAAACACAGCTGTGGACTCTATTGAATCAACTTTAAGAGGATTGCAAAGTGAGATAGATCAATCCCTGAAGAGAATACAGAACCATTTGAAGTGATAATATGATAGAAAAAAGCTACGAATGTATCAGAGAAAGAATTGGCAGAGAAATGAAAGGATATGTAGACGGCGCAAAGGCAACGGCTCATATTTATCCAAAAGTAGACAGAGAAAAAAAGCTCAGAGAAGGTAACCCTGCTGTAATACTTATGGGTTCTATACCGGAACGTGAAGCAGATGCCCTTAGGTTATTACAAGGAAGAAGTGTTCCATTCGAAGAGTGGGAAGCAGAATGCGCCCAGTTTGCAAAGGACGCTAAAGTGGCAAGTGACGTAGATAGGACAGTCCGTGTTAATTACTAATCCTTACCTTCTTTCAATCTTTTAGCATATAGATAAAACGAATTTAACAGCTGCTCAAAAGTAAATTCCTGCTGGCAGTAATGCATGATTTTCTCATAGTCCTTGTTATCATAATGTCTTGAACAGTCAAGGCCTGTTCCTTCCTTCACCTGTATACCAAAGAACTTGTTCGCGTCTTTCTGGCTTATTCCCCATAGCTGCTCTTTTACTCTTGTTTCATCTGATACTATTGAACTTAACTGCATCATATCGTGCCCGAAAGGCCTGAACAGCAATTCATGCAGTTCATGTTCTTCCGTGAGGTTGTGGTTTTTCATCCTGCCGAACAAAAACGGTAAATCGAATTTGAGAATATTAAATCCGTGAAACTTCATATGAGGGTCAGCTTTCTGCGTTATTCTCAGCATTTCCAAAAACTGTCTCAACATCTCCCTTTCTCCTAACTCCCATTCCTTCAGGAAAGTAGGCGGCTTCACATCCGCTATAACCGGCGGCCTGAAAGAGTTGTAGTAATTGTAAGCTATCAGAAGTATCTTCGAATCAGCATGATACGGATTAAGTGCTGTCTGTTCATTTCCATTTGCAGCATACGTCTCTATATCCAGGAATAAATGACCCATTCCCCTAGTTTACCCAGAATGTTTAAATTACTTGTAGCACGTGCGACAGCCGGGCACATGATGCTCCAGGGCTGTTTTATGGGCGTTTTCAAAGGCCTCGGCATGCTTCTCTGTGCAAAAATGTCTTTTTTGATCGGTAGTATACCCGTAAACAGGTAATATTTTGGTTATCTTTGCTTGGCGTTTACAAACAGCGCATTTCTTTGAGAACATTTATGAATTATGTGAAAACGCGTTAAAATATCTAATGTCTAAGTATTATCTATGGGATTTTTCTCTAGATTCAAGAAGGAAGAAAATTATACATTACAACAGGCCATGGATTTGATAGCTAAACGACTCGCAGAGGCAGAAGGCGAACATAGGGAAAAGTACAAAAAAACTGCCGTGGACGTAGCCAAAGAGATGGATGTATTGGCAGATCTTGTCAAAACCTTTGAAGAAAGTCATGCTTTGAACAATCACAAAGGGGCGGAACAGATAAAAAACAGGTTTTGTTCCGTCACAAACAACCAGCTGAAAGTGTTAAATTCCGAGTCAGATAATTATCTTGATGATGTAAGGGCAACTTTGAACGGTATAGGCGGTCTAACCCAAAAACAGATAATGTATATCAAGGTGTTCTTTGAAGAGTCATTCCAGCCTGTCCTGAAGAAGGTTCGTTCTATAGAGTCATTGTTAGAAAAAGCAAAAGACGAGACCACTGATTACCGTAAGGCTGTGAGGTTTTACAAAAAGATCCGTGATCTTGAGGAAGAAAAGGGGAAAATCCAGGCGGAACGAATAGTAAATGAGGAAAAAATAGAAGATCTGAAGCTCAGGCTCAGTCAAATATCTTCCATAGAACCCGGACAGGTTGACGAGACAATTCTGGCAGAAGCCAGGCGCAAAGCCTCGTCACTTAGGCAGGAAATAGACTCCTTTTTGTCTTTACAGAAACTGTACAAAAAATATCTGCACGATTCCGATACAAAAGAACCACTCCTGGAAGAATACATAAAATCCCCAAGTAACGCACTGTTGCAAGATTCGGAAATCAGGATAGTTGACCTCACAAAACAGGCAGCACAGGCATTGGAAGGTCAGGTGGATGAAATGAAAAAGAAGATAGAGACGGTTGTAGGCGGTTCCATATACTTGCGCGTTGTACGTGATGATCTGGCTGACGCGCTAAACATTTTGGGCACAGAACATGAGAAATTCAAGAAACAAAATGAAAGCCTGGAGGCCAAGAAAATGGCCAAAGATTTAGAGATTCAGGATCTTGAGTCCCAAATAAAGAAATCGGGTAAAATCATGGATGAATCCCAGGAAAAATTCAACGATTATAATTCAGAAATTTCGAAAACACGGACGGATTTATGTTTACTTGCTTCAAAGCTGGTTGGAGGCAATGTCGCATGAGATCATATGCCAAAGGATATCGCGCTGAGCGCTCATTAACACATAAATTGGCAGAAATGGGTTACATGACAATACGTGCCCCGAGATCAGGCCGCATAGGCCTTCCAAGCCCGGATGTAATTGCTGCAAAAGACGGAAAATTGATTGTCATAGAGTGTAAATCCAGGGAATCTGCCTTTACTGTAAGAGCCGAACAGCTCGATGAACTGACACAATGGGCCAATAAAGCAGGCGCGACAGCCTATATCGGCTGCAAACAATCAAGAAAAGACTGGAAATTTTTACACCTGAGCGACGTAGTCGCGAATGGGGGAAATATTGGCAAGAAATTCATCGAAGACAAAGGTATAAGCATTCTGGATATATGATAATTATGAAGAGAAACACGGCACTGATAATCGGAATTTTTGTGGTATTGGCCATTGCCAACACTATTATCCGAAGATTTTATGATCAATGGAGCGGAACAGGTCTATTACTAACAATAGTAATAACTGTGCCATTGTTGACAGTTGCTTTTGCTTTGTTTCCAAGGAACATACCAAAGACGGAAAAAGAAGCAAAAGACTTCAAATGGAAGGGATGGTATAATCCACTGCTACTGGGAATAGTGTTCTTGATTATTTCGATAATATGGACTTATTCATACATATCAGGGGCAGATATCCACGTCTTGGCACCCGTCGCGACATGGATAATAACTATACTTCTATTTCATTTTTGGCTTCAAGTAAGAAAATACTAATTTAGGGTATAAAAAGCCCTCAAGCTTAAAAACATTTGCTTCTCTATCATAGCAGGAAGGATAGTTATGATATCATACTTACCAATGAATAAGGCAAAGGTTATACGTAGCTAGTTCTTCCAAAACAGATTAACATCGAAAGATGTTTAGGAGGTTGGTATTATGGCCAAATTGGCACAGAATTTCGCAAAGTATATGGTTTACTCCAGGATGCAGGCTAAGGGAGTAGTTGAAAGACCAGACGTGATAGGAGCAATTTTCGGACAAACAGAAGGACTATTAGGTTCAGAGCTGGATCTTCGGGAATTACAGCAGACAGGAAGAATAGGCAGGATAGAGGTTAATGTTAAAACAAACAGGGGAAAGTCCTCAGCAGACATTATAATTCCGTCTTCTTTGGACGCTTCTGAAACAGCTTTGATCGCTTCATCTTTGGAAACTATCGACAAGGTAGGTCCTTGTGACGCTGAAGTAGAGGTCACAAAGGTAGAAGACGTGAGAAGTCAGAAAAGACGTTATGTTGTTGACCGCGCCAAAGAAATCTTACGCGCAATGATGGACAGCACGGGTATGCAGGATTCCCAGAAAATGGCCGATTCGATCAAGGAGTCTGTCAGAGGTTGGGAAGTATGCAACTACAACGGACTTGCAAGCGGACCTGATATAGAAACAAGCGAGGAGATAATCGTCGTAGAAGGCCGTGCCGATGTGATTAACCTTCTGAAGAACGGAATAAGAAATGGCGTAGCAATTGAAGGTTCAAAAGTTCCACCGGCAGCTGTTGATCTTATCAAGAAGAAAATAACAACTGCATTTCTGGACGGTGATCGTGGTGGCGATTTAGATCTCAAGAAACTGCGCAGCGTTGCAGACCTTGATTTCGTCGCACGTGCTGAAGAAGGCAAGGAAGTAGAAGAGCTTTCCAAAAAGGAGATCTTCAAGGCTTTGCGTGAAAAGGTTCCCCTGGACCAGGCTTCTGACAAGAAAATAGAGGTAAAGGAAGAGGTCAGTGAACCTGAAGAAGTAGGCGGTGACAGCATTGATTTCTTCAAGGATCTTCTGGAAGACCTTGTAGGTACAAGAGCTGCTTATCTTATCGACAAGAACCAGCAGGTAATAAGCAAAATTCCACTTGCACAACTGCCTGAAATGATAAACGACTACAACAACATTTACGCTATGGTTGTAGATGGCAAGGTAAGCCAGACCATGGCTGACATGGCAAGAAAGAAAGGAATAGCTATTATAGCAGCAATGGGCCTGAAAGAGAGAATTGAGGCAGGAAACGTAAGAATCATAACAATGGAAAGCATGAAACAGTAAATGTGCGCCATGAGTGGTATGGTTTGTAACTTAACAGTAAAAATTTCTGTAGCAAAAAATATATTTAAGGATCCGGCCCCAAGAATCACATAGTGGAGATCATGCAAAATATACATAATTCGTGGGCTATATCTAACTTTGATAGCATGATCTATGTGTCAGCTCGCATCGATAAGTGTACAACACTGTGATGTGGGTATGATCCTGTTCTAAGGCGCGACAGAGGACCTTTCAGCCGTCAACCAAGCTATCTTTGATTATTCAGGGGTTAACAAACGAAATAAAAATAACGAATCAACGCTGGGCAGAATGACGTTCAAAGAACGTCTAAGGCCTTGACGTTTTCAAACAAGAGGTGTATAAAATGGAAAAACTACCAAAATGCTGTAATAGAGAAATGAGACCGGGATTAGAGACAGTGAAATTCTTTGAAGCTCACTGTGATCTGTGCGGTGACGTGGTTTATGTCAAGAAAGACAAAGCAGCAAGGCCCCAGATGTTAGATGACTAGATTTCTATTATCTCATTTGGCGCTTTGCTTAACTGCAAAGCACTATGTCTGACTACTACATCATCCTCTATTCTTATTCCGCCCCATGCTTTATTGTAGTAGCCTGGTTCTACTGTCATTACCATATTATTCTTCAGAACAAGTTTTGACTTTTGGTTGACTCCAAAACAGTCATGAACTTCTATACCTAGTCCATGGCCAAGACTGTGAACAAGTTCCTGGCCTAAAGTGTCCTTCAGGACGCGACTGGCTGCATTATGAACATCACTGGCTTTCGCACCGGACTTTACCTTTTTCATGGCGGCCTGCTGTGCTGAATACACACTTTTGTAAACGTATTGGGTTCTTTGATCAGCCCTGCCCACGCAGAACGTTCTTGTTATATCTGAACAATAACCGTCGTGAACAACGCCAAAGTCTATCAGCAGCAGACCTTTCCCGATTTTCTTTGAATGCAACGCATAGTGAGGAAGCGCGCTGCCCTTGCCTGCAGCCACAATTGTGGCGAATGATATGGCTTCAGCCCCGTTTCTCCGCGCGGCACATTCGAGTTCCATGGCAAGATCTTTTTCCGTTTTACTTTTTTTAAGAAGTTTATCAATATCATCCAAAACATCTGTTGTGATTTTGCATGCATGTTTTATCTTTTTGATCTCTTCCCGGGTTTTAACAGATCTTTTTTCAAACATATCCTTGGATATGTCAACAATTTTTTTGCCTTTCAGGAGTTTTCTGTAAAGTTTCAACTCGTTGGCACTCATTGAAGAAAAATTCAACCCGACTGTCTTTCCTGTATACTTTCGAAAAGCCTTTATGGTGTCTTTCCTTTCTTTCAGTATTATTTTCTTCCCTTTGAAGAGACCGTGCTCAAGTATATTGGTAAGAACAACATTACCTTTCTTCGTAACAATAACAGCACCGCTAACCTGCCTTATTTTACTTAGGCCGGTAACATAGTAGAAATTCTCGTCAACGTGATCACCGGCTGTTGAGAATATATAGGAACCGGGAAGCATACTATTCCCTCCTCATCTTTTTCTTTACTTCCTCTGTAATACGATACGTTTCTATATCCGTTTCCAGCCATGAGTATATTTTCTTTATAGAATCCTCGGCTGATCTTATTATCCTTCCATCCTCATGGCCTTTTGTCATTTCTTCCAGTACGGGAACTGCTCTTTCATCCATAAGTTCGCCGAGAGCCATAGCAGTACCGAATCTTACCATAAAGTCGGTGTCTTTGCTGCATTCCATGAGTCTGTCCAGTACGTCCCTTTTACCTTTCCCAACCAGCGCAAGATTCTTCAGTGCATTTATTCGCGTCCTCCAAAAATTACCCGGTAATGAATATTTTTTCAGGATATCTATGGCGTCTTCGCCTTTCAATAATGTAAGTCCTTCCAGGGAACCTGTTCGTATGACGTCATTCCATGAGTTCCTGCCTAGCATTACTTTCAGCATGTGCTCGGCTGACTTGTCTCCGCTTTTACCTAGTGTTATGCATGATTCAGCAGGAACCAGATCACTGTTTTTATCATCCAGGAAGTGTTTTACATGCTTCACAGTCTTTCCGTCTTTGAATTCACCAAGCGCCGCAACGGCACATCTTCTTGCACGCGGATGCTTTATCTTCAGTCCTTCAACAAGATAATCAAAAGCCTTTTCAGTCCTGATTACGCCAAGTGCCTTTGCAATTTCCATCTGCACACCCCAGAACTTTTCTTTATGAAGGGCCTTTCCCAGTTCATCAACAGCTCCAATCTTTCCAAGTTCCTGTGCAGCAGTTATACGTCCTACAACGTTTGGATCAAAGTTAAGCTGGTAAACCCACATCTTTTTCGGCTTTATTGTTTCCATTGTCTTCAGTATAAAATTGTCAGGATCAGCTGTAAACAGCACCGGCTCCGAGTCAAGTCTCCATTTGAACGTGTGCTTTTTACCGTTTACCCTTTCTGTAAAGTTCTTAACACCGTTTCTTGTAACAAAATGGAACGTCATGTCCATGTCATAGATGGGAGAATCAGGTTTCTGCATTTGTGATATTGTCACAACAGCTTCCTTGCCGTTCCAGTGATAAAGAACTTTGTATTCAGGATGCCCGGCACAGAATACCCACTGGTCAAAGAATTTTTTCATGTTTTTGCCGGTAGCCTCTCTGATAGCCTCTATAAGATCCAGTGTCTCAACAGCCCTGTTCTGGTTTCTTTCAACATACTTCTTTATGGCAGCCCACCACAGTTTCTCTCCAAGTATGTTGCGTATCATGTTAAGTATCAGCGAACCTTTCTCATACAGATGCCTGTCAAACAGGTCGTTGGAACGTTTGAACATATTGGTGACTATAGGCCTCCTGTAAGAGTCTTTGTCTTCTGACATGTAGATGTTGTAATTATCATACAGCTGGTAAAGAAACTCGTCATCACCTGAGTCAAACTGTGTAAACAGGGCAGAGAAATAGGTTGCAAAACTTTCATTCAGCCATCCGTGCGACCAGTCCTTGCATGTAATTAAATCTCCAAACCATTGGTGTGCAAGTTCATGCGCGCAAACATCTTCCGCCCTGAATTTTGCCTCTTCTCTTATTCTTGATTCATGCAAGAAGCTATCAGCCATTGTTGTGGAAGTTGTATGTTCCATGCCGCCGAAAATGAAATCAACGACAGCCATCTGGTGGTACTTTTCATAAGGATATGGAAAACCGATCTTGTTGGAAAAAAACTCCATCATTCTTGGCGTCTTGCCAAAAGCATTTTTTGTTTCCTGCTCCCTTCCTTTTTCACAGTAGTAATTAACGGGTATTTTCTTCCACGAGTCTTTTATCTCCACAAATTCTCCGGCAACGAAATTCATCAGGTACGGTGAATGCAGCTTTGACATTTTCCAGTGGAACACTTCCTTGTTGTTCTTTTCGGTTTTGCTTAACAAAATTCCGTTGGATATTGCAAGGAAACCTTTCTTGACATGCAGGATCATTTCACTTGTTGCTTTGTCGCTTGGTACGTCCTGTACGGGAAACCAGTATTGCGCCTCTTCCGTCTCACTGTGCGACCATATGTGAATAGGTTTTTTGGGCCAGTGTTTGTCAGGCCCGACAAAATATACCCCGAGTTTTGGATTGTGTATCTTGTATTTTATCACAACAGCAATTTCGTTACCGGGCTCTACTTTCTGTGTTGTTATTTCCAGGATTCCATTGCCATGTTTGTGCTTAAGGGCCTTTCCTTTTGCATCCGTAACAGAACTAACCTTGAAGCCTGCAGCGTTAAGCTTCAGGATATTGGATCCGTTTATGGATCTGAACGAACTTGTAGCGGTACCGTGTATTATTTTCTTTTCATGATCAATATCAAGTTCTAATTTTATGTGAACCGTATCAAAACTCCTGTCAGGTTCATATTGTGCCTGCGGAGAAGCACCGGCAAAACGAGGATCAGGAACAGAGCAACTCAAATTATGATTTAATAACATAGTGATAATTGGAAAGTTAGAATTATAAAGTTATTTTCTCATATTAATGTGATGGGCATATTCAGAAGTTACGATGTTAGAGGAATTTATTCCAAAGATTTGGATGAAAACATCATGAAAAGGATAGCAGCGGCCTTTTCTACTATGAGTGAAGACACAATAGTTATAGGTCATGACGGCCGGACTTCCAGCATACCTCTAAAAAACGCTTTCATCGCCGGCAGCAACAAAAAAATTGTGGATATTGGGTGCGTACCTCTTGGTGTTGGTATGCTCTGGGCATTAAACAAAGCTGATTATGCATACATAACTGCTTCTCATTTGCCAAAAGAGTGGAACGGCGTGAAATTCTTCCACAAGAGCGGTGTAGGTTTCATGGAAGAAGAAGGAAAAAACATAGAAAGGATTTTCCAGAGTATAGAAGTACAGAGCGGCGCAAAGGTAACTAAAGTAGACACACAGGAAGTACTGGATCATTATGTGAGGTACTTTACACAAAAGACCACAATAGGAAAAAAGCTGTCTGTGGTATTGGACTCAGGAAACGGAATGGGCAGCGTAGTTGCAAAGAAACTTTTTGAGAAAGAAGGGTTTGAGGTAGATTCGATTTTTGACACTGTTGACCCGGAATTTCCTAACAGAAAGCCGGACCCAGTATCTGACCCGTTGCTCGAGCTGAAGAAGCGTACGGCTACAGCAGATATTGGTATTGCTTATGACGGTGACGGAGACAGAATGGGGCTTGTTGACGAAAACGGAAGAAAACTGTCAGCGGAACAAACATCTTACCTGATACTTTTGGATGCATCAAAGCAGCCGGGCCCGATCATAGCAAATGTTGAATGTACCCGTGTAATAGATGATATGGCCAGGAAGTTCGGGAAAAAAGTCGTGCGTGTACCCGTAGGCCATACTTTCCTGATGGAAGGAGCATTGAAGCACAAGGCATGTTTCGGCGTAGAAGCCGCGGGACATTTTGCCGTCCCTCATCTGGCACCCTTTGACGATTCTCTTATGGTTAGTCTTTATGCAGCTACAGTATTATCCAAGCAGGATAAGCGATTGTCAGAGATAGTCGACGAGATTAGAATATATCCGTCGGAGCGTGCAAAAGTAGAGTGTTCTGACGAAAAAAAGTTTGCCGTTGTCAACAGATTAAAGCACAAGTTCAAGGAAGAATACAAAAACGTCACAACAATGGATGGCGTGCGTGTGGATTTCCATGACGGCTGGATTCTTATAAGAGCCTCAAATACGGGGCCGAAGATCAGGCTGACAGTAGAAGCAGACAACGAAAAAAGGCTAAGAGAGTTAAAGGAAGAATTCTTCAAGAGATTAGAATCAGAAGTCGGTAATCAGGTCTAAGTGGCCGTCTATGAAACTTTTCCAAACATCCTCCCCGTGCCTGTCTTGCAGAAACTTTAGGACTACAGCTCCAAATGCATGTTGATTTATACTATCGTCTGTTATAATGCCACTGCCATCGTCACTCCATATACATGCTGGACTTTCATCAATTGCGTACATAAATGCACAATATAATCTTTCATTAATCATTCTATAAGCCCTTTTCAAAGGAGCAAAATTACCTGTTTCTTTGAAGAGTAGTTTCATGGCTTCTTCCTGATAACATTGCGCCATACCTTCATCAAAGGCGTGTGCAAAAACTTCCATGAGCTCTATTTCAGTCCTTGTCGCGTCCCAGGGAACGCGAGTTGCATAATCCCGCTTAAGAGAATTAACAACACCTCGTATTAAGCCAGTCCAGTGAGTAACGCAGTGCGCGTTTTCATGCGCATAAATATTTGGAAACAGCGCATCTGTATTTTCATTTTCATTGACAATACCAATATTTGGAGGCAAAAACCATGCAGCTCCGCTTTCGATAGCCTCACTTTCTTGCTCGTACTCTGTACCTTCCAGAAGAGTTTCCAGTTCTTCCTCTGTAGAAAAAAACCTTAGTACCAAAGGTAACCGGCCCTTATGTCCAGAGGCTCTTACAACCAGATCTTCCAGATAAGGAACCATTTCCGTGTATTCTTCACGTGTTAATCTCTTTGGTGTATATCCAGATAGCTCATCATGCAATCTCTTGTATCTATGACATAATCTGTAAAGTTGTTCCCTCCTTTCAGGCCTTTTTAGATCTTCTAGAAATTGTCCATAGAAATAAAGCGGCTGCCCTTCTAAACAATCTTCTGCTGTTTCAGTAAAAAGCGATTCAACATACGAAGGTATCCCTTCCTGAGCTCTAACGGCTGTACCAAAAGCGGCTCTTAATGAAAATTCAATCATTGCCCTTCTAAGCATAGAAAAGCGATATCAGAAGTCTATTAAATCTTAACCGTTTTCAGGAATTCCTGGGCTTGTTCCAATTCCTTCATAGTGTTTATGGTTACCCAGTAACCTGTGTGTTGGTAGGCTTTCAGCTCGCCTTTGGCAGCCAGTTCAGGTAACAGCTCCATTTCAAATGCACCTTTTTTCGGGAAGTCCATTTTCTTGCTGAAAAGATACAACCCCATATTTGCCCAGTAAGGAAGAATAGGTTTTTGTTCAAACTCCCTGGCTAGCCCCTCTTCCACAGATACAATACCAAACTGGCTTCTGAATCTGCTAAGTGCTATTGTATTGGCACCGAGTTTTGCCATTTCTGCCAGGTTTACGTTGTTGATATCATCAGAATTAAGCACAAAAAACTCGTCACTTTCTATATGATCCAGAGCAAGCTTTATCGCGCCACCGGTACCAAGAGGCTCGTCTTCTATGGAGTATACAAGCTTGTCACCATAGTGCTGTTTTACCTTTTCCCATTTGTATCCGCATGCAAGCACCACCTTCTCAATTTTGTATTTGTTTATCCATTGTAAATGCCAGTGAAGCATAGGATGGCCATTGACAGGCACCATACATTTCGGTAGATCGTGGGTCAAAGGTCGTAGCCTCTTACCTTGACCACCGGCGAGAATTATCATTTCCATTTTATCACGAGCGTTGAGAAGTTACTTCTCTTTTATGTCTCTTGCTATTATTTCTAGCTCATTTTTATATACGTTAATCTGACCTTCAATAACAACGTTATTTCCTGCTTTCATGTTATAGACATCTTGATTAGCATCACGTTCAAACATGACCACCAATATACTGCCCGTGCTATCCTCGACTGTCAGGAATATATGGCCTCCACTGACGCTCATTTCAGATATTGTTCCGTTTATGATCACATGTCTACCGGAGTCAGAAAACTCTATAGAACCAATAGGTACCTGTTCAGGCTCTATGAATACAGATACAGCAAAAATCATTACTATGCCAATAATCGCAACTATCAAAGAGAGTTCTTTTACATTCATCTATTCACCTAGTTCATATGAAGCTACATCCTCGTAAATTGGCCCATCAGGTGTCAGCGTGGACTTCTTGAGTTTCACAGTCTTCACGGTCATTGTTCCAATTTTGTCAGTCTCATGCTTTTTCACAAAATCAACGATTTTTTCCTTATTCTTTGAGCCAACGCGCGCTATGGTAAGATGTGGAATAGGATTCCTTTCGCCGCTTATGGTTTTATGAAAATTTTCCAGTCCAAACGCACCTACCCAGACAACTCGTATGAAGTTTTCTGAGGGAAATACACCAACTGTTTCTATATTGATCTCAAATGGCTGGGTAGATTCAGCAATACCTTGAAGAGTAGCCTTTAGCTCTTCGATCTTAGCTTCATCTGCTTCACCTATGAACTTCAGCGTGAAGTGTAGGTTACTTGGATCTACAATTCTTGCTAGACCGGATATATCTGCTTGAAGAGCTTTCACTTTATTTACAAGACCTGGTTCAAGATCAACAGCAATGAAACAACGCATAGTAATAAATAGCGAAAAAGCTTATTAACTACTGTCAGAACCAGGAATAAAGCGCGTATGAGAGTTAAATTCGCAAAAACTCCATGTGTACCAAAATTCTGCATCTACAGACTTCATACCCACAGATATCTTTTTATGTACAGCTGTCCAGTTTATTCCCTATGGGAAGGAAGAAAGGCTTCGATGAGAAGAAGATTGCGAAGATAGTATCAGTCCTGGCAGCTAATCCAGATGGACTTTGGCTTAGACAAATAGCCAAACAGGCGGGTTATTCGCCTACAACAGTAGCTCATTACCTGAAAACAGTGCTTGCACCGTTGATTGATGATGTCAGCCTAGGTCCGGATAGCAAGCCACTTCTGCGTGTAGTCAAGCTAAAGCCCTTTGTCATAGAGAGACTGCAATCTGGTTCCAACCTCCAGCAGATCATGAAAATTTTGAGGCTCATGAGCAAAATCGAATAAAAAAGACTATTTTTAGGATTAAATCCTTTAAAAAGGCAAAATATTGCCTTTTGCAATACTATAGCCAAAGTAATGTTGATTTGAGTCATAAAATTAAGTCTAACCCTGGCTCACGATTTTTGATAGATGGCACCCGAAAAAAATTTGTGTTCGTGAATACCACGTGAACTTCATGTGAAGTTCATGAAAATCCGTGAAGATCTACGTGAATTCATGTGAACATCGTGAAAAACCCTCACAAACAAAATGAATCTCATAGACCCTATATAGTCAAAACTCACAATTGAACATGTACTATGACAAAAACCCGGAATAGTGTTCACAAAACCTTCATAAACCCTTCACAAAACCTTCATATACTTCACGCCTAATTTCACCACATTCACGTGAATTTCACGTGAAATTCGTGAACAAAACAAGAATTCTGTGAAAGAGTTGGTGAAGTTTATGAAGATAAGACTAAAGTCCGTGAAATTGGATCAAAATCTCGTGAAGATGTGTGAACTTGACAACAGATAAATATATATACTATAGAGTATAAATAATGGGCATGGAAGAGAAAAAAGAGGACAAAATAGAGGAAGCCCATGCCCAGAATGAAGAAAAAATAGAAGAGAGGATAGAAAAGATTGAGAAACAAGTGATGCCCGCCCCGGCACAGTTAATACCAGAAGAGCCAAAAACAGTCATTCCAGAGAAGAAAATGCCTAAAGAACCGGAAGAGTGGTTTAGAACTATGAATTGGGCAGGAAATCCGTTCATACTGAATATATTGCCAGAATTGTTTGTTGGATATAGGTCACAGTCAGAAGACCTTGTGAGGCTTGTGAAGGAAAAGCACAAAGTAGTACTACTAGTGGGCCCAACCGGCTCAGGCAAGACCACAATGCTTGAGTGGCTGGCAGGTAGTGTAAATAAAGTGTTCGATTTTGTTTTTATTGGAAAACCACCGCAAAAACCAGAAGAGTTTGTTGACATATTCAATGAAAAATATCCTACAAAAATACCGTTCCGTAAGCCTCACATAAAAAACATATATCAATTGAAAGGATTTTTGAATAAACGCCTCCGTTCTAAGCATCTGATTGTAATGTATGATGAGGCCCATGAGTCCAAGACTGACGTCTTAGAATGGCTTCGTGTCCTAAGCGACCAGGTTGACAATATGTCCATTGTATTGGCAGGATTACCTGTTTTCGAAGAAAACCTTACAAGACTAGAAACGCTGAGAAAACGAATCATGGCAAAAATAGAACTCGTATCTCTCACAAAAGAAGAAACAAGGGAATTAATTGTTAAGAGAATTCAAAGTGTCGGTGGAACAGGTAATGAGTTTAGTGAAATCATTGATACTATCTATAGCCGCTCTGGCGGCTTCCCTCGTGAGATCATCAAAGTATGTAATGATATTATTAATGAGTCCATGAAGACAGGCAGACCTCTCACAAAAGAATTGGTTGTTCCGGAAATGGCATCAGAAGAGGTTAAAGTCTCGTTGAGGTTCTTAGAGGAGCTTACGCCTACACAACGTGAAATAGTAGAAATGCTTGTCGATCCTTTAACACCAGGACAAGTAGCGGATAAGTTGGATTTAGAAAAATACAAATCACGTCAGCATGCTGTTCGTTCTATGAATAACATCCTAAAGAGACTGATGGAAGAAGGCCTTGTAGAGCGTGTACGTGTTGATAGAGCGTTTGCTTACCAGGTTTCACCTTCTATAAGAAGCATTCTTGTGAGAGCGTAATTTTCACGTAATTGAGGAAGTTTCCGAACAAATTATTTAAAGGTAGGACAGTAATTAGTTAACATTGAGGTGATACAAGATGCAAAGCAGAGGACGAGATCTACTTGGAAAGGTAATAGTTTCTGAGGAAACCGGAAGAAAATTCGGTGTAATCGGGGACATAAACTTCATTTCCGAGAGTGGCGAACTTCTCAACCTGGTTCTTGTTGAGCCTACAAAACATATTGGTGACTTGAATTTAGATAAGGACGATAACAACCGTCTACTTATTCCATTCTCATCAGTAAAAAGTGTAGGCGACTTCGTAATCATAAGCGAGAAGGAAATTGTTTAATTTTTTGTAGTATAATAATTCCATACTACTTTTACGACTCTATCTCTCACAAAAGAAAATTAGAACGTGACTTGCCACTTACGTCTGTATAAAAGTAAACTGGTAGCCTCTTGTGAATGAACACCCCGATTCCTATCACGTATATCTAGTTGACCATTTCTGGCTACTGTATAGAATTCTACTTCGTCTTGGATAGGAACTGCCACAGTGGAACCTGGTTTGATTTCACCCCTACGAAACGCTCTATCAAAAGCTGCGTATCCTCTTCCAACTATTTCAGTCACTCAACCCAACTTCCGACAGCTTAAACACAGCTTCACCTTCCGGCAAATTAGGACTGTCTATCAATCTTGCAATTCTTGTACTCTGTTTGCTTTTTCTTAGATATAGTCTGTACGTTGATGCATGTCCGATTATGTGTCCACCTATGTGTGTTGTTGGATCGCCGAACATGACGTCTGGACGAGCCATTACCTGGTTCGTAAAATAAATAGCAACGTTGTTTGTATCAGCCAATTTCTGTAGTGCATGCAGATGCCGATTTAATTTTTGCTGACGTGGTGCTAATTCTCCTCTACCACTGTAATCACTCCTAAAGTGACTCATCATAGAATCAACTATCACAAGTTTTACATCGTGCTCCTTCATCAGGTCTTTTACCTTTTCCGCTAAAAGAACCTGGTGATCACTGTTGTATGCTTTAGCAATAAGAATGTTCTTTAGAACTTTCTTTGGATCCAATCCTTTCGCCTCTGCAAGTTGCATTATACGCTCAGGACGAAACGTACTTTCCGTATCAATGAAAACACATTTACCGTTTAGTCCACCGTCTTTCTTAGGCAGCTGCACATTAACAGCAAGCTGGAATCCAATTTGACTCTTGCCGGAGCCGAAGGCCCCAAACGCTTCTGTTATCGCCTGCGTTTCCACCCCGCCGCCTAGAAGAGCATCCAGCGTAGCGGAGCCAGTTGTTATTTTACCTATTTCCTTTCTCCTTTGAAGTACATCAGAAGCACTCTTGAAACCCATGTCGAGCTTACTTCTAGCAGACTGTATAATTTTTTCCGCAGTTGCCGAACCTATGCTACATGCAGCCCCTATTTCACCTGTAGAGGCAGCTGCTATAGATATCAAATCATTATAACCTGCTTCTCTAAGTTTTTCAGCACCCTTTGGACCAATACCAGGAAGATCTTCTATAGTAAGTTCATCCACATCCTTGTCACTAGTATCCTTCTCTACCTCATCAGCGCCCTCGCTGAGTTCAGCCAATTCCTCTTCTACCGTTTTTTTCTTTTTGAAAGCCATGTTTATACCTCCTTTCCTAATTCATTTGCACCGCCAAGTACATCTAAACTCCATCTGGGTCCCCAGAATTGACTACCCCCTTCTAGAGGATGTGAATGGGGTCTATAATTTTCTTCATTAGGTACACTTGGATTACTTACTTCACGCAAGTCAAAAGCCTGTGGTACTAACGAGTACATAACAGTATACGGGCGTACTAACACTACACCTTCTCGCACTTTGGCAAACTTGCTTGAAATATGACTTCCTCTATAATCAAATTCAAATGGTTTATCAAACCCTGGACTGCCAAGCCATCTATAATCTACTTCATCTCTTATATCTTGTGTTATTTCTGCAGAGTTTTTCATTTCAATTCACCTCTATTCGTTCAAACTGTTTAGCAATAATTCTATTTCCTGTTTTACATCAACATCCTTAACATCGTTGACTATGAATTCCAGCCGCTCAAAAAGCTGGTTTCTGCGGGCCCTACCCGTCAATATTAGTTCTTTCCCCAACGGAACCTGTTCTAGCACAGCAGTTATTTTCTTTTTACGATCAAACACTTTCTTGGCATCTTCTGTGCTCATTCCCAGAATCTTCTCAGCATTCTCGTTGAAGAAAACCGTTCTTATTGATCCTGTCCCATCGTCAGATATTCCGGATATAATCATGCCGTAAGCAGGCTTTACTTCCCCGTGTTCTTCACATGCAAACTCATCTTTATCATTTAACTTGACGCGTGAGCGGCATTCAGGACAGACCTCATAGAAGGTATTCCCTTCGAATATCTGCAGCAGAGGCGTCCTTATCTCCTTGTAACCGCCTTCCGTTAGGCCTGCTATAGAAGTACGTGCAGTTTTCCGTTCCGCTTCCTTTACTGTGCCTATTTGTTCATCACTCTTTGCAATATTGCCGTACCTGCCAAGTCTTATCTCAGGATTGCCAAGATTATCCTCTTTAACGTATCCTTTGATACGCACCGCATCGTTTACTTCCATACCGGCTAAGTGGTTAATTTCATCATTCCAGAAAGAAATTCTCACGGATCCGGTTTCGTCAGCAATAGTAACATTGGCAAAGCGCCCTGATGCTTTTTCTGTTTTAAACTCTCTGACAGGCGAAATGTTGGTTATTTTGCCGACAACATCAACATTTTGCATCCCGGCAACTATGTTTGCTATGTTAAGTCTGTCTTGCTTTATCATTGCCACACCCAGTTCTTTGGCAACAATGTAAGCTGCACCTTCTTCAGAAATTAAATCAGACAGTTCCGTCCTTTTTTCTTCAATAAGAACATTGATTTCCTTTTCTGTTTTCCCGCTTTCAGAAGCAATTCTTTTTATGATCTCATTAAGCATCCACATAGTATTTCAGAAAAATGTTTAAAGACCAATCAGTAGCCTGGGAAAGGACTTAGCGACGTTCTACTAACTCTTGCGTGTCCTATGGCGAGTTTACGAGCCTTTTCGTCTGTTGTCACAAAATACGATCCGTTAAAAGGATCAATTCTGTAGTGTCCGACAATCTCTCCATCTCTTAAGAACGCAATCTGGCTTCCAGAACCAACGATCTCATAACCAGCTTCTGTAAAGGCATTTCTGAGGTTTCCCCTTCTTTCATTTTCCTGTGAAACAGAAAGACCTGCCATAGCACCAACACCACCTAATAGTGCAATAGATAGCCCAAGTTCCTTTAACATAATCAAAGATATCTAAAAAATGTTTAAAGGACTAAATTACCACAAAAGCAATAACGGTGCATAACTGGCAGCTATTGACAAGTCTTCTATAGTATCAGCAGTACAATCCACGTCTGAAGACTTTTTTCTTACCCTCATTCTACCTTTACCGGCAAACTCTTCTAATTCAGTATCATTTTCCTCAGGCTGGAACTCCATTACTCCGTCTATAAGGCTGCGTCCGTATTTACCAATAAGCTGTGGACCATCACCTGTTTGTCTGTAAACACATGTAACCATGGTATCTGGGCATTGAACTACATGCAAACCAGCATCTTGAAAATAAGCCCTTCTTTCAGCGGCTTCCTTAATCTGCCTTGTTTTACCTGTATACACACCCTGACCTATAACCCCTGCTGTTACACCCGCAATAGCGGCTCCTGCAGCGAATTCTTTCCAGTTCATATCCACACCTGTAACCACTATATAGTGACTAGTATATAAAGATATTTTTACTGTCTCTTCTCCAGTATCTTACGCGCCGCGCGCACATCTCTTTTCATTACTGTACGTCTGCCAACGTGTTCTGACAGCCTTTTTGCCTCTAGTAAAAGTATTTTTGCGTGATCCTCAAGAATTAACCCCAGTTGCCCGGCTGCCTTATCACTCACTCTTTTGGCACCGGCCCTTTTCATCATCTTTCTCAGAGGCTGCAGCGTCATTTCCATGTAATCACTGATAACTTAGTCGTTTCTTTTTATTTTAAGCTAACTTTTTACTTTGTGAGAGTCAAAGAATTTAGTGTAATATATCTATTTTAATGTATATTTTACAAAGCAATTACGCTATAGAATACAAAATAACAGATATGTAGTAATGTACCTATAGTAAAGTATATGTTCAAAGATATATTTAACGTATATAAAGGAGAAAATATATAGTAAAACATAGTTGACATGACTGCAAAAAACGAAATTGAGGAACTTTTTATCCGAAGGAAACCTGTTAGATTGCTGCTAAACGTCAAGATAGGATCTAACCCGAAATACGTTTCCGTTTTAGCCAAGAATACAGACTGTACGTATTCTCACACTGTAAAACTTCTTGAAATCTTCAAGGATATGGGCATTGTTGAATTTGAAAAACACGGAAGAATCAAGTACGTTAAGTTAACACAGGATGGTATGGAACTTGCCGGTAACTTTGAAGCCGTGCTACGCAAATTCGCCAAACTAAAACCAAAAAGAAAGTGAAAAAATGCAAGGACCAACACAAACAATAGCAGTGGGACATAGTTATTTCTGGGGAACTAGATGGGTACTTGAACCTCCTGGAGAGGGTCAACCAATTGAGGATTCATACAGAGAAGGAAGTAAAGATAGACACCAAACACGAGAAAATGGAGCATATGAATACCCAAAATTCACCTGATTTTACAGCGTTTAAATACATTTTCACTACATTTACCAGTGATACTTATGGCAGAAATAAAAGGAGCTGCAAAATATTTTGACTGGCATCCGTCAGAAGACAGGATAGGAAACCCGGGAATCATTGGAGTTAGACCTTTTCAGGAGTTCCCGGTTGTTGGTGAGTTATACGTGGAACATGAGATGGTAAGCACTCCTGGCAGCAAGGCCCCGCGTGACGATCGAGAACTGCAACGTTTCGATTCTTTGTCTTTCAACAGAGCTGTAAGAGAAGCTGTAGAAAGAGGTGAACTTGGCATAGATTATGCCGAAATGCCGGGTGATATTGTTTATATTTCCAGAGAATTGGAACAGCTTGACGATGTCAAAGTCAAAAGCAGGGTTGTTTTCTACCATGACGAACAAGGAGCTTATGCCACGCGCCCAGTAGTAGAAAGTGAGCAAGGTCGTGACATTCCAACTGGTTGGTAATTTTTCTAGTTCTCATGTGAGACATATACGAAAAATCTCTACTTTTTTCATTACGGCTTAATTGTGAAAAAAATTAAGGCTTTTCAGAGGGCCATTTTTAGAAAATGGCCTTACTCCTGGTTATACCAATACTTCTTGTCAAACATAGAAAAACATAAAAATTCCCTGTACAAAAAGAGTTTACTCATGAGCAAGGTTATGAGCCAAAAAAACGAAAAACAGGGTAATTTATAATTTCACTCCAAGTAAATTATGATAGCGTTTTTGGTGAAAAATGATGAAAATTGAGACAAAAAATAACACGGTTTTTGAAGTGATTTTATCTCTCACAAAAGAAAATAGCCCTATTACAGGACTCAATCTTGTATCCAAAAGGTGACCCAAATGAATGCAGATATATTCAAAACAAAGGAAGGAAGACCAAGTTGGGATGAGTATTTCATGAACTTGACGCAGTTTGTTGCAAAGCGCGCAACCTGTACAAGAAAAAAGTTAGGTGCTGTTCTGGTAAAAAACAAAAGAATCGTAGCAACAGGCTACAACGGCTCCCCATCCGGTCAGCCACACTGCGATGATAAGGGATGTTTTGTTGTCCCAACAACCCAGATCGTTGATGGCCAGGAGATCGCCAGAGACCACTGTATCCGAACTCTTCACGCAGAGCAAAACGCGATAATGCAGTGTGCCCTTAATGGCATACCAACCGATGGTTCTACTCTTTATGTTATGTACAATCCATGTTATCAATGTGCAAAGATGGTTATAGCCGCTGGAATCAAACGGGTTGTCTTCGATGCGGATTATTTTCATGACGACGGTTTAGATCACAAAGCAATGGATATGATGAAAGAATCAGGTATAACCGTCGATAAATTCAAGAGGTGATTCAATGCCAAAGAGAAAGATGTCTGATATTGTTTTCCAGAGGATTAGTCCTCCGGATCATCAAAAAACACTGTCTCCAACGGATATGTCCAATGTTTTAGTGAGACGTCTTGGCCTAAAACGTAAAGAATCACGCGCTGAGCACGCCAGGCTGCTTCTAGAATTGTTAAAGTACAGAAAAGACAATGTTCCACTTTCAATAGAGAAAATATCAGAGGTATTATCCGTTTCACAAAGCCAGACATACGAGGAAATTCGTAAATGGAGAAGTTTAGGTCTTCTGGAATTCGTTAAAATTCCTGCAGGAGAGGGCTTTGTTAAGGGTTACATGCTTACAGGCGGTACGGTGAATAGACTGCTGGACAAGGCTGAGTCATCAACAAAGTCGTTTTTCCGCAAAACACGCCGCATAGCCAAGGATTTTGACGATCTTCTTATGTTAGAGATGGCACGCGCTCAAAAAGGAACGGAAACAGAAGAAGAAAACAAAGAAGAAATGCTGCAGGATGAAGAAAACAATTAATAACCTTTCTTTTTCCAAGGGTTTTCTTTCGTGAAAGAAAAGGCTTTTTTATGTGAGAGATAGAGCCAGCCCATTTTCCGGACATTACATTCTTCTATAGTATATATATTATATAAAATACTACATATAATATTCTTCACAAAATATATTTTCTTCAGAACATTTTTTATGTGAGTGATAAAATGAGAAATGATTCTACAAAATATACGTTATTTAATATATAATAAGAAATATATTTTCCAAAGTTGCACGTCGTTTGTGAGGGTTAAAGAGGCTTCCTATATTATAGCCAGTCTCTGAGTAGTACTCAGTTACCCTTTACATTTGGTTTCTCGGCCGTTACGACAGGAAATCTTATTGGAGGAGGCAATCTCAATGCATCGGAGATCTCAACAGATTTAGCCAGACACTTCCTGAATATTGTATTCAGAACATCTGTAGCTATCTTTTCATCCAGTTTCTTGTTCTTAACCCATGCATCAAGAACCTTTTTCGCGTCTTCTACCTGGTACATTATTTCACCGGCAAAAGATATTTCACCTACCTTAGGTTCATACAATGTAGAAAATTCAAATTCGATGCCTATGGCATCTTTGACACCAACAAAACCAAGATCTCTTTTTTCTATGGTTTTTATGCTGGGAGAACTGTTTACACTAACATCCCCTGCTAGTTTCTTTTCATCAACATTCGCTCTTATTGACTTTAAATTGAATCCAATTACACTCATTTGCTCACCTCAAACTTCTTACTACTATAGAATATAAACTTTTAAATAAGACTCTCGCGATATACAATCCATGTTAAGCCCATCAGAAAAAAGGATCCTGAAGAAGGTAGCTGAAAACCACATTATTACACGCTCTGAACTAAAGACATTTTTACAAAGTAACGGAGGCTCTGCTTCAGCTATTGATTCTGTTACAAGAAACCTGCTAAAGAACAACCTTCTTTCAGAAGTAAATCCAATTGGTTCTACATGTTACGTAATCACACAGAAAGGAAACCGTTTTCTCGACGAGATGAAGATATAAGCTATTCGAGTTTTGCTGGTTTAAGTGCATATCCTAAATCTTCTAGTATTTCTAGGTAATCTTGTGACACACCATCATTTGAAGAAGTATCGTTAACAACATCTATAATTCCAGGATATTTTGGACCTAGTGGAATACATGTGTGACCTCTCTTGTTAAGAAATACAACAACAGGCAGAATATCTTTATCAGGATCCTCTAATTCGTACTGAAAATGTGTCATGAGAAAACTGTATATAGAAGATATAAAACAGTATTGGGTAACAAACCAGTCAACGTATTTTAGCGAACAAGGATTAATATTTTTGTGACTAATTAATAGAATGCGTGTACTACTACGGAAAGACTTTCAAAAACAATTCTTAATAAATGTCAAAGGAAATCGATCTTGGAAAGAATTTTCAGAGAATTTGGGAACAAGGGAGCATATAATAAAACAATGTGCACATTATGGGAACACACTACCCGAAGATATATACAACAAGATAAAGACGTGCGAATCGGATAGATTCGTCATAAAAAAGGTGAGTGATAATTGGGGTAGGTCCAAGGGAGGCAAGAAATCCAGTGGTACTACAAAAACCATTAAAAAACCAAAATTGGATAAGAAATTGGCAGAATTGGTCGGGGTAATGCTGGGTGATGGGTCGATTTACCTTAACAAAGAATGTGGCGCCTACCAAATTAGAATAACACTAAACATAAACAAGGAAAGAGATTATGTTGAAGAACATCTTGTACCAATATTCAAGAATTTGTTCGATATAAATTGTCGTGTGGTAGAACGCCCCGACAGGGGAGTAATATGTATATCAGTAGATTCCAAAGAGTTAGTAGATTTTTTTGCCAACATAGGCTTATGGCACAAAGGACGGAAATCCTCCAATGTACCATCATGGATTAAGAACAATAAATCTTTCTCAGCCGCTTGCTTAAGGGGGCTGATAGATACAGACGGATCCATATATAGATTGTCTAGAAAAGATCCAGATTCGAAAAGAATATCATTTAAAAATGCTAATGTAAAGCTTCTAAAGGATTTCAGAGATATGGCAATAGGTTTAGGGTTTCATCCGAGTAAAATCACACACGGTAATATATTCATAACACGAAAAAAAGATATAGTAAAGTACATGGATGAAATAGGATTTAGTAATCCAAAGAATTCAAGAAAAATCAAGGAAATTAGCCCCGTAGTGTAGAGTATTCTAAAAAATACGCATTTTGGTCAAGCATATCTGGCTCTGGACCAGGTGACCCAGGTTCGAATCCTGGCGGGGCTATTATGAAGTTGTTATTGACATCCAACGGAGTGTGTAACAAAACACTACGGGATGCACTAAAAAAGTTGGTCAACGACGAAGTGAGAGTAGCATTTATTCCAACGGCTGCGAACATAGTAGAAGGATCAAAATACTGGCTGATAAATGATCTCACAAACTTTCAAAAAGTGGGCGAAGTTGATATAGTTGACATTTCTGCTGTAGAGCGAAGTGTTTGGCTGCCACGTATCAAAGAAGCAAATGTAATAGTTTTCGGCGGTGGAAATAGCGCACATTTAATGGAATGTATTTCCGCTTCAGGTCTTGACAAAGAACTGGAAGAACTTCTGAAAACCAGAATATATGTGGGAATAAGTGCTGGCAGTATAGCTACGGCCAAAACACTTCATGCGTCTTCGGATTTTATTTATGATGAGCCAAGAAAAATCATACCAAAAGGCCTTGGCTTTGTTGATTTCAATATACGCCCTCACCTCAACTCTCCTGACTTTCCACATGTGACTGATGAAAA
Organism: archaeon; assembly: GCA_028279825.1. Taxonomy (GTDB): domain Archaea; phylum Aenigmatarchaeota; class Aenigmatarchaeia; order GW2011-AR5; family GW2011-AR5; genus GW2011-AR5. The sequence continues at coordinate 22,949 of JANQNA010000007.1, read as the reverse complement.
TCTTTCGAAAGTTTCAAAAGACCTAGTGGGTGACACATACGTGATCGACGATGAGACTGGTATACAGGTTGTAGATGGTAAAATTAGCATCGTTACAGAAGGCAAATGGTTAAAGTGCAAAGGCAAATAAGCCTTTTTATTTATTCTATCCATGTATTTTCATGTTTCCAAGAATAAAGAAAGTCGAACAGGGGAAAATTCACATAAATGAAGATATAGTTACAGACAATTTTTTTATCCATCCCAACGGGCATGAGCTATTGGAGAAAAGACCTAGTGCTACAAACAAGGAATTAGAAAAAATGTTGCTGCACGAGCCAGAAGCAGTTATCTTTGGTATAGGTTTCAGGGGCAAAGCAACGGTTGCCCCGGAAGTCATGAATGCTACTGCAAAGTTGAAAGTAAATGTGCACGTTCTTAACACACCTGAAGCCTTGAAAAAGTTCCAGGAAATAGCTAGACAAGGCAGGAAAGTGGTTGCACATATCAATGTGGGCGAGTAAATGAAAAAATCAACTAAAAAAACATTAATGGCGCTTTTCATTGTTATTATTTTTGGTATGTCTTCCATAGCCTTTGTTGTATCCAGCTTCGGCACCGAAGAACAACAGCAATTACAGTTATTGGATACGTTTGTAGTTGATGGTGACATAGATCCTTTGGTAGAGGATGCATATATTCGGGCCGGCTTTACATTCCTGAAAGTATATCAAAACGAGGAAACACCGGGCGAGGTCATTCTATTTGCGAACCAGGCACCCCAGACGTTCACAACTAATAATGGACAAACGCAGCTGGTTGTACAGAAACTGACCTCGGAAACGAGTTACGTAAAGATTTCAAACATAAACGGTGAAACAGACATCTTCAACGTTACCGTTAGCAACATATTTGACGTATTGTGCAACAATTTGGTCGCTCTGCCGGCAGAATGCGCATTGCATGGACTAGATATTTGATTCTTTCTTGAACTTTCTCAACATCTTAGGCACGTCCTCTTCTTTAACGTTAAGAATTCGCGCCATTTTTCTTAGTATTCGCCGGTTTTCCATACTATCTTCTATTACCCAAATGGTTATATACCCAAAAACCGACAATGTTATTAGTGTATGCCATCAGTTGACATTAACTGATACTATTATCGGTTTATGTAGGGGTGGTCGGGACTAGAGAAAAATGACCGGCCGTAGCAAAAAACGCGAGGATAGAACTAGAAAGCTTATTCTTAGTGCTCTAAAAGAGAACCAAGACGGGCTCACAATAACAGACATGGCAAAACTTCTTGATATTCATTACACGACGGCCTCCAAGTATCTTGCTGTTATGGAGGCGCAAAATATTGTTGTTAGAAGAGACATTGGAATGGCAAAAGTATTCAAGGTGATTAAGTGATAGAAAAACGAATCTACATAGGGCTGATATTACTCATAGCTTCATTAGGCATAGTTACAGCATTCTCCGGATTTTCCAACCCAACAGACGGTGAATGGTACAATATTTCATGGGATTACAGGTTTAAGATAGAGGTTAATGGAACAACAGTAAACAGGACAGACTGGCCGATAGAAATGACGGTGAATTTTTCAGACTTACTGCCTGGAGGCACATTTGATAACGAATCAATAAGAGTTGTTGAATACAATGAAACGAATCACGTAATGCATGTCGTTCCAAGCCAGTTCGACAAAGGTGCAGGCTATAACAATGCATCCAATGCAATAGGCGAACTAATATTCCTAATGAACGGAACTACTGATCCGGATCAGAAGCGAACCTTCTACGTATACTTTGATATAGATGGAAGCACACAGAAAGATATTGCCAATTATGATTCAAACATATCTTACTCATGGGACGGAAAAATAGTTTCCGTTAATACAACAATGCTTGGAATAAAGATAGACACAAACGGATACGAAAACACATCAGGTTTATCTTACGTGCAGCAGCGCGTATTCTTCGTACCTGTTATTGTGACATCATCTTCCGAACGAACAGCTGAATATTTAGAGTTCTACAACGGAACTATTAACACAACGTTTGACCTGATAGGTAACGCGTCATTCGTATGGGGACCTGTCAGATTAACCATAATACAGGAAGGGCCCGAGGTTGTATTTGGTAATGTATCACAACAAACAGGGCAGGGAAGAGTGGTAAAGAAATATTTCATATACAACAGAGCAGGACCTGAAGCCGAAGGATCGTTCATAAAGATTAGCCACGAGTTCTTTGCGAACGCTACTGTGAATAGATCCAGCAGATTCGGGGCAGTTGCCCTGGATGTACAACGAACATTCCTTAACAATGATGTGAATAACAGAGACCGGGATATGAACGATCCTTATTCGTGGACTTGGGCTTCCGACTCGTCAGGTAGTGTAGCAGGTTTGGTAAACATCAATGAAACAAGTTCAAACTATTATGCTGGAAATGACACAACAGGTCTTGGAAGAATAGGTATAGGTTTAACAAACACAACAATAACGGATGGAACTTCAATAAAAGAAACAGCGGTTATATTCTTTGCAACCGGTGGTTCTGATGGTGTGTCAGAGTTTTTAGACGTTCGTAACGGGTCTTCCACAGATGTTATAATAACACGTAATTTGTCAGAAAAATGGTCAAACGTTATACAACCTTCAATCAATGCAACAATTTTCAATTACAACGAAACTGTATTGATAAAGGGAAATGTGTCCGAGGGAGATCCGTACAATCTTGTTGCTTACATAAACGCAACACTGGACATGGGAACTCCTTCGACGTCAGATGATACTATAGTAAGACTTTATGATGACGGAACAAACGGTGATCAAACAGCCGACGATAAGATATTCACAAACAATTACACGTTCCCGTCAGACGTAAATACAACACAATGGATCATGAACTTGTCTACATATAACGACATTGAAGAATATCTGAATTCAACAACATTCATTTTCAACGTAACGGATGTTTATTCTGTAGATGTAAACATATCGAACTCCATAGGTATTGTAAGCAGGCAGATATTTGCAGTTATTACAATAAAGAACTTTAACCAAACACTGCAGATACCGGGATCTTCTTTGGACTGCACGTTCAATAACACCAATGTAGTTAATAAAACAGACAATCTTGACGGAACATGGGCAATTAATTTCACGGCTCCTGCACAGGTTGGCATGTACGACTTATTCTGTAACGTAACAAAGGTGAATAATACAGGAAACAGTACCGAACAATTCACGGCAGAAGCACCGAAAACTTACCTTGAACTTAATTGGACACCTTTGACACCAAACGTGGAAAATATGACAATAAGATTTAACAGCACGTTCTCTATAGATGTTAACCTTTCAAATCCGGGAGATGGTACATCAAGAGATTCAAACATAACACTTGAGTTGCTGGAAAACTGGACAGGTGTAATACAGAGCTGCGGAAACATAGCAAATAAATCATCATGTGTAAGAACTGTGAATGTTACAGCACCAAACAACACAGCCATTGGTAACTACACGTTTAATTTGAGCATTGTGTGGATAAACCCTGATTACTCATCCAACACAACAAACGCAACTGTGAATGTAACTGTTTCACCTCACTCACAAATTTCTATTGCCGAAACAAACGTGACAGGTGTGGGAGCAGATGGTACGTCAAAAACCATAGGTACATTTCTTTTGGAATCGATAGGTATATCAAACACGTGGAGCATAAATACATCCTGCGGATCAGGATATGCATGCCAGAATTTCAATATAACTGTATCGTCACCTTTCTTATCACAGTTACCCAGCGGCGATAATTTCTCTATAGATATAATAGCCAATATATCCCTTAACTACACACCAGGTACATACAACGGTACTATTCTTGTAAACTCTTCAGTGTCAAACACAACAGACACTGTTATATTCTTCCTGACAATACAGAACAAAACCAACATATCAATGGTAGTAACCCCGGTAAACATAACGGCCCTGAACATAACAGTATTTGATAATTCAACATTTTCAATAAAGACAAATCTGACAAATGTAGGAAACAGCAGTGCAAGGTACACAAACATAACTTATACAACAATTCCTGGATGGGCTATGAATACTACAATTGATTACTGCGGAAACATAACACACAACCAGGTTTGCTCCAAGGATGTCTCAGTCACAATACCAAACGGTACCGCACCCGGTAATTATACAATAAACATAACAAGTGTATATACAAATCTGGATAACACAACAGCAGAACAGTTATACATATTCAACGTAACCGTTGTCGATAATCCTGTACTTAATGTGGAAAACTCTACACTAACTGGTAATGTTTATCACGGACAGACAACAAATCCTTACAACTTGACAGTTCTTTCCACGGGTAGTGGGAACCTGACAAACATAACATTCACCTGTAACAGCGGCACAGTATGTAATAATCTTACTGTTACTGTGATACCGTCCACGATAGAAAATCTTGAATTTGGAACAAACACGTCTGTTGTGATTAACATCACAGTTCCTGTTAACTTTTCTGCAGGTATACACAACGGAACTTTGAATGTATCAACACAAAATGACGGAGAACGAATGGTTACATTATTTGTTACAGTTGATGCCAATAGAGGATGGAGAATGGAGCCAACATTCTGCCAGAAAAGTTCCTTCTCAAATGAGGGAACTGTATGTGAAGTAAATGTGTCAAACATAGGAAATGAAGACATAAATTTCACAATAATATCTGTAAATGCAAACAAGACCAGTACAAATGTAACAAATTTCACTTCGTTGGAAGGTCAAAACTATACGTTCGCGGTTCTGTACAACATAACGGGATTCGCACAGAAAGAGTACAACTCAACATTTGTCGTCCAGGCACTGGATAACGCAACTCCGGTTAACATAACTCTAAATGTAACAATACTGCCTTATACCCCTCCAAACATTACAATAGAAGTGGCTCCGGAAGAGCCTGAACAGGACGAACAGGTGACAATTTCAGCAAATATAACTGCAGGGGACTTCTCGGTAACAATTGCAAACGTGACAATATTGAGACCTAACAGTACATCAGACTTTGCAAATATGTCATTTGTATCGCAGATAGGCAATGTAAGTAGATGGACAGTAAATTATGCCAACGGAACGTTCGGTAATACATCCGCCCGTGGTACATATAATGTAACAATATATGCAAGAGATTCCATAGGAAACGTTGGAAATTCAACAACAAATTTCACAATAGGGAAAAAGGTAAATATAGCAGCAACAACATTGTCAAGCCAGTACTATCAGGGTGACACTGCAACACTTTATTATTCAGCAACTGCACTGAATGGTTCAGGTGTTGAAGATGTTAACGTATCATTCTTTGTTTACGATCCAAACTCAACTTTGATATATACTGCAAACAGATTAACAGATTATCTGGGAACATTTGCTCCTCTGCCAACATTTTTACTGGCATCAGACGCGATAGTCGGAACCTATACACTGAAAACAAATTCAACATATAACGATACTTTACTAGATCAGATGGTAACTGACCAGAACACATACACATTTGATGTAGGTGCAAAAACAGTTACTGTTACAGGATTGTTCGCTGATATTGAAACAGCAGTTGTTTGGTTTCCTAACAACGTCATGAGAATTAATACTTTGATTTACGACGGTGAGGGACAGCCGGTAAATCCTACAACAATGAATCTGACCGTTCTTGATCCTGCACAGAACACATACTTTTCAGTCACAGATTCTTCAATGACACAATTAGGCTCCGGATACTACCTGTACAGTTATGCAATGCCGGCTACGACAGCAAATGGAATGTATTTGGCTGTTCTGAACGTTACACAAGGAACTCTTTCAACAATGAAACTGAAAGCTTTCCGTGTGACACAGGGTGGTCCTTACGACGTTAGAGTTGTTGCATTGACACCTGAAGTTCAGCAGGGAACACCGGCAACGTTCGAAATTCATATAGAAAATAAGGGAGAAGTAACCCAGGACGTATTCATTAATTATACTATAGCGAATCTGGCAACAAGGGTTGTGTATTTCGAAGATGAGGAAGCTGTACTTACACCTGCATTCTCTAATGTAAGCTTCACAAGAACACCTTTTGTGTTTTCAAACCAGCCTTTAGGTACTTACAAGTTTACGGCAACTGTAAGATACGATAATACCCAGCCACCTATAAACGCAAGTACAACATTCAACGTTCTTGCTGCAGGTTACAACGTTACTGAAGAACCTACGGGTGGAGGCGGCGGCGGAACAACACCAATAACAAAGGTAACAGCACAGGTAACTGATGTTGAAGCACCCGACAGGTTAAAATCAGTGTTTATTGAAAAATATCCGGATGACCTGAAACTTTATCCGGGATTCAAGAGGATAGAGTATGTTGTAATAAAGAACACAGGGGAACTTCCGTTGAATGAGATAAAGCTAAATGTATTAGGAATATCAGCTGACTGGTTCAACATAACACCTACAATCTATCAAAAGCTAAGTCCTGATAACACTTCCGTCTTTGTTCTTGAGTTTGAGGTGCCTGAAAATGCGGAGCTCGGTGAATACAAAGCAAATCTTATAGTAACAACGAGTACAACAAGTGACCAGAGATCAATAACCATACAGGTTGTGGAGACTTTATCGGATCTGATATACGGCGAAATTGCAGACCTGAAAAACCAGTATAGAGACCTGTTAATAGATATAGGGGTTGCTAAATCCCAGGGTAAACCTGTCGAAAATGTTCTCTTTATAGCCGATGAAATACTTCAGAACATAAACAAGGCAGAAATAAATGCCAATCTGAACAATACACAAACAGCACTAAATCACATCAAGGATGCAAAGATACTTATTGAAAAAGCAAAAGAAATATTAAGCACGTTAGAGTCAACACTGAGAGCAGAGCCGTTAAGCATACTTGTAATAATACTGATACTTCTGATACCATTGACAGTAATAATAATCCTGTTCTATCTTAACAGGAAAAAGAAGATGCCAAAACAGATTCAACAGACACTGATTCACCTGAAACAAATAGCAGATAGAATAAAGCCACACAAACCAAGCAAAGTATCCATGACAAAGGAAAAGGAGAAATTAAGTAGAATGTTGTCGGTATTGGACAAAGAAAGAAAAGAGAGTATAATAAGTGAAACAGCTTACAAGGAAATGAAGAGGACTATACAAAGAAAACTAGATAACATAAGTAAGAAATAATCAGAAAGGTAGCGTTGTCGCAACCTTTTTCTTTTTTCCGTCATCCTTCTCCTCTTTTTTCTCTGCAGACTTTTTCTTGTGCTTCTTTTTAGGCTCTTCTTTCTCTTCCTTCTTCTCCTCTTTAACTTCTTCCTTAGCCGCTTCCACAGGCGCCTCTTCGGGAGGTGCCGGCGCTTCCTGTGGTGGTGCTTCTTCCGGTGTTTCAACCGGCTCAGCAGCTTCGACAGGAGGTTCATCTGGGGCTTTAGTCGTTTCTACAGCTGCCTCTGCAGGAGGTGTGGTTTCTTTCGGGGCAGTAGCCATTGCCTTTTCAAACTTCTTCCATTCTTCACGTAAAGAGTTGTCAAGGAGTTTAAGTTTATCCATGTTTTTGGTTTTCACGTTCTCGTATTCAATTTTTTGTATGGCACCAGCCTTTAGCTGTTCATCTAAATGGTCAAGAAACATCTGTATGTCTTCTCTCTCCTTTCTAAGTACAGTAATAGTTTCAGGTACTTTCGACTGGAGTATACCAAGATTGTCTTTTAAGCCGTCTAATTCCTTGCTGATAATCATGAGATCCTGTTTTTCATCCTGCAGATCTTTCTTTGTTGAATAGTTTTCGAACTTTAATCCAAGATCATCAACACTTTTTATCAGATCCCTTACAGACTCTTCCAGACCTTCTTGTTTGGATCTGTATATTATCATCTCTTCCATACCAGCCTTCAGATCAATAAACATCTTTTCAGTTTTCGAAGAAAGGCGTTCAACGTAATTTGTAGCTTCTCTTATGTCCCCTAGTTTTTTCTGGACGTCCTTGTTCAGATTTGCCAGGTTCTCAATATTGCCGATAGACTTCATATTCTCGTAAAGCTTGTTAAGTCTCTGGGCCATATCATTTGTTTTGGCAATCATTTTTTCCATTTCTGTCTGGGATTTGTTCAACGCCTCACGAAGTTCATTGAATTTCTTTTCCATTTCTTTTGGACGAACACCTGAAACTTCATCCTCCAATCTTTCCATCTTTGAGCTTAGTTCACTTTCGTCTGCGTTGGTTTGTATAGACATGGAACGTATTTCGCCAATACTTTCGAATATTGACTGTATTGATTCATCGGAGGCCTTTTTCTGGTCCCTTATTGCCTCTAACATTGCTTTCAATTTTTCTAATTCTATTGAAAGCTTGTCCATAGCACGACTGGATGCAGCAGCCTCAGCTGGTGCTTCTGCTGGCGGAGCAGATTCTTTCTTTTCTTCTTTTTTACCTTTGAAAACTTTCTTTAACAAACCACCTTTCTTCTCTTCCTTCTTTTCCTCTTTTGGCTCCTCTTTAACTTCTTCCTTAGGTGCCTCCTCAGCTGGTGCTTCTGCAGGAGGCGCTGGCGCTTCAGCAGCCGGTGGACCTCCGGCCTCTTCAGGAGATATTACATTATCCATATATTTCATCTGTTCCTTGTATTTAGCCTTCAGTTCCTTGTAAGTCTGTTCAGTTATGTTGGCCTTCCTGTGCTCGTCCTCTATATGTTTCAACATGTTCTTTATGTCTTCTTTTGTTTTCGGCTCTGGCATATTCTCCATTATTTACCACCCTTTTCCAGCTTCTCAACACGCTTAATTACTGAATCTATATAGGTTTCAGCCATCTTAAACGCTGCGGTCTTTATTTTATCTTTAGCTATGTTAAGTTCTATCTCTATATCGTACACATCTTTCTTGGCCTTCTTCATTGCCTCTAGTTTGGCTGCTATTTCATCTGCTTTCTTTGTCAGTTCAACGTACTTGTTCAGTTCCGTATCTGTAAGGGCAAATGGATTGTGCTTTAGAGGCCTGTAATTTACGAACCAAGGTTTACCGTTGTTATACTCTGGATTCTGGAACAATGCAGTACCTATGGTTAGCTTGGTTACTTTAGATGCGTAATCCATTCCGTATTTCTGTTTGACTCTTCCGATGTCACCCTCGTACTTGGTTCTCAGCTGTATTTCGTTTGCAATGTTAGCTCTAATTGCACCCTTGAAGTCTAACAATACTTGTGATATCAGGAATATGCCGATACCCCACTTACGGAATTCTCTTGCTGCTCTTTCTATGGAAGTGTAACCCTTCTTACCACCGTATTTAGGCAGCAATCTGTGTACCTCGTCGTAGATCAGCATTAATTTGACTTCCTTGGATTCAGGAGGTCGCATGTCAAACACTGACTGTATACTCTTTCTTACAAAGTTATCCAGCTTCTCTGGCGGTAACCTGTTCATGACGAATACAGTTATTTCACCAGGCTTCATGTGATCTTTCATGTTTATGTCCATGTTTGGATCATCGACAACTATTATGTTGGTCTTGAAGCCCTTAGCGTCCTCAGGTTTCATTCCGAACTTTGAATAAAGATCCAGCATCGGTTTAACTTTACAAGGCTTCATGAAACCGGTCCACTGTGCTGTAGGATCGAATACTACTATAGGAACCTTTCTCTTAAGCAGTTCCTCTGTCACAACCTGTGCGGACACGGATTTACCGGATCCCGTACCACCTGCGGCAATTGAGTGCATCAACAGTTGCGTTGTATCCATGTAGGCGTTCCTTGTACTTTCTGCAATCTTACCTACCGGTATTGCTGTTGGGCCCGCTTTAGGCAGCAGACTAAAGTTCACAGGTGTTATGTATCTTGCCTGTTTCTTTCTCTTTGAAAGTTTACCAACAATGAATCTTCTTCCAACATATCCGACCGGGAAACCAACCATTACTATTGCATATGTCATCCAATTCAGGAATACTGCCCTCAACATGAGTAACGGTATTGGTATGTTGGCAACTTCAAAATCGTCTGCGGATGATGCGTACTTGTTTTCAAACCAATAAGTTGCGTTTGTCTCCAATAGGTATCTTCCTTCAGGTGTACCGTCCGGCAGATCCAATTCCTTCTTGATAGTCTGGATGTTCTCAATACCCAGGGTTTCTTTTGAGGTCGTTATGATTGTATCCAGGTCATTAACAGGTCTTACCGTGTATGTGAGTGTAATATCTTCGACAGTAGCAGTCTCACCCATGTTCAGAATTGAAACCTCGAACACAAGAGGTTCTTTTGGATCCATTGTTTTTGAAAGTACTTTTGTTGAAACGTCGAGCAATGGTTCAAGAACAGGTCTTATCTGTACTGTAACAGGTGTCTTGTGTGTTACATCACCCGCCTTTACAATTATCTCACCGGCATATATTCCAGGAACTGAACTTCCAGGTGCAAATGCTTTTATCACAACTATCTCAGTGGTTGTGCCGCCAAGGGTGAATGTAGGTTTTTGCACTGTTAGTAAATTGAATGCAGGACCCTCGACTGTTACGCTTACGGCAGTTGAAGAAGCCTTGTTATTTGTTACTTCTATCGAGAATACCTTCTCCTCGTTAGGTGCGAGCTGCATTTCCACGACCTCTGAATCAACTTCCAGCGGCACAAGTTCTACCGGTTCCGAGGGTGTGACTGGTGGTGCAGCAGCTCCAGCGGCACCTCCGCCGGCCGCTCCGCCACCCGCGGCTCCTCCTCCAGCGGCACCTCCGCCGCCGCCTCCACCTCCGCCGCCACCGGCTCCTCCTTCAACCTCTGTCGGTGGTATGTAAGGACAATCGGAAGGACAAATGCTGTTACTTTCACCTAGATCAGTTTCACAGTCCGTGTTTCCGCAAATGAATTCAGCCAGTATGTATGCTCCAGGAAGGCCTGTTGTAGGAGCTCTTATGCTTAATGAAGTCAGGTTTACTGTTCCATCGGCGTTGTCACCGTCTATATTGGACAACCTTGTCCACTGGTCATTCAGGGATGAACTAACTTTTGGTACCCATGATCCGGTATATTTGTATATTGCAAGATGTCTAGGGTCATAGATTGGTTTACCGCACCCTTCGTTAAGACATTCCGAGAAGTCAATTTCTATGTAAGCTGAAGTAAATGTAAGATTATCTGATATGTACAATCCCTTTAGAACACTTGTTGATGTTCTTGCATTAGGTATACGACCTAACGTTATAGGCTCTCTTGTATCACCGGCTATAATAAGATTACCCAGTTCTATCGTGGTTATCATGAACGGATTGTGGATATCTATGTCCATGTCATAAGATTTTATGTCAATAGTCTCATTGAAGCTGCCGTCAGTCTGATTGACTCCAAAGTTGAACCTTTCTGAAGATGTTCCGTAGTCTTTGAATTTGAAGCTTACGTTAAGCGGAGGTTCCGCCAATGCTTCCACATCCTCAACATCACCATAGAACAATGCAGTTGGATATATTTCAAACGTTTCTGCACTTGAGTTGCAGTTACCAGTTATGTCGCATACTGATATCCTGAAAGTGTATACTCCAAGTATTGTTGTATTGTCGAATGGGGTGGTGTATATGTATATATCACCGCTTGATCCGTTTAACGTGCTGGTTGTTTGTGTCACATTTCCGTCTGGCGTTGTGATATTGGAGGTTACATTTTGTATTCCGCCGGATTCGGTTATGTTGCTTCTTATTGTTATGCTGCTGTTCTGGAGTACTCTGACAGGAATTTCGTTTACTATAGCCGGTAATGTACTGTCGTTGTAAATTATTGAATTTAACTCCATGTCAGTTCTGTTTCTAGAAGTTACATTTGTCAGGTTCTGTATAGCAGTTACATTCAATCCGTAAGCTCTTTGTAGTGTTATATCCGGTGCGGTGAAGTTCAGTGACCACGTTGAATCTGTTGAATTGTACGTAGCAGTTGTATTGACTATTACCCAGAAGGTACTGTTATGTATCATTGTTATGAAGGTTACGTTGCTGCTTATTGTTTCATTGTCAGTTACATTTACTTTTATCGTCACATTTTCTCCCGGATCAACACCTATTATCGGTACTTGTGTTGTCGGATATTCTATCTGTACCTTGTATTTTTCTATGTACATTATAAGATCAGTGCCAACCTCTCTTGTACTTGAGTTTTCTCTGAGCGGCCCTGTAAGATTAGTTATGAATGCACCGGTCAGGTTCAATGTTTTGTTTTCTATATCAGAGGTTGAATAGTGTATCGGTATCAAAACAGAACCGGCATATGGTAATGTTATGTTGCTCTGGTTAAGGATTATGTAAGGTGCGATACTTCCATTGACGGTAAGATTAAGAGGAGTATCTATATTTCCGAAGTTTGTCACGTTAACGTATCCAAATACACCCTGTTGGTCATTGTATACAGTTAAGCTTATGTTATCCAGATCATGTGTCCATGTTATGTTGGCCGGTACGACTATTTCCAGGCTTATGTTGTTAGTCCTGTTTTGGTACCATTTGACCTGTACAACACCTGAGTACGATCCTGTCTCGTATTGTAACGGCACTGTAACAGATATATTTATCGGACGTGTTGATACTATTCCCATGTTTGATATGTTTGAAGGTTCAAATTCCACCGTGAAGTTATTGCATATCTCTCCTGATATGCATTCAAATTCTATGTAAGAGGCGTTAACGTTACCGTACGAGGTTATGTTTGTTGGAACCTTTCCGGTCTGACCGTCATATACAGGGTAGATTATTGAGTTGGACGATACGTTAATCTGTGGATTTGAACTTACATTAAACTGAAGTGGGTGCACAGCGCTTACATTGGATCCATCCAGATTAACCCAGTACAAACTGGCATTGAATATGTATGTACCAGGTTGTGTTGAAACATTCACAAAGAATAGCGTTGCATTTAGACCAGCTGAATTCTTGTATATTATGACATGATCAAAGTACGTGTTGTTTATTGTGACGTTAGGGCTCAGCGAAGTCAGGTTCATCGTTACGTTAAACGCTCTTGATCCGCCAGTGTTGTTCAGGCTTAGAACTACATTCATTGTGTGGTTTGCCAGACTGGTTATGTATTGGGCAGTCAGATTACCCGGTATTGTAAATAGCTGGAGTGTGGTTGTATCTGAACTTGTAACGTTTGTTAAGTTTGTACAACTCAGTAAGTTGTTTGTATCATTCGCACATATCATTATCTGGTACAGGCCGGAAATATTTACACTGTAATTTCCTACATAAGTTATGTTGTATAAGTTTGTCAGGTTGGCTATCTCACTTGTATTGAACGGAGTTGATATATTGGCCCATACTTTATCTACACCAAAGTTATCAGTTGCATCTGTCTGGAATGATATGTTTTCAAATCCTAATTCAAATTCTAGTGGATATATCAAAGTGTTGGTAAGTATAGGCGGTGTGTCAGACACGTTCAATACAAATGTAACGTTACGTTGCGTAGGCTCGGCCGTTGGATTTCTTATAAGAATCGTTACATTATACAGACCTTGTGTTGCCGTGGCAGGAACGGAATAGTTTATAGATATGTTTCTTGTAATCTGTTTTTCAAGATCAAATGAGTAGGCCGAGAAGCCTTCTATGCTTAATATTCCATTGTCACCACCCTTTACAATAGTGTATGTTATTTTCTCATTCCCTGTGTTTATAACTGATATATTGCCAAGGTTTCCGGATGTGTTCAGTGAAGCAATGTAAACAGATGGTATGTTGATGCTCTGTATCCAGGATCTGTTTGAAGGAATTGTCAAGTTTAGCAGAATTTCGTCGTAACCTGCATTGCTTGAATTCGATCTTATCTTGGCGTAATAACTTCCAGGATCCTTACCAAGTGGTACTGTTGCCCTGACAGCTGATGTAAGGTTTTCACCGGCATTCAGAAAACCTGTCTGGTTAGGTTCAATGAACAATGTACATAATGGACAATCCGTAGCCAGGTTTTTGCCGTTTTCTACATTACTTATTCCATACCATGTTACAAAAACATCTCTTATTTCGTCATTACCATAAGACATCGTTGAAATATTTGCTATTTCCTCGGTGCGGCCATGTTGTACTGCAACGTCTATGCGTTCATCGGATATATTGACTATTGGATTTGAACTTACAGTTATTTCCGTCTGGTTCTGATGTTCACCTGTAGTCATATCAGGGTTTCTCCAGTTTGCAACTACATTGGTTGTTATTATTCCAGGTGGTGTAGACTTAGGGATAGTTACACTGAATTTCCATGTACAGTTATCACCGATGTTTATATCACCACATTGTCGTTGCGATTCATTGTATACAACGCTGCCAGAAGGATTCTCTAGGTGTGAAAGATTGGTGTCGTATGAAAATGAAGGACCAAGGTTGGTGAAAACAGCTTCTATTGTGAACGTGTAGTTTTGTATCTGGGATATAGCACCAGCAGTAACTATTGAATCACAGTCGGTTCCATCACCATCTGATGTATCATTTGCACACTGTGAAAGCAGGCCGGTTATGTTACCTACAACTTCAAATGTTCCGATTGTTGCATTACCGACATTACTCTCCGGAGGCATATCACGCGCAAAAGCAAGTACTGTGTGGTTACCACCTATTACTGGTGTATAATTCGCAAAGTATCTTGTGGTTGTATTCTCTGTGCCGTTGTGGTAGCTAGGTGAAGATATGTTTGCCATGGTAATGTTTATTGTAGTTCCGTTTGGAAGCACAAGGTAAATCCAGACGTCTGAAAGGTCGTAATTATCTTCTACGGACACAGTAAAGTTAGTGACATTTACATTTGCTTCAATACTTGCATTAGGTGTTATTGATCTGTTGAATATGTATGGTGGATTCATATCTCTCACATAGAACAGGGAACTGTCATTGTCTCTGTTGGCACTATAGAACTGTGAGGCATTTCCACCTATTGTACAGTTGAACAGTATTTCACCTTTTTGTATAGGTTTGAAGCTGTAATTTGCCACTCCTTCCGGTGATGAAAGGAACGTTCCGTTATACGTGTCAGTTCCGTTGCTCCATTTATATGAGAAGTTAACCAGATAGTCTGATATGCCTGAACCAGATGCATAATCAGTCACGTTACATCCCACAAAGAATGGATGCGGGTAAGGAACATACGCTGCAGGTATAGGCACATCCCAATAAACGTCTGCAAGACTGGTTATTGTTATATTTACAGTGTCCTCACCCAGATCGTAGTATTGTTTGGTCGCATTTACAGTGAATATGTTATAGCCGGTTCTTTGTATGGCCACAGTTGGCTGAGGGATTGAGGTATCAGAGCCATTTGCTATATTTATGTCACTGTCATTGTACCATTTTATTGTAGTTCCTACAGGCAAGGTCTCATAGTTTTCTGTACTGATCGTAACGTTCAATGTCAAACCGCCTGATTTAGGAATTTGTGTGCCATTTACAGGATAAGTTATATTGGCGCTTAATATACCTCTTACAATAATCTGGGTCGTATTAGTATCAGAGTCTTCACTGCCTGCCAGGGTAGCGTTAACGTATATTGTGAAAAGATCAGGAATTGAAGTGTTGGCAGGATTATAGTTGAATATGCAGTGCCCAGTTGAATTGGTTGTACAATTTCCCAGCAATCCTGTGTAATTATAGAATCTTACGTCTGCTCCAACAGCAGGTCCAATATACGCATCGTCAATCTCCACGGTTATATTTGTCTTGAAAGGACTGTAGCTGTCGTTTCTATAGATATCGCTTGTACTAACGTCTATAGTCTGTATTAGCAGCTTTCTGAGCAGTGTAATTGTTGTAGTTGCTCTGTTATCAGAAGCGTTATAGAATTGGGTTACGTTCTCTGTTATATTACAGAATATGTCGTAGACACCCGCAGCCTCAAATGTTGTAGACCAGTTATTTGTAGCCGTACCGTTTACATTTGTCAGCTCACTTCCTATTGAAATGCTGTGGTTCGTGAGGTTGGTGTGATAGAACTCTACAGAATAATTCTCCAGAGGATTTGAAAAGTTGGAATCAGTCACGTTACATTGTATTACTATGTTGGCACCTGCATCTATCTCACTGTTGTTTGCAGGTATTATACCGCTTATTCTGGAGAATCCAAACACGCGTATGTTACTCATGTTTGTATTATTGTCATTATACGTGTGGAATGCACTGACGTTTATCGTTTCTGATCCAAGCTTGTAAGTTATAGGCACACTCCAGTTAACATTGGAACCGTTTGCTACGTTGTACCACGTTGAATTATGCCATAGTATTGTAGCATCTGTTATGTTAACAGCACACTCGTCGTATGTGTGTGATATTAAGTTCAGGTTATTTCCTCTGTTTGCAATGGAATTATTCTCGGGCTTGGTTATTGTAACACCTAACTGTCCTATTATTGTAATGTTTCTAGGTGTAGAGTTTACGTAGTCATAACAAACATCAGTTGTTCCACCCTTCCACTCCTGAGGACCGTATAGTGAAGAACATGAAGGATCGTAATTCACCGTACAATTTCCTTCTGCTGATAAACAACCTAATGTCTCGTTGAAGTTACTGTTGTTTGTAGATATGTATATCGTAGCATTTGTTCCGTTGGTGCGTGCGTTGCTCCTGTCAGTATCCTGTATGACTATTCTCAGATTTGAATTGACGTTGTTTTGTCTCCTGACGTCCAGGGAAGAGTTAATTGTACTTACTGTCACAGTAACCGCGTCAGGTCTTAGGGTAAAGTTGTATATTGAAGACTCATCAGAAAAGTTAAATGCGTCTGTGGCGTTTATCTTAAAGTAGTTGGTACCGTTGGTGGCGTTGAGGTAGTTACTGCAAATGAATTCTTCCAGGAAACTGAATGGGAACCCTGAATATGTAGGACTTACATTTTGTGCATTCTTTATTGTAAAGTTCTCACCGTCTATGCTATGCCACAGTGTTATTGTGTTATTATTCTGGTCCTGGTCTGTTACAGCACCGGAGAATGTATGCGTCTTACCCCATCCGGCCAGGAGAAGATCAACATTAGGTGTACCTAGACTTGGTGCACTTGCCAGGAAGAATGCCTGTGTTTTCAGGGTTATATTCCATGAAGGATAATCTCCAAAGTATTGCTTTCTTGCAGAGGCTTCCACATCATGATACTTGAACGGCATGCCGGAACTGTCGAAATTACACACGTAACTTCCACCACCTTCTTCTATTGTACCGCTATGTTTTGGCGGAACACAATCAAATACTACACCGGAGAACTTGTCAGCTATGGTTACCTCGGCTCCAGGAATACCTTCACACTCATCCGTAAGGTTAACTCTCATAGGCACGTTTGAACCTATTAAGTACGCTTCACCGGAAGGATTTATGATTGTTATGTTGAGGAATGTCACGATCGTTGTTGTAAAGTTAGTACTGTTTACATATTCATAGTAAGGATCATTCTTTGTACCAGCTCTCCAGTACTGTGGGCCGGTTGTGTACGTACAACCAGGATTGAATGGTATTGTCGCAACACCAATACCGGAGGTTAACGTAACAAAGCCACTGTTCCAGCTGGAATTGTCACTGGAGTTTGTGGTAACCCAGAACGTTATGTTTGAAGAGAAGGCCGGTGAATCGTCATCTATATCCGTTACGTTTACGGTTAGAGATATGGCGGTGGAATTATGTCTCACGGTTGTCGTGGCATTACCGGCCAATAGGGTTATAACTACGTCATCCTTTTCTATTGTGAAGTTACCTACATCACTGGATGTTTGATAGAAGTGAGGGAAGTCTTCTGCATCAAATCTATAATTCCAGACTTCCTGAGCATCTTTGAAGAGTGCCGGGTTGTAGTATGTAAGTGAAATGGTCTGGTTTATCGGTCCTATAAGATCAGGATTTGATGTATATACCGAACTATTTACGGTTACCCAACTTCCTTCACCTTCCGAGTCCTTTTTGATCTTCAGTGTTAGGGTAATATTGTCCAGGTCTTCATCCGTAACAGTAACATTGAATGTCCACCTCTCACCCCACCCGCCTGTTGCATTTCCTTCCTCCGATATGACACTTATGTTTGTTAAAACAGGCTCGGTTTTTATGAAGAACAGGTCAGCTGTTGTTTCGTTCTCCGGATTATAGTAACTCTTGTTTGCATACAATGACAAGTTGTAATACCTGGCAGGTATAACAGGGTCACCCGTGTTTATTATACATCTGTAATCACCGTTTCCTAGATATGAGAATTCAGTACAGCTGTAATTTTGCCCGCTTTCATGTATGGTTCTCATATCAGTCGTGGCGTTTTCCATGTTGATTAACAGGTCATCTTTAAGGTTAACTACGATAGTTACATTGGCACCTCTTAGATACTCTGTTGTCGGCGTCGGTGTTGTTATAGAACCTACGACATCACCCCATATTGATACGTTGAGTTGTGTTATGTTGGTCTCATAGTAGCATATATCATTATGGGTTCCTCCGGTCCAGTTCTGATAACCGACATCGTAAGTACCGGTTGGATCAAAGTCAAATCTCAGGTGACCTGAAGAGTTAGTTGTATTGTCATTCCCATCATCATACACCTGGCTGTCTTTTGTTATGTATATCGTCCCATTGACTCCGGCAGGAACATAGTTCTGTGTTATGTTGTCAAATATCTTCAGGACAAGAGGCCTTGCTTGTGAACCGGATCTATTGGAGATTGTATTATTACCTTCAACATATTCAATTATAACAAAGTCACGCGTTATTCCAGGTCCTGTTGTGTTTGTTGTATTGTAGTGGTTTGTACCGTCGTTTATTTCCCATTTGAATCTGTTTACCATCGAGTTATTTATATCACTGCAGTCTATCGACGAGACGGTTATGTTACATGTACCATAACCACCGTAGATGGTATGATTACCTCTGTTTGTCCAGCCATTTGGTGTATACGTGAATAATGTACAAGTAACATTATCATATTGTCTGTCGTCTACATCTATCGTGAATGAATAGTTTCTACCCCAGCCACCGCTTGATGGTGTGACGTTTGAATGGTTAAGTATAGGTGGCGAGTTGTTCAGGTATATGCGGTTTTGATATAGCGTGTTGTTTGGATTGTAGTTGTTCTTTGATGCGTTAATCTGGAAACTGTAATTACCGCCTGTCCTAAGGCTGGTGTTCCATGCGCATGAATAATCTCCATCCAAATAAGACGTTATATAGGCAATCTTTACATCCATCAAGTAAGGTGTCTGATCAGCGTCTGTAGTGTTTAGTATTGCCCTGTACTGCAAGTATCTGTTCTTTGACAGGTTTTGCAGGGAAGTATGCGCTGAATTTGTGAAATACGTTGTTGTGAACCCATCAGGCCCTGTAAATATTTCCCCTGAACAGTTCTCATCATTACAACTCCTTACCTGTAAAACTATTGAAGTGTTCTCATTTGTTACGTTAGACCAGCTAATGTTCTTCCAGGTAACCACACCTCCAGCCTCAAATACCTGTGATGTAAAGTTACCCGTTAAGTTCTCATAGTGTCCGGTTGAATTGTCTGTCAGTGTTACATTTTCCCCGTCTGTCTCTGTCCCGTTGTATACACCCAGATTAAAGTCAGAAGACGTATTGTCAGTAAAGTTGTATCCAAGCTGTCCAAGATCTACTACAGGTGCACAACTCTCATTGGCAGTTGGACCTATCATTTCTATTGAAATAGTTGACTGTGTCTGATTGCCATCAACATAACAGTCAGTAGGTATAGTAACATTTATTATTATCATATCACCTACAGGTATTGATTCACCTTCGAGTGGATATGTAAAGTCTTGCCTCAACTGACCCTTTATTGTTATATCCAGATCATCGGAAAGCTCATTCTTGTAACATGCATCACCTTGTGTTCCACCTCTCCATTTTGCCGGACCTACAGCGTAAGAACAGTTAGGATTGAAATCTATGAAGAAATGACCGGATGAATTAGACGTTGTGTCGTTTCCTGCATCAAACGCACTGTCATTGTATCTCACGTAAATTGTACCATTCCTGCCAGCACCCAGATATTGACTGTTATCTAAATCAAGACCTCTTATCACAAGTGTCTCATTGTCGTTACCGTCTCTGTTAACTTCCCCACCAAATCCAGATACAGGTTCTATGACCATATCATCTTGTTCAAGAGTAAATGTAGATGTAGCAGAAGGGGTGTAATTCCATTCATCTCTGGCAGTAAAGTTGAAACCACGTAATCCTATATGTTCACATGTGAAGTTACTGTCACCCAATGTTATTGGTGTAGGATTTATACATGCCTCATTTATACACATTGTAGTATTCCTGAATTCCCACTGTCCCGTCACGTTGATATAGAGTGACACGTTAACATCATTTCCATCCAAATCTTGTATAGTTGCCCTGAAGTTCCAGTCTTCTCCCCAACCACCAGTTGTTATTCCTAATTCTGACTGAGGTTGTAGGCTGTTAACACTTGGCTGACTTGTTATGAATATGGTGTCTACCACGCTGACGTTACTTCCGTTGTAGTGTTGTTTCGATATTTCCATGGTTATGTTATACATACCATAATTCCAATCAGCTGTTGCAGCTGCTGATACAGTACAGTTGTAAAATCCATTACCTTCGTCTAATGTTGTAGGACACGTATATGTGAAGCCACCCTTTGTAACACGGAATGATACGGTCGCACCGGCTACAGCACCACAGTCATCACTTATGTTTCCGCGTAATAGTATAGGATCCGTCCCATTTCTGAATGGTTGGTATAGTGGCTGCTGTATAGTACCTCCCAAAGGATCAGTAATAACGGTCCAGTAGAATTCTGTGGAATTTTGGTCAAAGTATTCTGTGTTTCCGGAGCTACCACCCATCCAGGTTTGCGGTCCGATTTCATAACTGCAGTCTACGTCGGCAGGAGAGTAAGATATATCACCAGTTGAATTTGTAAACCTGTCAGGACTGTTTGTATAGTTTTCACCGTCTTTTGTATAGTATATTTTACCCTTCTTTGCAGATGGGAATGCAGGCTGACTTTCCTTTGATATATCAACAAGTTTAACTGAGAAGAAGAATGTTTCAGCGGCACTTCTATTAATTATACTGTTATTACCTATTATGTGATCTGCCCTGACGTTATCTGGGGTCAGGTTGAACTCTTCAAACACAGTAGCAGCCGTATAACCTCTAGAGTCAGTGGCATTGAATTGATATGTTCTTGAACCAATGTCAGTACTGGAGAAGAATTCTGACACGGTATACGGGACCGTTATATTCCTTCCTGATACAGTAGAGTTTTCACCACCTAGTACAACACCAACGCTTCTGTTTATGTAAAGTCTTAGTATGCTGACATCAAGATCCTCATCGGTAAAGTTTACAGTAAAGTTAAATCTTCCACCCCAAGGGCCTGATATTGGTATTATGGATGTATTATCAACATAAGGCCTTGTTTTTATGAAGAACTCATCCAAGTCAGTTATATAGTGGTCATTGTGCAACGATATATTTGAAAACATTGTAACATTGTAATACCTTGCTGGAAGTATAGTTGGAGACGTGGTATTCAACGTACAGTTGTAGTAACCATTAAGGTAGAATGCCATATAAGTTATATTTATTCCGTTGAAGTAGGCAGTTTGATTTTCATTTGATGTGTTAAAGTAAACTTTGTATTGGAAGTATCTGTTACTTGTAACATTTTCTAGTATTGAGAGTGTACTATTAGTAAAGAAGCTTTCATTGGTTCCGTCAGGGCCGGTGAAGTTCTCACCTGAACAGTTCTCGTCATTACAACTTCTTACTTGTAATACAACTGAAGTATTTACGTTTGATATTTGAGCCCAACTAATGTTTGTCCAGTTTGATATACCAGACGGATCAAATATTTGTGACGTGAAGTTACCTACAGGATAGTATGTGGTTGTTGTATCATTTAATAATGTTACATTTTCTCCATCCGTCTTTGTCTGATTTAACAAACCTGAAGCAAAGTCTGTTGTGTTTTCCTTATAAACAAAATACTGGTTCTTCTCGTTGTTGACGTTTGAACACAAGAACACACCAGGTCCATGTGTATAATTAAACTGAACAGTTGCATCTGTTATACGATTATTACACTCATCTGTCAGGTTTCCACGTAGTGTAATATTTTCACCTCTTAAGAAACTCTGCCCAGAAGGATCGGTCACAGTATTGACAAGATTACCAATTATAACTAGAGAAAGATTAGTTGAGTTTACATCTATATATCTAGGATCTGTAACACCAGCAAACCATACTTGGTCTCCAACATTATAGCTACAATCAGGTGGGAATGAATAGTTTGATATTCCGTCACTACTTGTTTTGTTCAGCACACCGATGGCAACACTTGAATTATCTGTAGTTACCCAGAACGTCACGTTGCCGTCACCAACTAGGGTTCCATTTTCTGTATCATTTACCAATACTCTCAGAACTGTTACGTTAATACCACTTCTGTTGACGTAGCTGTTATTTCCAAATACATATGTGACTGTAACCTGCGATTCCTGTATTGTTGGTCCGTTGAATACTGAAGTATTGAAAGTGTTATTGAAAGAAGTATCCCTTAACTCAAACAAGAACTGTTTTGTGGTTCCTATGTCGCTTAATC
Source organism: archaeon (assembly GCA_028279825.1). Lineage (GTDB taxonomy): Archaea > Aenigmatarchaeota > Aenigmatarchaeia > GW2011-AR5 > GW2011-AR5 > GW2011-AR5. The sequence goes on along the minus strand of JANQNA010000007.1, from coordinate 350 downwards.
CAAAGTCATGAACCTCAACGTAACATATCTGCCCGGCTGTCGTATTGATCAACGTCATGTTGCCCTGGTTAACAAACTGTCCAGTTCTGTTCAGCCACAATATACATGTAAGATTGTCACCTTCCTGATCACTTAGATTTACAGAGAAGTTAAACAATCTTGACCATCCACCACTTGATGGTGTTACATTTGGTTCCGTTAGGTTTAATGGTTCAACATTTTCCAGCCAGAATCTGTTCATCCATGTTGTGGTGTTTGGCAGGAAGTACTGCTTTGTAGAGTTAATGTCTACAGACCAGTTACCTTCACTGTGTCCAGTACTGTCAAACGTACAGTTGTACCAGCCAACA
>JANQNA010000005.1 GCA_028279825.1 archaeon | reverse complement strand
TGATTTCAGCGGCATTCATGACGAAGCTGAATATCATGCCGATCTACATACTGTTAATACTGTTAGTAGTACTGTCACGTCTGCACTTCCGTCGCCATGACACAAAAGACATAACCGTAGGGCTTTTTGTCGGGTTGATTTTAGGCTACCTGTTTTTCTAGATAAGGCCTTGTATGTTTAACGTCTGGAAACAGTAGATCAAGGGCCCTAATCAGCGTATAACCTATTTCGTCCCTATGCTCCAGAGCATATCCCACACACCTTGATTTTCCGTCAAAGTATTCCATCAGTTCCTGATCAGTAAAACCAGCATCCGCTGCCTCATATATTTCACTAGCCATTCTGTAACTGAGGTACTCTCTATTTGAGCCTGTACCAAAAATGACCAACGCATTTCTGCCCTTAGGTTTGGTGGAAACGTGCAAAGCAACGGTTTCCTCAAAAATATCAGTAAAATAAGCAATATCACGCATTGACAAGCCAATCTCATAGACATCTCGAATTGACGCTTTCTGCTGTGAAGAAAGACGTACCTTTTTATGAACCTTGATATCTCCTTCAACACCAACGCTTTTCATTATATTGCCAAAAACTACTGAATTAATAGAGAATCCACTGGCATCAGCTAACTCGGCATAAGTTATACGTCTTCCTGTACTCATAGCTTCTTCGCATATACTAAACATTTTGAAAAGTTTTTCTAAAGGAACATTAGCATTTCTCCGTTGAACAGACAAATAACGTTGTACGGTTTTTTGAAGAGCCCAACTATCTTCACCAGCTCTCTCAATAGCATAGTGTGCAAGTGTGTCAACAAGTTTTTGACGTTGTTCCCGAACTCCTCTTTTATAACCTCCTCTTGCTCTAGTAGCTTTCGGTCTATTTTCTTTCCACAAACCATGTTGTCCAGTTCTCTTGAGATATCTATGTACAGATTGATATGGTACCTGATCACTTCTTAACGGTTTAGTCCGTTTAGCGATTTCTACCAATGAATGCCCACCTGTGACAAGTCTGTCTATATCAGGACGTCGATACCCTTCAACCTTCTTACCAGGTGAATGCCTTCTCTGAACAGCAGCAGGTCTGGAGGCTTTGGTAATTTTTCGACTCTCTCTTCTTGTAACTTTGGGAGGAGAAGGCTCTGGTATCTCACCTGCCTGCTTAAACAAACTCACCAGTGCTGATCTACCAAAATCTTCCTGTTGTGCAACAGGCTTAGAACCTTTTCTCGCTACTACATGCGGTTTTCCTATCTTTACAGGTATCCCATGTCTACGAGCAGTACGTTGTACCAATTCTGGAGATATTCCTGACTCGTGAGCTATTTCATAAGAATTCAAACCTCGTTCATTACCCGATCTTATAGCATCCAATAGACGAAGCTTTTCATTGTCCATAGCTTTGGCTATATAGGAAACACTTAAAAAGAAAAAGAAAGTTGAATTGATTTTGGCCTATTTCTTTTTCTGAACGGCCCAATCAACGATTTCTCTTACACCCTTGCCCTTTTCTTCAGCCATGTCTATCATTTGCTCTAGCTCTTTTACGGCGAAGCCATGAATACCGCCCTTCTGCATAGCACAAAACTCAATCTTACCGTCTTTCTCAAACGTTCCTATGGTAAGTCTTGCGTCCACGGCCATACCCTCTGTACGCGTAGGGTCAAGAATTATCTGTTTCCCTATCTTTGCAAACGTGGTACATACGGGTTTTCCGTTCATTGGCAAAGGTCCTTCACTCTCCTCTGTAAGATTACCATCTTCGTCGAGTTTTGGAACCTGTGTTGTCAATAGTGCAGCTAAAGCAGCAATCGAACATGCGTCTATAAGATTACCGTCGTCGTTCATGACATTTACGTCTACATAAACCATCCTGACTTTCTCGCCCGGAGTTATGCAGAGTTTCTTGAAGTCAACGACTTTAGATTCTCTTATTGCCCTGTCTGTAACTCTGGAAACTTCTATTGCTCCCTCACTTGGCGGGCCGGACTCAAAGTCTGCTGATGCCAATGGAACAAATTCAGCTCCAACCATCAGAACACCTTCATCAGGCCTGTCACCAAATGGTGTACCAGTTTCCACTTTTACACCGGCAATAACCTCGGTATCTCCCATTTTAACTCTGGCAGAACCATGTGCAGAACCAACAACGTCCACTTCTACACTAATGTCTCTGTATTTGTCCATTGGACGACCATCAAGTCGCTTGCCCTCGTCTATTGAGTTTCGTATAGACATCGGATCCATGTGTATCATATTATTCAGCCCCCTCTAGCTTGTACTTTTCACGGAGAGCATTTTTTTGTACCTCTATCATGTCCTTTGCTCCCTTGACGGCAAGCTTTATTATTTCTTTTGCTTCTGCGTTGTTTGTTATACCATCCATTTGCAGCAGAGTTACTTCATCCTTTTCCGGATAATAAGCAACCGGAAGATCCAGTTCACCTTCCGTATCTTCCTTGCCTGCAATGTCCAGTACCACTTTCCCTTCAACGATTCCGGCTGAACAGCTTGCAACGAAGCCCCTCATTGGCACTCCCGCATCCGCAAGCGCAAGCACAGCTGCATTTATACCAACACACCTTGTTGATGCGTCAGCACGCAGAATCTCTATATGAACATCTATGGCCGTTTTTGGAAAATCATCCAGGAACAGCAATGGCAAAATCGCATTTCTTGTAACCATTGATATCTCCGTACTTCGTCTGTTTGTTCCCGGTCGGTTTCTCTCAGAAGTTGCAAAAGGTGCCATGTTGTATTTTGTTCTTAGTATAGCTCTTTCTGCCTCTTCCTGGTGTTTTGGATAAACTTTTCTCGGCCCGTAAACGCCTGCAACAGCCACGGTATTTCCAAGCTTGAACATAGCCGAACCGTCTGCATTTTTCAGCACGCCTACTTTTGCTTCCATAGGTCTGAGTTCATCCACTTTACGTCCATCGTACCTTATACCATCTTTAATCAGTTCCATCTGTAACAACCTCCTTTGTTGTACTACCCATTTTCTCTTCAAGGAATGCCTTGACCTGGTCGGTCAGTCCTTGTAGATGAGATTTCTCTTCTATCATACGAACAACTTCTATGGCAATGTCTTCATTGTCACCCTTTACCCAGACCATGCCGTTCTGTCCGACAACGATCTGTGTGTTGGTCATTTCCTTTACCATTTCAACCATAGAACCGGCTTTGCCGATTATGCGAGGAACCTTTGCCGGTGTGACTGTTATGAAACGCCCACCCCTTAGTTTCCTGCACTTTCTGTTACGCATAGACAATTGTACGTTCTTTATCTTTGAAACGGTAGATATTTCAGCGAAGATTATCTCTCCGTAATTGAAATATTTCGTCATGTCCGTTTTTGTCAGGTCTATAAACTCATCTGTCGCATCCGCTAAAGCCAATACAGCTTCATACGGTGAGTTTATATCAACAATCCACTTTGAAAATGTAACGTCCTGTATCTGTCCTATTACACCATCGCCGCGTTTAGGATTGTATATTCCGCTAAGTGGTATTACAAAATGTAATCCATTCTTCTCTTCAGCCAGACCAACTACATTGGAAAATGCTTTGCTATCTTCCTCAAATGCACCATGGCCCGCTCTGCCATCACCGAGAAAATCACCCGGTATAACAAGTTTTCTTTCCATCATATCAACTCCTATTTTTAACTGGGATCTGCTTTCTGAAAGCAACCTTCATTTTTTTAACAATTTCCCCTACCAGTTCACTGGGAACAGCACCGTCTCCTCTAGGATAACCAATACCTCGGTCTATAAGCAACTGAGCCTCGTTTGCCCACAGGCTGCTGTAAGGAAGTGTCTCTCCGTATTCTTTGCTTAATCTTATCCTTGAGGCAGCACGTCTTTCAGCATAATTATTGCCATTGGTCCCTATGCCAACCACATAAGTACCAAAGGGTTCCATCATTACAATTCTCTTTACCTTCTTACCTTCCCGTACAAAGGCCCTCATTGTTTAGCCTCCTCTATTCTGGCTGTGCCGGCTGTAGCGTTGCCGATTTTTCTGAATACGTCTTCCTTTAATCCGGCAGGTATAACCAATTTTGCAACAAGAGATCCGTCTGTTAACCACTTCTCCTGCTGCATACCGAATTCCTTTAACATGCCGTATGCCTTTGAAGAATGTTGAGCTGGAATTTCAACAAAAAGTGTCAGTTCTTCCATAGAAATCGGGATTACCTTTTTTATCTCCTTTACAACTTCCTCAACCTGCTGGTCTGCAGATTTGAAAGCATCTACATGAACATGAGCCTGTTCCATTGAAGTTATTATCCTTTCAGGGGGATGAGGCACCTTTGTCTGGGGGTTTATCGCATTCTTGCTTATTATTGTCGCAATCTGTTTTTTCTTCTCCTCTGTTTTTCTCCTTCGAAATTCCGTTGTTAACTGAATATCCCCGTGTTTGACCATAATTTCCGCTATTTTCTCGACGTCTGTAGTGCCAAAAGCGGCTTCTACATCCGCAGAAGAAGCCTTATCAGCTTTTTTGGAATCCTTAAATACCTGGTTCACTGCCAGCATTTTGGATAGAGAAACAACCTTGCCTTCTTTCAAGTCGTAAGCTATGTCTGCATCAACAAGAATCTCGAAATGTTTACCTTCTTTGTCATACCTGGCTATAATAGCCTCGTCCACTGTAACCATATTTTCACCTGTACGCAAGTTCCTCCATAGTAATAGTAACAGCGAAGGAACCCACTGTATCTCTAAAGACCTTAGAAAGTAAAGTATTTAAACTGACTCATCTTCATCGTCAAAAGAGTAAGAACTGAATTTACCATCTTTATGGCTAATTAATTGACAAAGAAATACTTAAATAAATTTTTGACAAGAATTTGCTATGAGTGAGGAGTTTAGGCCAAGAATAAGGGTGCAGGCCTGGCCTGATATTGATTCAATGAACACCAGGGAACCAAGAGAATTTTATAGTGATCCTGGTGTAAGTGTTGACGAGGCACTGGAAACGGCACAACGCTATGGCGATGGGTCAAAAACAGTCTATCTGGTGCACGTTGAAACAAACCCCGGAGGCCCTAAATCCGGGTGGAAAGAACTTGGTGTAAAGCGGCGCGCTCTTTTCTACCTTAAGAGATAACAGTTTCTTTTGAGATATCCAGCCCTTCACATTGGTAATAGTTCTTTTTGGTGATACCTAAACTTTTTCTTTCAAGAAAAAGGATCGGTCTTAGACAAACTTCTTTATGACTTCTTTAAGCTCATTCCTGTCAATGATTCTGAACTTGCCATTTTCTATCAAACCAATTTCCACAGAACGTAGAGTCAGCTTCTTCTCACCGGTTTTCAGCGCTTTCAATGCCAGATCCATTGCTTTCTCCTTGGTCATTCCATCCTTGAAATCTTCCATGAGAACCTTCTTGGCATCCTTGCTGCCTCTTCCTACGGCATGTGCTCTCCACTCACGCATCGTACCGGAAGGATCTGTCTCGTATAGATGTGGCCCGCCATCCGATCCTGCAACCAGCAGTGTAACACCAAACGGTCTTATACCACCCATCTGTGTGAACTTCTGTTTTCTGTCGCAGATGTCCTTTACCAGAGCAGATATCTCTATCGGCTCGTTGTACGTTATTTTATTGACCTGGCTCTTTACTCTTGCATAATCCACAAGTACACGAGAATCCGCTAAAATACCGCATGCTGCAATACCAATGTGTTCATCCGCCTTTGAAATCTTCTCAACACTTTCCGGTACAAGCAGCTTCTGTATTGATCTTGCAGCCACAAGAACAACGCCGCCCGCAAAAGTAACACCTACAACAGTAGACGCTTTCTCTACAGCCTTTCTTGCATACTCAACTTGATACATTCTCCCTTCCGGAGAAAAAACAACTATAGCTCTGTCGTATCCCATTTGCTTCATTGGAGGTTGTATTTCCATTCAATCACCCTACATTCATATATATTTTGCGAAATTCTATCCCAATTGATAGTTGTTCCGCAGAAAGTCGCCAATCAATGATCTATGCACTGAGAAGCATTTTCTATACCTATATTGTCACGCTAAGCTTATAAACACAATCATTTGTTCAGATGGATTGTTTGTGTCGGGAATGCCATTTCTATTTTCTCTTTCTCGAAATGTTCCTTTATACCGAGATTTATCTCTTGCTGGATATCCATGTATTTTGCGTAATCACCGGTATCAATGTAGTAAACAACTTCAAAGTTTAGAGAAAAGTCCCCGAAGTTCTTGAAATGTGCCCTGTCAAACTCTGCAAGTTTTGACTTGTCTATAACTGCCTTTACTATACCCGGTATCTTCTTCATTTTATCTGTTGGCGTGTCATATGTAACACCGAAGGAAAATGATGTTCTCCTCTTCTCCATCTTCTTGTAGTTGTTGATCCTTGTTTCCGTAAGTTCTCTGTTAGATACAACCAGTTCTTGTCCCTGTAATGTCCTGATACGGGTTGACTTTACACCAATATGCTCCACGGTTCCCATGTCATCTCCTATAATTATGAAGTCACCTTTCTGGAAAGGTTTATCAAAGTATATTGAAAAAGAAGCAAATAAGTCTCCCAACACGCCCTGTAGTGCAAAACCAATTGCAATACCGCCTATTCCAAGACCTGCAAGCATAGGGGTTATGTTTATTCCCATAAACGCAAGAAAAGCAAGTAAACCAAACATCCACATGAATATCTTGATCAGGTTTCCCAGGAAGAACACAACCGCGTTGTCTGAAACATGGTCTTTTACTTCTCTTCTTTTTGCAACTTTATGCGTACCATAGTCAATAGCTCTCTGTACACTCCTGACGCCGTAATAAACAGCAGAAGCTATGAAAACAACGTCAATGACCGTAACTGCAAGGGGCTCTATAACTACCCAGTCTATAGCAAAGTAAAGACCGAGTATCAGGAAGAACGGCCATCTGATAGCGTCAATAGCCTGTATGAAAAAATCGTCAAGATCATTTTTCGTCTTTTTTGAAAGAACATGAAGCTCTCTTATGATTACAGATTTGAATATCTTTGAAGCTATGGCAATTCCAAGGAACACTCCTACAGCATACAGCCATGCTTCTACTGTGTTACCATAATAAACAAGCGGTAAAATCGAGTTCAGGTCCATTAGAAATGTTTGCCTAGTAAGGCTTTTATAGATTTTACACTTAGTCCGGCTATGGAAGAAGTAGAAAAAGTGTATGTGGATTCCAGGATAGTTTCAGACATACCAGAAAGAGGCAGGAGGCTGCCGGAAGGTGAATGGAGGAGGAGAAAACAAAGTCTTCTCACTTACCTAAGAGAACACCCTTACACAGTAACTTCTGATTTAACAAGACAAATGACCAATACATTGCGAGAACTATTTGATGGCAGGATAAATGACGCAAGAGAAGCTGCCGGGTTAAAGCCTAAAAAAGAACTGCAAAAAGAAAGATTATTGGAGTATCTTAGAAAAAATCCGAAAGTACTCAAGAAGGATCTCCCGGGCCCACTTAAAAATACTGTGAGAATGCAATACCATGGAAGGATAACTGACGCCAGAAAAGCTGCCGGGTTAAAGTCCCCCGGTGAAATAGTTCGGGAAGAGCTGCTTGAATACTTGAGAGAGCACCCTCTTGCATCAAAATTGGACTTGCCGGTAAAGCACTACAGAGCACTGTATCGTGTCTTCAAAGGACGTATAGGCAAGGCCAGAAAAGCTGCCGGGCTAGGACCTAAAGGAGAAATACAACGGGAAAGATTATTGAATTATCTGAGAGATCATCCTGAAGCAACCCCGTCTGAATTAAAAGAAAACGGTTATCGATCAACCCTGATATATAGATTTGGCGGAAGGATAAACGACGCAAGAAGGGAAGCAGGCGTTCCTGTACCTGACCGTGGTAGTTATCATAAATAACTAGCCCATTCCAAACTGTTTGAAGATAGCGCCCATGCCGCCGCGCTTGAGTTTTCCGGGTGAAAACTGCTTCATCATCTTCTTTATCTTGTTGTAGTTGGCAACAAGGTCACGAACGTCTGATTCCTCTAAACCAGAACCGGCCGCTATGCGGCGCATACGAGGCGCGTTGATTATTGAAGGGTCTGCTTTCTCCTCTGTGGTCATGCTCTGTATGGCAAATTTCCATCTCTTTATCTTGTCTTCCTGCTGGCCAATATCGACGTTTTTTCTGTTGACAAGCTTACCTAATCCGGCCATGTCCAGCATCTGTGACATTGATCCCATCTTGCCCATGGATTCTATCTGTTTTAGAAAATCATCCATGGTGAAGTCGCCCCTGATTATGTTCTTGGCAGATTTTTCGTCCACCACAGTTTTTGCCTTTTCCAGCAAAGTCGGCAGATCAGGAAAACCTAACAACCGGGAAACAAACTTCTCAGGATCGTAAGCTTGTAAATCCTCAGGCGTCTCCCCGACACCAATAAACTTTACTTTAGCACCGGTAAGGTTACATGCAGTTAACGCTCCGCCGCCCTTTGCAGTAGCATCTAACTTCGTTACTATAACATCACTTATTCCCAGTGCATCGTGGAATGAGGTAGCCTGGGCTTTGGCAGCTTGACCAATATCAGAAGGAATAACAAGAATCTTTTCATCCGACTTCAAAACCTTGTTCAGTTTCTTTATCTCCTCTATTAAGTCCTTTTCTAAAGCGTTGCGGCCCGAGGAGTCAACAATTATGACGTCTGCATTCATTATCTTCATTGCATTTTTCAGAACCTTTTCTGAATCCTTCTCCCCCTTTTCTCCGTAGAACGGGACATCAATACGATTTGCAAGTTGCTGTAATTGCTCATATGCTGCCGGCCTGACAGTGTCACAACACACCAGGAAAGGTTTCAGGCCTTTCTTCTGGTAGAATCTTGCCAGCTTTGCAGCCGTGGAAGTCTTGCCTGATCCGTACAAACCAACGAGAAGAATTCTCTTTGGTTCCAGTGAAACAGTTGATGGCTCTTTGCCCATTATTTCTGTTAAAGCATCATACACAGTCCTGACAACATGTTCCTTGCGCGTCAGACCCGGAGGAACATTTTCAGCATCCTTCTTGATCTTCTCGCTCATTTCCAGAACTAGTTTTACATCTACATCTCCAGAAAGCAGAGCTCGCTGTATCTCTCTTACAAGCTCTTCTACAGCCGCTTTATCTACATTACTCCCAGTAAGCTTGTCTATTGCTCCGCGTAATTTATTGGAAAGTCCGCTTAACATAACAATTCATTAGAAAGAGAGTTTAAGACACTAACGTCTTTTACCTTTCTTCTTTTTCCTGTTCTTCATTTCATTCCAGATTACATATAATATAATCAACACAACCAGCAAACCAATGCCGCCGATTATTGTTGGGTTACCGGTTATCAGACCCGTTATGCCTGCACCGTCTTCATTCTGGACAGTTGAACATGGATAAGAATCAAGTGGCTTGTTGTTATCCGTACCGCACTCATTTACATCAGTACAGGTTCTTGTATGAATACCGTCAGTACACCATGACCAGTCTGAACATTCCCATTTCTCCTGGCAGACTTCCTCTACAGGCTCCTCTTGAGTAACAGGTGTTACTGTTGTTTCTTCTTCAGGATCTTCTTCTTGTGTACTTGGAGGGACATAACCGCCTCCGCCGCCTCCACCGCCGCCTGAAGGTGCTGGTGGTGCTGCAACAGTTATACCAAGATCAACACCGGTTGATCCACCATTTACAAATATAGCTGATTTTCCTGTTCCTACCCCGTTAACAACAAACCATATAGTTTTACCTGCCCTGTCGTTGTTTGGATCAGGGATGTTAAAAACATTACCTTCATAACCGTACTTTCCATTCACAGTCGCGATAGTTGCAACGTCTGCACCATCTATCTGTGCCACAACAACTGTACCGTCAGGAGCAGCTGCACCGTTTATCGTAACACTGCCAAAGAAGTTGTGAGCTACGCCAGGCACAGCATATACTGCTGCAGCCATAAACATAACTGCAATAACACTGACAACAAGTATTTTCTCATTCATTTGACCACACCAATAGTATGAACAAAAAGGATATAAACCTTATTTCACTCCTAAAAAGGGCTAAAAATTAAGGAAAATTTAGATCAAAAAATAAATGGACATGTGGTGGACACGGCGTAAAGTTCGTCTTCGCCTATCTCCATCCAGTATCCTGCACCTGGATCCATGTTATCGAACTGGTCCATTGGAATCCACAATGAAGTTCCTGAGTCACCATCAGTGTTGTATGGTTCCCAGTATGTCCACAATGAAGACCATTTGTACCTTCCAAGTGTTGTGTCGACCAGTGATCCTAGAGCACACCATGCTGTTGCACCGTCACCGTCAGGACCGTCATACTCAAATATTGGGTCCCCGTCTGGCACATCATCCAGGTTGCCGTAGTATCCAATCAGGTTCCAGCCTGGAACGACTGTCTTGCTTGGTGGTGTCTTTCCTGGACTGAACAGTGAACCGCCGATTACAAGCTCAGCTTCTTCCCTTGTCAGTACCCAGTATCCGTCACCTGGAACCATCGTGAACAGGTCGTCGTTTGCAACACCATCAGGTGTGTAAACATGCCATGTCTGTGTAGCAGCATCATATGACCATACTGATATAACACTATCGTTCAATGGGTCAAATATCTCGCTCATCACGTTGTCCTGCAAGACAAATGGAACTGATATTAGGTTCCACTTCTTGTTCAGTTCTATCGTGAATTTTGAACCCTCAACCTTGAACTTCTCGTCATCAAGAAGCTCCTTGTTAGTGTTGCCCAGTGCGTCAACGCAGTAGAACTTCAGGTTGTGCTCTGACTCCTCACCGAAGTACAGCTCAACTTCCTCGTTCTCTGCTTCTACACAACAGAAGCCATCATCTTCCATGTTGCCTCCCATTTCATCACAGTAGACGTCTGTCATGTCCTCACCGTCGAAATCAACGTTGAAACACACAGTACTGTGGTCAACTGGATGTGGTTCTGGATCTTCACAAGCCATTGATATTGGCGTCATTGTTGTGACTTTCCAACAGTCAATGCTTTCGTTGCCTACCCAACAATTTCCGTTAACCTCTGGATAGTATGTCCAGTTGTAGTCCTCGTTCTGCAACTTTGTGTGTGGAAGACCAACTTCTTTGTGTGGAGTTGGTGATGTATTGTCAACATAAACACACTGCTTGTGTGTTCTGTCCTTCTCTACATTGTCAACCGCATAAACCTCAATCAAGTGGCAAGACTCTTCAGGTATGTTGAACATGAACTCCTCGTAGTCCTCTGGATCTACAACAGTCCAGTCACCCTGACCTTCTGCGTCTTCACACTCATAATTCTCGCACTCACCGTTTAGGCATTCAACTGTATCAGCCTGTACATGATCATACTCGCAGTACTCGTCGTCCACAAGTGAAATCCTGTACTTGACTTCGTCGATACCTGACTTGTGCGGACCAACGTCATCTACGAAGATGTACACCTCAGTATCACTGTTTATCCAGTGTGGCTCATCAAAGTCACTTATTGGATTTGGATACTGTGGACCCTCGAATTGCTTCTCTATCGATGGTGGTGTCTTGTCAACATGGAACAGCTCAATGTCCCTGACCTCGTTGCCCAATGCGTCTTCGCATACTACGTGCAACTCGTGTGTTGACTCATCCCAGTCCTCTATGACAAATGGTAGTGAATCTTCCTCGTACCAACCGTACCATTCACCTAGCCAGTAGTAACCCCATCTACACTCAACCTCGTTGACCGGATGTGGTTCTGGATCGGTTGCGTCAATATGAATCTCTGTTACACCGTCTATAAACCAGCAGTCGTGTGGTCCGCCGTTTCCATTCTGGCTCTGAACGTCATTGTCCCATCCCTCAGGACACTCAAGTTTTGGACCGACGATTGTCTTGTTTATAACCGGAGGCTGTGTGTCGACTATGTCTATCTCGAATTTGTGATCACCCTCGTTTCCGAGTATGTCAACACAGTAATATTCAAGCTCGTGGCATGAATCTTCCTCGAAGTATAATACCTGCTCAAGCTCGTGCTGGCCGTTTCCATTCAGACCGCTAAGTTCGCCCAAGATATCTAGTGGCTCTTCCCAGTCTGACCATGGTGAATTCTCTAGGTCATCACAAGACTCGTTGAATCTGTACCTGTACCAAAGTGATACGTGATCAACTGGATGGTCTCCAAGATCATCACAGTAAAGCTTTATCGGCGTATCCTGTGTTATGTACCAGTCAACTTCACCTTCGCCCTCTACCTTTGGCTCACCTACTTCCTTACCGACAGTAGGATCAGTGTCGTCTACGAATACACAATCTCTCTTTGTATCTTCTTCCTTGTCAACATTATCAACACTCCAGTATTCTACCAGGTGGCATGATTCCTCAGGAATTGTGAACTCACCTGTGTAAAGCTGCCATGGTCCTTCACCCTCTGCAACACTACAACCAGACTTAGGTGTCCAGCAGTATCTGTTGTGGTCTAGCAAAGTAACCCTGTAATATGTTGAATCAACACCTGAATCGTGCGGACCAACGTCGTCAGTTGCTGTCAGATTCAATAGCGTTGAAAGGTCTATCCAGTGTGGGAATTGACCTGGAACTATTGGATCTGGATACTGATCACCGTGGTATGTCAACGTTGTCTCCGGAGGAGTCTTGTCAACATAGAATATCTCATAATCATTCATAACATTTCCTAGGGAATCCTCACACTGTATGTGAAGTTCGTGCTTTGATTCCTCTGGGAACCATATTGGGAATTTGTAAAACCACTCTGACCAACCGCCGTATCCTTCACCTTCATCAACTCTGTATTTCCATCTACATTCAAGATTATCAACAGCGCAAATGTCTCCGCCGTCAAGAACCTCTATGTCTATGTATGAAACACCGTCAATATGACAAATATCGCCTGGAAGCTGTGGGAAATCACAGTCACCCCACTGTGGTCCATCTACCCACTTATCAACAAGATAAGGTGGTGTACTGTCAACCTTGTAGTACTGAACATGAGGCTCGCTCTTCTTTTCAACAGCATCCTGGCAGTAATACTCTAGGTTGTGCATTGAGTCTTCCTGGAAATAGAACTCAAATGATGTCTGTTCCGTTGCTGGGACACAGCACCAATCATTCTCGTCGCCGAAACCTGGTGAATCACAGTAACTCTGGGTTATGTATCCCCAGTCATATACACCTGATTCAATCTCTGTGTAATCATAAGATACCCTGAAGCAGACTTCTTCGTCGCCTGATGGGTGTGGTGCTTCTCCATTCCAGCTGTCATCACATGTGAATGTAACTGGCATGTCCGTGTTAATCCAGTGGAAACATCCTTCTGGATTGCCCGGATTCATGAATGCTTCCTCTCCGCACTCATCTATCGTTCCTTCATCGTTTTCCTTGTGTATCTCTGGTGGTGTCTTGTCAACAAAGAAACAGTTGACATTAAAGTCTTCTTTATTACCTAGATGGTCAACACCGAAGTACTGCAAAATATGACATGATTCTTCCGGCTTGTTTATTGGTGTACCGTTGTAAAGCTTCCATAATGGATCAACGCCACACTGATCATGTGCGTTATACTCTACACAATTGTACCAATCCTCTGTGTAATAACCAAACTCGTCACCGCAAAGCTCCTGATATTCGTCTATACATTCAGCATCACCGTGTACGTATGGTGAAGCAGGTTTTGGTGCCTTTGGAGCCCAAAGATGCGTAATTGGCTCACATGCATCTGCAGGATCCCAGCATGATTCCTCTGTCAGATCAATAACATTCATGTACCAGACCTTGTCAACACCGACATTACATGAAAAACCGGTTGGATCCGGATCAACTGAAGTAAGTGTAATTTCCGTAACTGTGTCTACCCATTCTATAAACTCACCAGGATCGTCACCTGGAATAACCTTCTTTGGCTCACTGATCATTTTTGTCGTTACAGGTGGAGTATCATCAACTCTGTCTGTCTGTGTGTGAACAGCCATGTTACCTGCAACGTCATAACAGGTTATTTCTATGAAGTGGACTGAATCCTCGTCAAATGTCCAGTTGTACTCCCATCTCCTTGTTACAGGATCAAACTCTGCATGCTCCTCAAGTATCTCAGAACCACCATCAACAGTATAGGTAATGTTACAGTAATCTAGACCAAGATCACACCTGTCATTCTCTGTCGCCTCAGCCGTGAAAACTGTACTATGTGTTACCCACCAGTCGAATCCAATTCCGCCTGAAATCTTAGGTTCTCCGACGAATTTGTCTATAACAGGTGGTACACAATCAACATTAACAAATGGGAATTTGAAAACAACCTGACCTACTGGCGTAGTGTCATCAATTGTACCTATTCTGAAAGCATTACCGCAACCCTCAAGACTCTCGTCGTCCAGAGTTGCCTTAAATGTGAACTGCTCTGATTCTGTAGGGTCTATCATATCAGCCCCTGCAAATGGTGTCTCATATTGACAGTAATTAAATAGAACCAATCTGTCCGTTAGTGTCCAGCCGCTTGGTGCTGCACCACACTCAAGTTCTACAATACCGGCATCCTTGTTACCGTCAAGGTCAAAGTCCTGGTAAATACGAACCTCTCTGATGCTGTCAGCAGAACCAACAAGATTCTCCACAGTCACTGTATAAGTCTGGTTTAGCTCACCGCAGTTTGCGTTTTCTGGAGCTATTGTTACGTTAGTATCATGTGCTGCATATACCGGAGCTGAATAAAATCCTGATAGAAGTGAGACGGCTAGAATTGCGACAATTGCAAACGTTGCAACTGTTGCGCCTTTCATCATACCCTTTGAAGAAAATTTTTTGATAAGTCTTGCACCCCAATATTTTCCGTTCTGATTTTTTACAACCTAAGAATATATAAACCCCAACGTACGTTTCATGTGGACCGTAATGCTTTAGTACTCCATTCGTGTTCTAAATGTATCTCGCACGTAGTTATAACTGGCCTGTAGTAACAAAATTAAAGGCATTTAAAGGTTTCGGTGTATTACTACTGTACAGTAACAGTAATTTACTGGGACTGTATACGTGAGGTGTATGAAATGGTAATGGAGACTGTACAGATACGTTTGACAGAGAAGCAGATAAGGAACATAGAAGGCCTTGTAAAGAAGGGTATTTACCCAAATAGAAGCGAGGCTGTAAGAGATGCTGTCAGACGTCTGGTAGACGAATCTGAAGAGTAGAATTTTTGTTTTAATACATTTGCACTATAGGTGTTGAAATGGTAGAAAAATTGATTCCAATGGATGGAGACGAACTCGTAAGAAAACTTCTAGACGGTGAAAGAAGTTTCCGTGGCATAGTAATACCAGATGGCTATAATATGAAAGATCATGAAGGATATGGAGAAGTACTTGCATATCTCAGAAGTGCCGACTTGGAACAAAATCCAGTAAATATAGAAGGTTCTAGATTATATGGCCTGAGGGCACATAAATTATTTTTACCGTATATCTGTGCAACGGGAGCAAGTCTTGGTGATGCAAAGCTATATGAGGCAGTTCTTAGTGGATCAAAACTCGACAAAACAAAATCTGCTGGAATACGACTTGCTGGAGCACACCTCGATGGAGTAGATTTTAGTGGGGCAGATCTTGAAAATACAGTTTTTTCTGAAGCAAATCTTGAGAAAGCAGATCTTAACAGAGCAAATCTTCAGGCATCATGGCTGGAAGACTCACACGTCGATGGAGCAAATTTTGAAGGTGCATGGCTCGTAGGAGCAAATATGGTAAATGTATCAGGACTAGATACTAGTAAAAATTTGGGCTCTGCAAAATTTAGCGGAAATACTTTAGTGACAAGAAAAGAAAAGGCAATAATAGAAAAACTTCTCGGAAGACCGGTACATCTTAGAGTCGTCAGATACAGTACTGAAGAGTAAGATTTTGTATCTTTGTGGTTATTATGAGAAGAAGATGCTATTCAACCCAGGGAAACAGTTCAGAAGCCTTCCCTGGAGAGAATGAGCTACTTTTACTATATCAGGAACTTGAAACCAAGGATTCTCTCAACCCATACCTAAGATGGGCAACAATGAGTGAAGGTCACATAAGCCCGTCAAGCGAATTTTACATTGATAATCAAGCACTTATTTCACGTTACCCGCCTTCTCAAAGAGCTGTAAGAATTCTCAAGAGAAAGCTTGATGAGGAAGCCAAAAAAGCAAGAAGAAGGAAGAGGCTTTAAACGGCAATAACTTTCACGGTTCTTGTGGCCTTTAGGCTTCTTGGCTTGCCGCGTTTACCGCGCTTTCTGATCATTTTCCACATGATATAGAGAATTATTACCAGTGCTACTAACGATACAAAACCCAGTATTGTAGCATCATTCCCGGCTATTAGCTTAGATTGTGCCGTAGGCGGAAATGGTGGTGTTTCTCCGATATATTCCACTGTTTCTGCTATCAAGGTATCCGTATTATCTTCCAGCGTTGTCAGCGGTACCGTATCTCCTGTAACCTCTGCAAAAGATACAGCTGATAACAGCAAAAAAAGAATGATTATCTTCATCATTACAGTATATTAACCTACATTTATTTTAAGTTTAAGCTATTCTAGAAGGTGGTCCACGATCTCCTCAGGCACGAACTGTTTTAGATCCTTGTACTCCTGTCCAACACCTAGGAAGATTATAGGCTTTTTCAACGTATGAGCTGCCGATAAAGCAGCCCCGCCGCGCTCGTAAACGTCAGCCTTCGTGAGTATTATCGCGTCTACACCAACAGCATCGTTGAAGAGCTTACACTGGTCATAAATATCATTGCCTGTTATAGAGTCCAAAACAAGCACCTTCAGGTCAGGTGTATTGACTTTAGCCACTTTCTTCAGTTCATCCATAAGATTGACGTTGCTGTGGCTTCTTCCGGCAGTATCCGCCAGGACCAGCTTGCTGCCGGTAGCTTCTGCATGCTTTTTCGCATCAAATATAACAGCTGCCGAATCTGACCCGTATGTGTGCTTTATCACCCTTAATCCAAGATTCTTTCCATGCTCTTCCAATTGCTCTATGGAAGCCGCTCTAAAAGTATCTGCTGCAGCCAAAATAGGCTTGTAATCCTTGAAACGGTTAGCCAGTTTTGCCAGCGTAGTTGTCTTGCCCGTACCGTTAAACCCGACAATCATTATCGTAAACGGCCCTTCCTGGCTTTTTATAAGACCCTCAACATCCAGGGTTTCCTGCTTCATGACCTCAAGAATTGAGTTTTTCAATGCTTCCTTTATCATCTCGTCAACTTTGCCTCTTTTCACAGCCTTTCCTGTCAGCTGTCTTTGAACATCGCTGACAATTTTCTCCGAAACCTCAACAGAAACGTCATTTTCAAGCATCGCCATTTCCAGCTCTCTTAGAAGGCCTTCGACTTCCTTTTCTGTTAGTGTCTTTTCCTTGATTTTTTTCAAAAAAGATTTTTCTTTGCCAACTTCTACGGTAGCTGTGGGTGTTGGAGTTTCTTTTATTATCTTCTCTAAGGACTCGACGTCCTTTTTCGGAACCTTTTCCGCTTTCGGTATTACTTTGTCAATATCATCAACAGATTCAGCAATCTTCTCTAACTCTGCAGTTGTCTCAGTCTTTTCAATCTTTTCAGACTCAACTTCCTGTATAAGTTTCTCTGCCTTGCCCTCAGGCTTCTTCTCAGGGATTTCCCCTTCAGATTCTTCCTCTATCCTCTCTATTGTTTCCTCTCTTTTCTCTTCTACCGGATCAGGCTTGATT
>JANQNA010000006.1 GCA_028279825.1 archaeon | reverse complement strand
TACCTGGTGGCGATACATTAACAAAACTTTGTTGTGCGTTCGCAAATACAGAAGGCGGGTTCATAATATTCGGTGTGAAAGAAAACAAAAATAAATTTGATATAGTTGGTATAGACCATGATAAAGAAATATCACACAAATTTGGTCAGAAACTTAATTGCATACCAAAGATCATTTTTCCCACACCAAAGTTTATTGCTATCCCCGAAACTAAGAAATTTTTAGTTGTCTTTTACATACCAAAAAATTTAGGAAAACCAAACATACCAACACCAAAAGAAAAAAGAATATTTTGGAAAAGAACAAATCAAGGAAATGACTATATGGATTACCACGAGATCGAAAGGATGTTCACAAAAAAATAATTATATCTCAAACAGAATTGTAAACAGTACTAATTATAGAAGAAAAATCGGAGGGAATGTCACTAACGGTCATGTTTTCAGATACATATCTCGCCACTCTAGGTTTACTAAGCTTCACGCTTCGTGGCACTAAGGACTGTATTTCCTTAAACAGTGGATTTTGGGCATTAATACTAGAACTCACGGAACTGAGAGCCAAAGAAGTACCGTACAATGAGTTAACAGCATCTAAGAGATTTTCCAATCCAATTGCCCCTTCAAAATCTGAACTCAAATCAAATATTCTAGACCTATCTATATAATCCGATAGGTCCAAACCAGAAGCATCGGAATCTCGCATAACAAATGATGGAACATCAAATGATTTTAAAAGCATCAAAAATGGAGCAAAATTTCCAGAACTACCAACGTCAATAACAGATATACCTTTATAATTGAAATTTTTTCCCAATTTCTTTGCAAGTATAGGAAATGAAATCTTTTCACTGGGACCCTCACAAAGTAATACTGCCTTAGCAAAAAACATTTCGCTATTTCCAACATCCAAATTTCTTCTTATTTTAGATATATCACTCTGACTAATCAAGGGATCTATTTTTTTGGCTACTGTACTATTATCATCTCTCTTAAAAAGAATTAAATCCTTGAAATCTACATCATCTATGAAAAAGGGTGAATGTGTAGTTATAATCACCTGGTTATTCGTTGCTACACGTTTCAAAGTATCAGAAAGAAATCGTTGGCACTGTGGATGCAAATAAATTTCTGGTTCTTCAATACCAAAAATGCATGAATCTGTAGTAGTATCAGCAAAAAGACGAAATATTGCCACAATCAGCGAACTTTGGAGACCCATACCCTTGTCATTAATTGAACCACACTTAGTACCATCATCTATGTGTATCTCAACGTTTTTTAAAAGATCGGTAGGGTCGAATGTTTTGAACTCAAATTTAAGTCCATCAATGGAAGTTTGTTCGTTCATAGTTTGATTTAGTTTGTCTTGAATTTTATTCAATTTTTCAACTTTATCAAGTAATAAATCATTAGCTTCAGTCAGTTTAACTCTAATCTCATCTTCTAGTTCAGGTGTTATAGTTTTTCTGACTGAATCAAGAAGTTTACCAAAAAGTGTCCATTTATTAACTGCGGATTGTTTTACTATATCCCTCAATCCAGGAACCAATACAAATGGTATTTTTTCTCTATTAGGAGCTCTAAGCCAGACACCAGAATGTGTATATTTTAAAACGATCTTATCGGCCCCGTATGAGCAAGACATTTCAATTTCTAATTGGTTGTCATTGACATGATTAGAATACTCTTCTAATTCAATGGCAGTAAGATCTGTAAATTTTAGTCTAATAATAATAGGATCGGCTGTATTGTTATTATGGAAATCGTCTACAGTAAGTACATGTGGCATAGGCCATTTGGGCCCTAGAAAAAAATCTATTGCCTTTAAAAAATTGGATTTACCAACATTATTTTCCCCAATAATTACCGTATTGTCACTAATGTCAACCGAGATTTCTTTGAAGGATTTGTAATTTTTAATGTACACATTGGATAGTTTCATTGAATATATTTTGGTTCAGTATTTTAAATTCATTCTTATCCCATTATTCCGTACTATCTCTATCATATCTCTGCTTTCCATATCCATCAAAATAAGCCATGCATTTTCTTTAGTTATCTGCAGGCTTGAACACAATTTATAGAACACATGAGGAAATCTAATTATGCCATTTTTATCTGGCAACTTCTTTAGCCTCTCAAGGACTTCATCATAAAAGGAAAATTTTGCCATACGAATCTCCTTTACAATATTGGTTACTATTAAATATATGTACATCTATTGTACAAATATGGTATCCAATTTGGACATATTGAATAACACAATCTCTAGACGAATATACAATTTATGTCTAAAAGAAGGTCTTACAAAAAAGGAAATTTCAAACAGATTATATGGAAAATGGTTACCGAATGCCATACTACCGAAGATAAACGAACTCAGTAAAGCTGGATATATAGAGTTTAGGGAACTAGGTAAAAACATACAACGCAAACGAGGAAAATACCATTCAACTATGATACCAGTTCTGGAAAGCATGAAAACTCTAACAAAATGGTCCAAAGAAGAAAAAACCTTTCTAGAATCCCAAAGTCTGAGAAAGGAATTTTGGCGCATAAATAATGATCTTGAATTAGAAGACTATACCATCAGACAATTTAGAATATTCCTAGACGATTTAATGATCTTCAGACTCCTAACTGTACCAAAACTTACCAAATCGTTTCTAAATACACTAAATAATATGAAATCTGCTAAAAACAATCATAAACAATCGGGAACTATAGATATCGATAGAATTGTGCAGAAAATGATAGAAAAATTTGGAGAAAATTATGAGTATACATCCAAAAACAACAAAACACATACAATTACAGGCGCAAACACACGAAAACATATATTTACATACAAAACTCTGATAAAAACTGATTACACATGTCTTGCTATGTTAATGCCAGAATCGTTATGTAGACGTGTTAAATTTACTTCCCAGAAAGGCCAAATACTTGGACTACTAGAAGAAAACATATAGCAATGGTTAAGAATGAATATTACAAATCAGTTATGTGTGACTTCTTTAATAACCAATTATTCTACTTATAGCAGCTATCAAAACAATAATCCACAGCGATGCAACAAATGTATAGCGCCTAAGTATTTTACCCCTTAACTCAGACTTCCATTTATTAGTATTACTAAATTCAACATATTGAATAGTGGCTAACATTCCCATGTCCTTTTTCTTCATTTTACCTATAACTATAGGAAATATTTTTTCCTTATCAGACCTAATTGCATAGCCAATCTCTTGGTGCGTATAACTAGATTTAATAGTTCTAGAGCTGAAGATTGGTATGAAAATGTCACAGCCATCTATGTTTGATTTTATTATTTCATGGGGATCTTTACCAGTTTCTATTGCAATGGGTGCAATAAAAACATTTACAAAATAAGATTTTAAAAAATTAGAGACTGCTTTGGCATAGTGAATATCCTCATTCTTGTAACTTATGAAAACATGACACTTAATAAATTTCTTAAAGATAAAATCAAGAAACTTATCTACGATTCCCATTACAACACCTCGTATCTTCACCTAAATCTTTGAAATTTGATACCATAGATGGTATAGAGAATAATGCAATAACAAAAAGAGCAAAAAATAATGTTACAAACTCTCTACGCTTTGCATGTTCTGAGTCTGAGAGAAAGTGGTAATCATTTCCAACGGATAAATCAAATTTTTTACCATCCAAATCATTTCCATGTAATTCAAAGTATATGCGCCTCGAATTCTCTGGTGCCACAAATGAAAGGTTTTCAAAATTTTCTTCTACAATAGTACCATCATACAAAGTGTACTGGAATATTGCCGTAAGGTTATACAATTTAGGCTGAGTTTTACAATAAACCATGTCGTTTGTTCTAAGTCTTTCCCCACTACTGGTACAGTTTATTTGACCGACACGTATCGTCTGTTGATTATGATCATTCAAAGGAAAATTTATATCAGCTTGCCCTGAAACATAATAGTCTATTATAGTAGTTCCACACAAAATAGCGAATACTATTAAAAACACTGTAAATAACGACAGATTAAATTTTTTCTTATGAACCTTGGAGTAGTATACCAAAAGGGTATATGGAAAATATACTAATATAATGAAGTATACCATAAAAACTCCAAACGCTATTAGCAAATCTAAATCACTAAAATACTTAGGAAATATGTGGAATGGTTTCAATACAGCATCCAGACTTAAGTAACCAATTATAAGTATTGCCCCAGAAGGAACTATATACTTGAGGAAGTTCTCCCAGTTCAATTTGTCACTCAGATGAAAACAACACATATAATTAGAATTTCTTGCTATCTTTTTAAACTATATTTTTCTTAACTGTTTCCTTATATCTTCACCCTTTCTAGTGACTTTGTAGTAACGTTCTTTCTTTGATTCTGGATTAAGACATGATACGAGCTTTCTTTTCTCCAGATCAATTAATGATCTACTCACCACAGATCTATGAAGATTGAGTTCCTTAGCCAATATTGTAGGTGTAGTAGGTTTCTCCAACTTTAACAGAATAAGCTTCCTATTTTTTGAACTGTTTACGAAGCTTATCAATTCCCATGACATATATTTACTTGCGTAGCATTAATTTTGTCAATTGGTAACAGGAGCGTAGCAGATACGTAATAAGGTTTAAATCCTTATTTTTCATCATATTTACATGAAATTGGTGTATTTAGTAGCTTTGTTATGTATTCTCCTAACGGCAGGTTGTGTAGCGAATACTTCAACAGATATACCAGTTCAATCTGAAAAAACTGTGGAAAAGGAAGTACCTGCTCAGATAAACTGTCCTATCGGGACTATACTAGGATCGGACAATTTATGTCACCAAGAGTGTGGAACTGGTTTCTATTGCACGGATGGATCAAGTTGCATTAATGATCAGTGTGTAAAATGTGATGATGGTCTTATCCTTGGCTCTGATGAAAAGTGCCATGAACCATGTGAAGATTCAACAACGTATTGCATTAATGATGCAGTTTGTTATAATAACAAATGTGTTGATCCAAATAGCATATACAAAAGAGTAGTCATAACAGGAGTAGACAAATACCAAGAAATAGGCGGCGGCGATCCGACGATTGTTATCATAACTGGTGTCAATATCACGGCTAAAATTTTGGGTACTGCAAACATTAACACTATAACCATTACAGGTCAGGACAATATTCTTGAAATTCCAAATGGTAAGAGTTACAACATAGTTGACACAGGCGTAAAAACAGAGATAAAATACTACTAAGTAGTCATTCTATTACTTTTCTAGTTCTGAACAGCTTTAAGTATTTGTAAATACAGCTGTATTTACAGTGATTAAATGAGTAAGTTACAAGAAAAAAAGTCTGAAATAATCAACATCAGAATCACACCAGCCCAAAGAAAACTTATAGATGAAAATAATCTGAGTCCAACAGAAATATTCAACAAAATGGTGAGTGATGAAGTGCTTGAAAAAAGAAAAAACATAGCAAGAACAAATTTGGATAAATATCCCACAATAAAATTCCTGTTTAGAGAAGAATGGGTTCTAGAACAAATAGACAAACTAAAGTTTAAACCAAAAGAGGGCGTCGACGGTCATGGATTAGCTTGGCTACTTTCTAACGCCAGAGATGAGAAGTTAATTGCTAATTTTGAAAAAAACATGGAGAATGCAGTAAAGGGCGATGTCGATTCAGGCATGATGGCTTACATGCAGGGTAATTACATTTACGAACCACTACTGAAAATTGGAGATCTCGAAAGAAACCTAGGAATTCTAAGGAATGAAAAAGGAATAAGAAGTATGATAAAAAAAGCAAAAAATAATGATCAGTTTTGGAAGACTTTATCAGAAATAGAAGTGGCAGCTCAGTTCAAAACCAAGGGCATCCTTAAAGAACTCGAGCCTAAGATCAACGGTAAAACACCCGACAATACAATAACGCTAGACAAAGAAGAATTCTGTGTTGAAGTATTCACACCAGGCTTATCGCAAGAATTGGAAGAATCTCTCAGAACAGGAAAGGCCGTGTTTATGAAAAATAGAGCATTCGAGAAGCTTGATGAAAAGATAGACCAATTACCAAAAGGAAAACCAGCAATAATCGTCATAAACACAGCATTTTCCGATATTGATTCGATGAATATCACAGATGCAATATTGGGTAGCTTAAGCCTCCTGATATCCAGAGATCCAAAAAAGGAACCAAAAACAACTAGAAAACAAGATGGCTTGGCACAGACAAAAGATCTAAGCAATATAAAATCAATAATAATCTACAAAAGAGGATTCAACCTGAACCGCAGTCTTGTAACAAACATGGAAGTAAAACGGTTGGTGAGAAATAGCAAAGATGACATGACAAAAACTCAAGAAAAAATTCTTGTAGATGTTTTTAGTAGTATGATATTTGACTTAGAAGACTAGTCACGTATCATTTAACTCAATTCTGAATCCTATTTAGAAGCAACTTTCTGATTTCTTCGTCTTCTAGGAGATTATCAATGGAATCCTTCTTTTGTATAGGCCCCAGAGGCAGATTGCACGAATTGCAGATGATGTTGGTTGCTGGATTAAGCTCACTGCAGTTGGCACATTTCTTTGGTTCCAAAGGACTGATCTCTTGTTCGTCGTCTTCTATGTTTATACCATGAGTTTTGAGTATAGCCTTGTCCACGTCCCTTCCGCTAAGATGAACGTAAACTGCAGCCATATCACTGTTCTTTGTCCAGCCGAATATCTCTTTCATCTGTGCCTCTGTTAGTCGGTTAGCCAGATACGTTGCTCGGCTGTGTCTGAAGTTATGTGGATTTACTGCCTTCTTCACACCAGACCTTCTGGCAAGGGTTTTCAGCGTATTTCTATATACGGCGTAGGTAGTCAAATGTCCCTTCGTAATAGATACCCATAAGTGTGATTCTGGATCGTCCTTATTCGGATGCTCGTTCATCCAAGCTGTCAGGTAGGGAGCTGACGAAACGAGCCTTACCCGTCTGAAGCCAGTCTTACCCTCAACGACTATCTGGGCCCCGTATTTGTCATATTTGACATGCTTCAGCCTTAGGAACATCATCTCGCCCATACGGCAGCCGCTCTCATAAAGCACGGCCACAAGAGCTCTGTCTCTGGAATTTCTGGCGGCATTTATCAGCCTGATTATTTCTTGCTCTGTCAACATCTCCTCAGGTAGTCTTATCTTGTTCTTTGGTTCTTTGATATCGTACCATTTGACTTCTGGTGGAAAATCCTCTGTTTTCCGCAGCCACTTATAGAATTTGCGTATTACTATCCTGAAGCCGTGTTTCGTGTATTCAGCATAATTAGATTTTTCCAGTTCCGTGAGTACTCTTTCTATATCCTCTCTGGTAGTGTCCTCAAAGTCCTTTTTCAGAAACCTATTCAGACACTTTAGATCATTTATGTAACGCAGAGCCCTTGCCACAGACAGGCCCTGGGCAATAGAATAGGTCGAGAAATCCATCATAGCCTTCGTATTCTTATCAGAAATAGACGGATCTCTCTGAATACAGACTATAGCTACATCCAGATTATGTCTAGGATTGTCAATTGTCCCCATAGGCTCTCATTATCCTTGAATGATAATGAGCCATGTCTAATGGGACGTCCGCCTGACGTCCTTATTAGACCCCCAAAACGGGGTGGAGCACTTAACTCTTCTATTAGTGCTCCCGACGGGATTTGAACCCGTGTCCTCGGCGAACTCTCACCCTTCCGCTTTGGTGCAGCTTTCTGGAAAGGTGCTGAGAGGCCGATATCCTTGGCCGGGCTAGACTACGTTCGCCGTGCATTATGCACTGGAGCGGCTAAAGCCACAGGAGCATTAGAAAGCTTTAGAAGTCAGTCTTTTAAAGTGTTTATTTGAATCAAAACACCTTATCGGATTTAGACATTACCCTGTAAAATGAAAGATAAATAATAAACAGTGGAATCCATCCTAACAATACCCAAATAGGTATACCAAAAATATCCACCTGGGAAAATGGCACGTTCTTGTACCACCATCTAAAATCCATTGTATTCAGGAATTCCCAGGAAATACCGGTTATTATTGCCGCTATAACAAGAGCAACAGCAGGATTCCAGTATCCCTCGAATATATCCTTTAACAAACTTCTTTTGTGTTGTCTGTATTCTATACCCTCAAGTATGAACCATCCACCGACAAGGGTAAATGCAAACAATAATCCACGTGGTACAGGAGCCAGATTACCTAGAAATGGTATGAACAACACAGGTACCAGTGTCAATATTGCACCAAGGTAAATAACAGTCCTGAAAAACATTATTTCTCCTTTCTTTGCTATAAGCTTCCTTCCAAATTTTTCTTTATTGACAAGCCACAGTATTACTCTGTATACGGAGTAGTACATCAGAATGGGAATTCCGTATCCAAATAAAATACTTTTAACAAAAAATACATTGATTCCCGGATATGCCCAGAGATCTGCTACAATTGCACCGAAAAAATCAAAAAACAGGCCTATCAAAACACCTGCCATTATCAAATAGAAAAACAATGAATGTTGTTTCTTGATATTGTGCAACACGGACGTACCCGAAAGCTTGAAATCCAGTGCATCAAAAAAGAGCCAATAACCAATAACAAAGGCTTCAGTACTGGCGATTGTTATGCCAAAAGACCGTAAAAAATAAGATAAAAGTATCAGCGAAATGCCAAGAATACCATAATAACGAAACATTAACTAAATAGTGTTCTTTTTTTAATTAAAAGTTTATTCTAGGAAAATCAGCGCGTACATTACGCCCATACCAATCAGAATAGCTACTAACTGCAACGTAGCGCTCTTTGCTGATACGCATTTATGTAGCTCAGGTATCAGATCCGAACCGGCGATATAGATAAATCCCCCCGCAGCAAATGCTCCAAGGAATATCATTGACCCTTCAATATAAGCACCTACCATGAATGCAAAGCCCATTCCGATGACAGCAACCAGTGCAGACGCGAAATTCATAAGCAAAGCAGCTCTTATCCTGAATCCTCCGTGAACAAGGACGCCAAAGTCACCTATCTCCTGGGGAATCTCATGGAATAAAACAGCAATTGTGGTCGCAATACCAACAGGTATAGATACTACGAACGATGCCGCTATGATTACACCGTCCAGGAAGTTATGCACAGCATCCCCGACAAGATTCATGTAAGCAAAAGCGTGCGGATGCGCTTTTGACGTAGGCACGTGGCAGTGTCTCCAGTGAACAATTTTTTCAATTATGAAGAATGTCACAATACCGGCCAGGATGTATAACGATATGTTCAATGTAAATCCGACTTCTCCTACAATCTCAGGCAGCAGGTGTAGAAAAGCATCACCAAGAAGTGCACCCGCTGAGAAAGCAACAAAGTAAAGCATGAACCTCTTCAATGTTTCAGGTTTGACGCTCAGCGTAAGTACCCCTATAAACGACAGTAAACTGACAAGAATAACACTTGCCAATGAATACAGAACTATTTCTTCCATAACATCGTTATTGAATGTTATTAAATTTAAGCTTAATTGTTATTAACTTTTTAAAGATTTCTGGAAATTGTTATTAATGGCAAAAATAATCAGTATGTCTCTTGATCATGGACTTTTGGAAGAAATAGACGAATTACAAAAATCCGGATTTTCCGGCCGTTCTGAAATAATGCGCTCGGGTGTCAAGCTTCTTTTAGACGACATGAGAGAGAAAAAAGAACTCAAGGACCATACAGCATGTGTTTTGATAATTGAGCACGAGAAACAATACGAACCGGTTATATCAAAAATTATACACAAATATCAGAGTGTTATAACAACACAAATACACAATAATGTCTGCAAAGGCAAATGTCTGGAAGTCGTCGTTTTGCATGGTGACGGAAAAAAGATAAGTGATCTGTTCTCGGAAATAAGGACAAACAGGAATATAGCCTATTCAAAACTGATAGTGCCTTAATTGTACGTAGCCGTCATCTTCTCCATGAAGAACTTCGTAATGAAGCTCAGGCTGTCCATTATTATGGCCAGAAGAAACCACTGGTATCCGAAGGTCACCTCAGTGAACAATGCTATCATAATATAGAAAGTAACAACCTTAGGTATAGGTTTAACGCCCTTGTCTGCTGAACTAAAGAACCAGCTAAGTCCTTCATAAATCATATCAAACACTAAAGCCGTCAGAAATCCTGCTGCTGAAAATTCTAATCCGCTCAATACTATGAGTAATGCGTAGAATACCGTTGCCGAAACAAATAATCGCATTATTTTCTTTTTCACTCTAACGTTCTTAAAGGATGCACAGAAAGATTAACTATATAATTATGGGCTCGTAGCTCAGTTTGGATAGAGCGCTTGGCTTCGGATAAGCTTTTCATAAAGCTTAACCAAAACGGTGAAAGGAGAAACCAAGAGGTCGGGGGTTCGAAAACCGTTTGAGAGTTTGCTCTCCGGTCGTGTTTCCCTCCGGGCTCATAATTTTTAAGTATAGCCCCGTCAATATCTAAATATGAAGGGTATAACACCCGTTATTGCTATCATACTGCTTTTACTGATAACAATAGCCATGGCGGGTATGGCTTATATATCACTAACAGGAACTTCCGAGACATCGACTAAGATCGTTGGTGAAGAATTAGAACAAACAACACAACAAATGAGACTACAATTTTCCATAGAAAATGTAGATAATAATAAAATCTATATAAGAAATCAGGGATCAGAAGATCTAAACACGGAATTCCTCACTATATATCTAGACAATACTTTGATAGAATCTGATAGTGTATCAATATCACCAGGCCAAGTAGGAACGATCACACTAAACGCGGCACAAGCCGTAGGTATATCAGATCCTCAGAAAGTCAAAATATCTTCAGTCGGTTATTCAGATAGCGTACGTGAAAACCTCTTCAAAAAAATATTAGGCTATTGGAAACTAAATGAAGGTGGAGGAACTATAGCAATTGACAGCAGTGGAAACGGTAATGATGGAAGTATAAACAACAATCCTACACCAATATCTGATGGTTATGAAGGTGATGCTTTGCAGTTTGATCGTGATGATACAGATCATATCCAGGCCGACATAAACGGTGCATCAGTTCTGACATCTTTCATAATGTCTGCATATTTCAGGACAACAGCACCAGATATTTCTGGCACAGTATTTTCCATAAGAGCCGATGAGGGTAGTGGAGGGGGGTCAGCCATAGGAATAGCCAACGATGAAATAACGGCCAAAGTAACAAATGATGACACTGTTCTTCTTACCCTGAATCCTGCAACACCAATAGTATTCAGGGATGGAAACTGGCATCATATAGCACTATCTGTAAATGAAAGCGAAGCAAAACTATTCTTTGATGGAGAAGAAATAGATAGCGGTACACTTTCAGGCCCTATAACAGGTCTTACAGATTACATAAGAATAGGTTGGGGAACCGGCAGTGCAATGGGAGAATTTGAAGGTGATATCGACGAGGTAAAGCTAATTGACACGCGCTAAATCATTCTTTTCATTATTCTTCTTATGGCCGAAGGATCTCCTCTGCCCTTTGTCTTTTCCACGACTTTTCCAACCAAGAAATTGAATGCTTCATTCTTTCCGGACTTGTAATCCATAATTGCCTTTGTGTTTGTATCCAGAACATCTCTTATGAATTTTTCCAGTTCCTTCTCGTCATTTATACGTGTATTTCCGCTTATCTTATCAGGATCGATATGTTTCACCACCATTTCTCTTAGCATCATCTCAGCACTATGATCTGTCAGTGTCTTTTTTTCTAACAGCTGCAGAACTTTGATAATCCCAAAGTTATGAAGCTTGCTGTCGCGAAGTCGAAGATTGTTATAGTTCAGTGTTTTCTTTATGTCACCAGCAAACAATTTGGCCGCAAGCTTTTTATCAACATAATGGATTACGTGTTCGAAAGATTCAGCCAGGTCAGGCTCACTAACTATAGAAACCGCCAACTCTTCCGGTATTTTCAGCTCGCGAGTATATCTCCTTATCTTTTCATCAGGCAGTTCAGGAATAGACTTTCTTAATTCCTCAACATAGTTCTTCGTAAAAGAAAACTTTGGCAGGTCACCCTCGAAGATATAACCATAGTCAGCTTCTTCCTCTTTAGTTCTTTGTGCTCTGGTAACACCCGCATCTGCGTCCCAACCTCTCGTCTCTCTTAGAACGGTCTGTTTTCTTCTAAGCAGATTCTTTTGTCGTATTATTTCATAACTAAGTGCTCTTTCAACCTCTTTGAATCCTGACACGTTCTTTATCTCCACACGTTGACTTTCCACAGAAACGTTCGCATCAACTCTCATCGAACCTTCCACGGAAGCATCATACGCATCCAGATATTCAAGGATAGAAGACAACTTTTGCAGAAACTCACGCGCTTCGCGAGGAGATTCAAAATCTGGTTCCGTAACTATTTCACAAAGCGGAACACCAGATCTGTTATAGTCAACAAGCGAGTATTTGTCTTGATGTACCAATCGTGCAGGATCTTCCTCCACTTGTATACGGGTTATGTGGATCTTCTTTGTGCCCATCTTGACAAAACCCGTATGTGCCACAGGCAGTTCATATTGTGTTATCTGGAAGTTCTTTCCCATATCAGGATAGAAATAGGCCTTTCTCGAGAAAAATGTTGGGCTGGAGATCTTACACTGCAACGCCTTTCCGATAAGTATGGCAAAGTCCAATGCCTTCGCGTTTACGCGTGGCTTGCTCCCCGGCAATCCTATGCAGTACTCACAAGTAAGCGTATTCGGACGGGCATCGGTTGACGCACCACGTGTGTCCGTCACGCTCTTATTATTACAACCACAAAACAATTTCGTCCGTGTCTTCAGCTGCACGTGTATCTCTAATCCTATTTTCATAGATACTTCACCATGATAAGTCTAGAATGGTATTTTCCTTTTAGTTTGTAGCATTTCTTCACTATTCCAACCTCTCTAAAACCAAATCTCTTGTAAAGACTGATAGCATGTTTATTGCTACCATAAACGTGAAGTCGTAATATCTCAGCTCTCGTATTCTTCTTTATCAGATCGATCAAAAACTTCAATGACTTCTTTCCAAGACCAACTCCCCTGAAGCCTTTGTGTATAACAATACCAATATCAATCACATGACTCATTGCTCCATCTTGACAAGTTCCACCAATAGAACCGATTATTTTCTTATTTGATTCCAAGACAAATGAAACTGCTTTACCCTTCTTGGAGTCTTTCAAATATTCCTTTACAATTCTCTTCTCCTGAGCCAAACTATGGTGTTCCATACGCGTAAGAAAAGCATTTTCATCTACCAATGAATTAGTAAGAAGCATCAAACCCCTGGCATCACTGGGCTTCACAAATCTAGCTACAACTTCTCTACCATCTTCAAGTTCCAGCTTCTCGATTATCTTTCCTTCTTTGAACTTCATTTCAACACCTTGTACATGATTATTTTGTCTCTAGTCTTTGTTCTGTGTTTTATCCACTTAGGCAAAACACCAACTTTCCTGAATCCTAATTTCCTGTACATGTTCAGGGCTGTCTTGTTGCCACTATAGACATCAAGTTCTATCATTTTTATCCCAATTTCCTTTGCTATGGAAAAAGCATGTCTAGTCATTCTATTCCCGAGGCCAACTCCCCAGTAGTTTCGAAGGACTGAAATACCGTACAAACCTGTATGCTCACTGACTTGAGCCCAGTTCCTTTCAACCAAGCAAGAACCAACTATTTCCCCGCTGTGCTCGGCAAAAAGCTGGATAAGTTTTTTCTTCTTTATGTCAGTTATCTTCTTTCTATTCCACCACTTATCCTTGTCGCTGAAAACAAATGCCTCTCTCCTTGCAAGAAACTCCGTCTCTTTGATAACTTTATTGTAGTATTTCCACACGGGTTTGTCATCTGATTTCTTCGGTAGTCTGATTATTATCTCTCTTCCGTCTTTTGCCTTGAATTTTTCTACGATTTGTCCTTCTCTCATCGAACCACCTCGTAACCAGCAGCTACGTTCAAGAGTTTTTGTTCCTGCAGATGATCACCTATTAAGTGCAGTCCAATCATGTTTCCGCACGGCACATTAACACCAGGCATTCCTGCAAGATTATGCGGCACGGTCAAAGCATCCATATGATACGCCTTAACCGGCGATAACTTTTCAATATCCGAAAATCGCGGAGCGATTGTCGGCATTGTAGGACCGGCTATCACGTCAAAGTTTTTGAAGATAGATTTGAACTCCTGAATTATTAGCGTCCTCACTCTCATAGCTTTCATGTAGTATTGTTCTCTATACCCGCTCATTCTGGCAAACGTCCCTAACATTATTCTGCGTTTTGCCTCTTCACCGAATCCAAAGCTACGCACTCCGGAAAAGTATTCATCAAAGGAACCGGACAATTGTTGATGTAAACCATATCTCATACCACAGTAGCGAGACAGGTTTGTTGATGCTTCAGACATGGCAATTATGTAGTAAGCAGCAATAGAATACTTTGTTGTGGTAAGTTTTACTTCCTTATACTTGGCACCATGACTCTCTAAAAGTTTTATTGCTTTCCAGACATCTTTAGAAACTTTAGGACTTACACCTTCAAAATATTCTTTTGGAACAGCAATCTTCATACCCTTCAGATCCGTATTCAGTTTACCGTAAGTTTTCCTTGTACCGCAACTTGTTGCGTCCTTTGGATCTTTCCCGGCTATCAACGAAAGTCCAAGAGCAACATCATAGACTTCTTTACCCATGACACCAATCTTGTCCAGGCTGTTTGCATAGTCTATTAGCCCATATCTGGATACCAGTCCGTATGTAGGAGTTATACTTGTAACATTGCACCACGCAGCAGGACAGGATATTGAGCCGCCTGTACTTTCCGCTAAAGCAATCTGTGGAAACTTTACTGATGCTATTGCCACAGCTGCGCCGCCGCTTGAACCTCCGGCTGTTCTATGAGGATCAAATGGGTTTTTAGGCACACCGTAGGCGCTGTTTGTACTGAAAGATCCAAATCCAAACTCATCCTGGTTGGTTTTTCCGGCAATAAACGCACTTTGTTCGCGTAACCGTGCAACGGAAGTCGCATCAAAAGGAGGAATATAACCGTCAAGTATCTTTGACCCTGCAGAACTCTGCATACCTTTCGTGCATATGGCATCCTTTGCCGTCACCGGCAATCCATAGAGAGAAGCATGTGGAGTGTTTCTAGTGCGACTGCCCCCGGCAGTCACGTGCATGAATCTTAGTTTTTTGTTCTTGTCTTTCAGCTCATCCAAGTATTCGGCAACAAAGTCCTTGTAATTTATGTTGCCGTTCTTCGAATCTTCCAGAAATTCTCTTACAGAGATATCATACTTCATAATTATGGTTTGTTACGCAACATTGTTCTCGGGAACGGTATTGCATCCTTTATGTTGTCCAGTCCGCATATCCACGAGACAACTCTTTCCACGCCCAGACCGTAGCCAGAGTGTGGAACAGATCCGTACTTTCTCATCTCCAGGTACCAGTCGTATCTTTCCAGGCTTTCACCTTCCTTTTCCAGGCCTCTTGTAAGTTCCTCTATATCAGTATCCCTTTCGGATCCGCCTACTATTTCCCCGTAACCTTCCGGAGCCAGCATGTCAAAACAAAGAGCCACCTTGGGATCTTTGGGATCTCTTGGCTTGTAGAATGCCATTGTCTCTTTGGGATAGTGTGTAACTATGACAGGAGTTTCATAATGCTCCATAAGCTTATCTTCTTCTATGGTACGCAGATCTTTTCCCCATGTTACTTTTAGTCCGTCCTTTTCCAGAATCTTCAGGGCTTCCGTATAGGTGATTCTTGGAAACGGGCCCTTTATCTTTTCTAGTTTACCAACATCACGACCAAGAAGCTTCAGCTCTTCCTTGTTTTTTTCCAGAACCTTCTGCACAATGTGTAAAACAACACCTTCCGCATAATCCAACACCTCGTCTAATTTCATCCATGCAGCTTCCATCTCAGACATGTAGAATTCTGCCAGATGCCTGGAGGTTTTTGATTTCTCTGCTCTAAAGCATGGTGAGTTACAATAGATCTTCTCCAGGGAAAAGATCAACGCTTCAGCATACAGCTGCCATGACTGGGTCAGATACATGATATCGTCAAAATACTTCACCTCAAATAGAGACGATCCGCCCTCGCATGCATTCGGGGTAAATATTGGCGGTGCAACTTCGTAAAAGTCTTTAGATCGATAGAACTCGTCTATTGCCTCAAATACCGTAGATCTTATCTTCATGATGGCCGTCAGTTTTCTCGATCTGAGCCATAAGTGGCGCTTGTCAAGAAGAAATTCCACAGACTGGTCTTTCGTTATCGGAAATACCTCCGCGAAGTGTACCACAGTGAGATTGCTCACCTTTATCTCATACCCTGTAGGCGCTCTTGAGTCTTCCTTGATCTCGCCCTCAATCTCAACAGCGGATTCAATCAGCAGCTTCTTCGCAGCTTCCCACTCATCCGCGGAGACTTCGTCTATGCTTAAAACACATTGTATGATATTGGTCGCATCTCTCACGACAATAAACGCCATCTTATTGCTTTTCCTTTCCCTGTAAACCCAGCCGCGTATTTTTACGTTCCCGGAACCTTGTTTCATCGCCTCGCTTATGGACATCATATTGCTTTCGGCCCCTTGAAGAATCCCTTTTCTTTATGATTCGTGTTAGCCAGTGCTTCACCCTGTGTTAGAGACTTTTCAGGCTTGTCTTCTCTCATGATATTATTCATTTCCATCGGCTGGAAAGACGGCTCCGCATCCGGCGCATTATTCAGAATTTTGAAAGATTCAAGTATGCTGTTCATATCTTTTTCCATCATTTTCAATTCTTTGTCTGTTAGGTTTAGTCTTGCTAGTTTGGCAACATGCCTGACAGTCTTCTCGTTTACCTTCATGTCTTAGACTTGGAAAATAACAGATTTAAAACAAAAATAGGGTTAGATAAAGTTGAAGCCAATAGCACCGGCTAATGCTGGGTATGAACCAACCAGCACAACCTTAATGAATACTAATGTTTCCAGTGGTTCTGTTATAAAGAGTGAAGAGGAAAGTCCTCCGATAGCAGCAGCTATTACCCATATGTAAAACAATCTGAGAAGCAGGTATGTCTTTGGGTTTTTCATTTTTTTGAGTTTGTCCTTCTCGGCTTTGTACACCATAGCAAATCCAACGACCAATGAAAGAACAAATATACCAATCACATTTATCCATGGTATTGATTGAACCAATTCTGTTTGGCCAACAATCTTTGCGCCAAAGCTGGTACCAATAAGGGCACCGCCAACTATCTTAAAAAAATCCAATAAATGTCCCTGTTTTAGTTTCAGCTTGCCAAGTGATCCGATAATTTCATGTTCTTCCTTGAGTATCTTTTTCTCCAGAGCCTCTATCTTTTTTTCTTCTCTTATTATGTGTTTTTCAACGTTCATCAATTTCTTTGTCTCTCTCTGTATCTTTTTCTCTTCTTTTCTGATAGCTCTCAGT
The DNA here is from genome assembly GCA_028279825.1 of archaeon. Lineage (GTDB taxonomy): Archaea > Aenigmatarchaeota > Aenigmatarchaeia > GW2011-AR5 > GW2011-AR5 > GW2011-AR5. Next base: position 77,450 of record JANQNA010000006.1, on the reverse strand, counting down.
TCCTTAGCTACACTGTCTCTTCTTTTCTTTTTAGCGGCGATAATATCGTCTCCTTTGCTGTCTCCTTTGTCCAGGCTGCGGTCTTCTTGCCCTCTGTTTTACTGTCTGCCTTAATGACTGATCCGGTCCTGTACCCTCTAAAAACTGATAAATGTACTGTTCCACCTTTCTAGGATTTGGAATCGCAATCATAAGTATTTCTTTGTGGCCTCTTGCAGTAGAGATCTCTATATTACCAAGACCAAATATCTTTTCTGCAAATGACTGTGAAAGTTTGACGTTAACGATCATGCCGTATGAAACTGCATCCATCTTCGTGCCAAGTATACCCTTCGTCATAACAACACGATAATTTGTTATGTAGTAAGTACCCATTTTTTCTCTTTTCAGCTCACCAGTAACAAAAAACGACACGCCCGAGAAAAACGCCAGTGCAGTAAATACTGCCTTGTAGATACCCTGTGTGCTCAAAAATCCAAACGCGTCCATAAAGAAAAGTCCTGTCAGTAAAAACATCAGAATAGCCGCAACGAAGTATTTCAGAATGTAAGGAAATCTCCTGCTGGCTCTGAACTTAAGATAAATTTTCTCTCCCGGACTCAGGAAATCCATAATAAACTATGCTAAATCCTGGGATATAAAGATAGCAATTACCCAGGAATCACGGAAATATTTTAAATATGTTAATGAAATATGCTTAGTCTAATGGTCTCGGATGAAGCAAGGGAGCGCGCAGCAAAGGGCATTACTTCTAAAATGGTGAAAGAATTCAGGAGACGGGATGAAGTAGTAAGAAGTCTCCGTGATACTGACCCGCAAAAAGTAAAACTTGTTCTAAAGAAGCTCAAAACTATGGGAGAAAGGGGAGATAGAGAATTTTTAGAGGCTGTAGGGATAGACCCGGATGAATGGCAAAGAAAAGGGGAGCTTCTTGAGGAATTTAAGAGGTCAAAAGACATATACGTGACGTCAGGACTTGTTGCAGGCGACGACATGGAATTAATTCTTCCCATGGGAAAAGATGACAGTGAAATTGCGGGTAGCCTGATGGCCTCATTGTTTAGGTGGTCAGCTGGCAATATGAGGAGAAGCGGAAAAATAGAGCTGCATGATTATAGAGATGTCGTCATTTTAAGAGCCAGCAAATTTAACGGAGAGGTAATCCCAAGACTGGCAAAAGGTGTCCTTAAACCTCCGGAAGGTTTTGAAGAAGCCGGAGTAAGATACGGCATAAACATAGTTGGAGACACATCCAGAAGAAAGAGTGTTGCTGTAAGCCATCCAAAAAGACAAGCCGGTCCTAGAAAACTAAGACATAAACGTGGAGAAATACCGGCATTGGCACTGACATATTTACATACTCATGAAACCATAAATCCCGACGAACTGGCAGAAGCAGCGGATATAAGCAGACCGCACGCGGCAAATGCATTATCTCTTCTAGCAAAAGCAGGAGATATTTGCAGAGATAATCCCGGAGTAACTGTATATGAACTTGCCCCACATCTTAGAAAAGAACATCCGCTGCACAAAGAGCAAACAGGTGGGGAGAGAAAACAAGGCAGAAAAAGAAGTCTTCTGGAAGGTTATTTCGCAGCTGGAAAAGAAACAGTGGACAATGTTGCTGCCGCTGAAGTCTGGGGATGTACACCACAGCAGGCCAGCATGAAGTTATCAGGTTTCACAAGAGGTAAAAGTGCATGGTTGAGGAGAGTCAAACCTGGTGAGTATGCTCCGCTATTAGAACCAGATAATCCTGAACCAGACATTCCTGGTCATGGAAAAGAAAGTCCAGACATCTCAGGTGAATCTCCTGAAAATGAAAAACTAGCCAGACTGGAAGAGTATTTCAATCAGCACGGAAGAATAGACGGAGCAGTTGTTTCAGAAATAACAGGAGGGTCCCTTGAAGAATCCAGGGCATATCTAACACAATTAGAAGATGTAGGAATCATAGAAAGAAAGGATGGCGGCTACAGATTTACCGGAAATACAGATGCGGAGAATTATAGTGTTCCCACAAAACCAGCAGAAAGAATGAGAAGACTCGTTGAATATCTTAAGGGGCATCAAGGTGAAGCGACAAGAAGTCAATTAATAAGCGCTGGTTTTACAAAAGAAGAATTAAGATACGGGAGAAAGAAAGAAGTTATCCGTTATCAGGGACTGAGTTCAATATCTCTGGATAAAATCGGTCGCAAGATGTTAGGGTAGCTCTGTTTGATAATTGTTTTCTTTTGACTGATATGTTCTTTTTGGCTAAGCTTTTTCTTATCAAGAAAAAGGTTAAAAGAAAGAGTCGGCAGCCGTCACAAACGCAGGAAGCGTATCTCGCAACGACTGCCTATCTTTTGGGGTGTGGTCAGCATTATTGCTTCTTGTCGCCAAGGACAGAGATACCCAGATCGTTTTCCGTCAGTTCTTTCTGGTTCTCTTTGTCGCGCCCGAGGATGTAAGGAGACCTCACGCCGGTCACGATTGTTATGACCTGGAGTCCTTCAAAACCGGATATTATCCTGGCGCCCCACATAACCTGCGCCGAGGTATCCAGCTGTCCCTGTACAGCCTCTCCGATGGCATTTATCTCATCCATTTTCAGATCATCTCCCCCGATAATCTGAATCAGTGCTCCCGATGCACCGTGGTAATCAACCTCGACCAATGGATGGTTCAGAGCAGCTGTTATCGCATCCTTTGCTCTTGACGGTGAATCAGATTGTCCAACGCCAATCGTGGCTACACCACCGGACCGCATAACAGCTCTAACGTCTGCATAATCCAGATTTACCAAAGACGGTTCAGAAATCGTCTCTGTTATTCCCTTTATCATTGTAGCAATCAGGTCATCCGCCAAGGCAAATGCCTGCTTCAAAGGTTTGTTGCCTGCCAGCTTCAGCAGCCTTTCATTTTCTATGACAATAACTGTGTCACAGTTTTGTCTGAGATTTTTCAGCCCTTCCTCGGCTTTTCTTATTCTTGCACCCTCCAACTTGAACGGCAGTGTCACAACAGCTATCACTATTGATCCCATTTCTCTTGCAAGAGAAGCGACAATAGGAGCAGCACCTGTTCCTGTACCTCCGCCCAGTCCGCATGTAACAAACACAAGATCTGATTCCTGTAGAGCCTCACGGACTTCATTCTTGCTTTCCAGGGCAGCATTCTTGCCGATTTCCGGGTAACCCCCTGCTCCAAGTCCTCTTGTCAGGCTTTTTCCTATCAAAATCCTGTTGTCGGCCTGTGAGCTTGACAGATGTCTTGCATCTGTGTTGAGGATTATTGTTGAAGCACCACTTACACCTTTACGGGCTAACGCGCTTACAGTGTTTGTACCTCCTCCACCACAACCAACAGCCACGATTCTGGCTCTGTGTGTTTGAAATTCTTCTATGTTACTGAATGTTTCGGACATTTTTGCACTCTCCTATAGTCTTGAATATATATTTTGGGCATGCGAAATAGTATTTAAGTTCGCAGACCTTACTTTATCTAGAATTAGTCCAAATTCAGTCCAAGAATATTCTTTTCAATCTTGTCCAGAGATTGAAACCTAAACACGTTGTCCAGACGTGTTACTTACATCTTATTTATTATTCCTTAAATACCTTTACGTGTTGTAGGTTATATTTTCAAGAAGCTGTTTTCTTGGGCTTTGCACAAAAAGTAGGAGCATAACTTTATATACCCCCTGGCTGGACTAAAAACCAGGAGTTGACCGCATCATCCGTTACCCTCATCATGCTTGTAAAGCGTGCTTCCCTCTGTGGACAGAGGCGTTGAGCTTGGCTCACAGGCCCCGTAGCTCAGGAAGTTCACAAGGCCTGATAGATGACTATTATTTATTTTTCCGTCTCTGTTGTAGTGACTCCGCATATTTGTTAAATGCAATCCTCCACTCTTCTTCCATTTCTTTAGTCATTTTTCCCTCTCTAAGTTTCTTCAAAAATTCTTCTTGTTTTTGTATATATTCTCTATCCTCTTGCTTCGGAAGAAAAACCAAGGGTTGTTGAATAATTTCTCCACCTTCATGTATAACCAATTGCACTGTCTTTGGTAATTTATCAGGATATATATCATGACATTCAGTGAGTTTGGTTTCCTTATGTCTTCCCATTTCTTTGTCTTTACTAATCAAATAAACATTAAGATGTGGTGGCTTATCGTGGTGGCCCTCTGGCTGCCAACTAAAATAAACATTTCTTGAGTATTCGTTACCATTGGTATCAATAAGGATCTGACCACCACTTGCAAAAGGTCTTGTACTGGGAGCTGATACCAATCCTGCTGGGAATGAATTGTAGAGCCTACTCTCCACTATCTCTATGGGTCCTCTCAGTGGAAAGTCTTTATTGAGTGGTGGAAATTCAATAACATCTTCTTTACCTGTATCATCGTCATGAATTGTTATTCGGACCATGATTATCTCATCCCCTTAAAGTTTAAGTTAACACCCAACTCAAACATGGCAGTGCATAATACAGAAGCATTGAAACACACAACCTTGCAAAGTATCTCGTTGGATTGTGCTCTATCTGACCTGCTCCGTACATACGGCAAGAATTTTCGCTTCATCGCCGAGAATGTGCTTTCTACATTTGATCTTTTATGATAATGCTGCAAAAACAATTCCTTATTGTCTTTCCAGAACTGAATCATTCTCAGCCATGCTACAACTTTAGGATATTTTAAATGGTAACCATCCATCTCCAAGTGAGTATTGGACTTAGGCAATATGAATGGTCTAGCTCCACACTCTTCTGTTATGCTACAATTCTTTCTAGAAAGGTATGCAGGATCAGCAGAAACTTCTCTCATCCTGAAATTTCTAGAAGTTTCAATAACCATGTCTTCATATTGTGTATGATCGTTTCTCCGGCTTTCTGTTACACGAGCAGAAGTAACGACATTTGTCCTTACACCAGAAACAACATGCAATTTCTTCCACTCCTTTCGTGAGCTTGTTGCAAACTTAAATTCTAACCAGTGCTTTTTCTTGAGCGAAGTAAACCCTGTAGCATCAACAGCAAAGTCCTCTTCTATTTCAACAAGTGGCATCGCTAATATTTTGTATAGTTTATGTAACCATGGAACTATTTCCTCTTTCTGTAAGTAATTATTGATGCTATTGAAATGTGGTATCTCCCTTATGTATTGCAATGCATAAGCTATTTCTATTTCTCCCATTGTTCGCCTTGAGGAGAAATTATTGAAGACTTTTATCGCACAACATTTTAGCATATCGTCCAAGCCAATAGATGGTCTGCCGTTGCCCTTGTATATGTAAGGTATTTGCAAAGCATCGACAGCTTGGCAAATAAGCTTCAAAGCTAACATTTTCTCCGAAGTTTGAGCCATATTGTATAGACTCCAATCACGATGTTGCGCCTGTTGATTCATAATAACACATCCTTACATCCTTACGTATGTACATACATACATAGATAAATATTTAAAGCTGTATATACATAAGGATATATAGATAATATGTCTGGCAAAATAAAGGTTAGTATGAATATTGACAAGGCAACATGGACAAAGCTTAGAGTGAAATGTCTACAAGAAGGGAAGACTGCGACCGAAGTCGTTGAAAAAATGATACATGAACATTTGAAAAAACCACCTCAAAAATAATTTTACATACTAAGAAACTTCTTCAGTAAACCATCGATTTTTTTATGTTTAAAGTATTTTTCTAAATTTTTTTCTTTTGCTATTTGTAGTGTTTTTTTTGCGTTTTCTATGAGATCATTATGGAAATCTATAAGATTACCAACGATAAATTTACAGAGGGGCTTGTGATCCCTTTCGTTTCCACTATCCAATGCTTTCAAATACGCTTCACGTGTTTTTCCATCTATAAAAATAGTTGGAAATCCAAAGGATTTTAGCATCAAGCGCAAGATTTCTCTACCAACACGTCCGTTACCATCTTTAAATGGATGTATTTCCTCAAATTTTTGATGAAATATAACGGCCAATTCTACAGGATGTATCTTATGCTCGTTTTTTTCATACCATTTCAATATTTTTTTTAATTCAGATTCTACAAATACATGTGGAATAGGTTCAAAATTGGATCCGCGTATTCCAACATCAACTTTTCTGAATTCACCAGCACAACTATCGTCAATATTTGACATTATTATAGAATGTATTTTCTTTATTAGTTTGATATCAATTTTGATAGTTGACAACGAATCGATATACTTTTTCATCTTTGTATAATTCTCTATTTCGTAAAATTCCCGATTTTCTTTTCCAGAAACAGTAAGTCCTTCATTAAGCGTCAAATCTGTCTCTCTAAGAGTATATGTATTTCCTTCTATACTAGTAGTTCCATAAACGTATTTTGTATAAATTGCATTTTCATAACGTTTAACATCCGTATCACTATATGTTCCCAATAAAACATTATAAGAAAATCGCAACATTTCCAATAATTTAATCTCACCATTGGAAATACATGTACTTCTATAATGTCGTTTAGTAAATCTGTATAATGTTATTAGAATTTCTATTAGTACCTTAAAAGATGCTATTTCGAAATTTTTCCTAAGGACATCATCACTTGATGATTCTGAACACACATATGCTTCCATCACCTTCTTGGTCTTGTGTGGTCCAGAAGACAATCCAAACGGAACCTTCAAATAATAATATTTTCTACCTTTTATTGTTTTTAGAACTAAGCGTTCCTTGAGTTCTTTCATAGGCAGCTTTGTTAAGTTATCTTTTTTTGTCATACTAAAACCGTTATCCTAAGATATTTAAATACGGAAACCCCACAGGATAACTATAAAAAGATTTGCATACATTATTTTCCATGTTAAAAAGAGGGAAAAATCAATAGAACAGTATCTGCGGGAGTAGAAACATCAAATGTCTCTACCCCACACAGTCTTTCAAGAATACTTTTCTAGTGCATTTAAAAAGGTTTCCAGGAAGCTTGGTGACCTCCTCTCGATATAGCAATCTAGGAGGATTGATAACATGCAAGAAATAAAGATTTCAGGGGTTTCCGTCTCACCCAGTCAGAGGTATATTCTACCTACTGATGAAGAGATAGGATTTATGTCAGAAACAAAACGACAATTTGTTGATGGCATACCACTTGCTGTAAGAATAAAAAGAGTCAAAGGGATGGAACTAAGGTTTCTTACAGAAAAATATGTAGCCGTTGAGAAACAGCATAATACAAATATCTGCAGAAGCTATTCACAATTCGCTTTTCTGCAAATGTTTCAGTTTAAGTTAGGAACACATCTTTTGCCTGGACATTTCAAAGCAATGGAGTTAATACAAACAATTCCAGAAACAAAAACAATGACATATTATCCTCCAGCGAATGCATCAGATTTTTCAAATGGGTTGGATCATTTTGAATCAACATACGCAGATGAAAAACAAATTATGCCACTACTAGATCCTGCACACACTGAAACTGAACTGAAAAAAATGGTATTAGATATAGTTGATAGAAAATACAAATTCTGTGCCGTGATAGGAAGAAACTTCAATCTAGATGGATGGGACATAATTATGCCTGAGTTAAAGAAAAATAAAATCATGGTACTTGTCTTATGTACTTATCCAAGAGCTACAAGGACCGATAGTGGAAAAGCCTATTCCACGCTTTGTCCACCGATTTTGATGGGTGCAAACGTTGTTTCCCATGGCATGGCATGGAGTGGTGGCCCATCTCCTCCAAAACGTTTAGGAAGAGATCTAATTTATCATGCAGGTAAAGGTGTAGCAAGCAAATATGAATACCACGATAATAGAGCAGAAGCCGTAAACGTTATGAGTTCCTCTCTGAGAAACGATATTAAAAACTATCCAAACCCAAGACTTCTAGCGACTATAGAAGGATTCAGCCACTTCTCGGAGTTTGCCTGATTTTGGAATAAACGGAGAACTCAAGCGATGAAATCTTTTCATTGCTTGAAGCTTTTTATTTTTCTTTCTTGCTTGTATAAGATGTTTGCAAGTCCAAAGCCCTTCTGCTTCTTGATGCCATGTGTCACAGATATGACTGGGCTCCTTCCTTCTATAATCTGCATCTTGGCATTGCAAGGCCACTAAATATACATTCGCACTTATACTCCAGCTATCCAGTTCTTCTTGTGTTGGCATATCTATCATTATTAATTTTATATAAAATTAATAACTATATATACGTCAAATTATAAATAAGTATTGTATGACACAGAAACCAAGGCCTGATAGTTACAGTATAACTAATGATCTCAAGAAAAAGTTTGATGATACACTAGAATCATATGGACATTCAAAATCACAATTGCTACGAGATTTTATAGAAAGATTCATATCTGATCCAAGAGATACCGAAAAATGGCTTTATCCAAAAAAGAAAAAAAGTTAATCCGATTCTGCATACTCAATATATTCCGGATCTTTTTTCAGCCTTTTACATATTTCCCTAATTATAGTTAAATTAATTTTTGTTTCTGGAAACATTTCTTTGATTTTATTTTCCAGGTCTTCGTATCTTTTGCTATAGATATATGACTGCCATCGAGGTGTTTTTATCGATTTCACTAAAGCCATAATTTCGTCGGTTTTTGTGTGTGGCTTCATGAGGAGTGTATAAAGCGGTTTCAGGGCATGTATTACACCTGGTATTTCTTCTTCAGTAACTTTAACCCTAACAACATCAAATAATGGATATTGAGTAATTCCGTATTTTGATGCTTCCATATAGAATTCTTGGTTTTCTTCTATCTTCTTTAGGTCCTCAAAAGAGAAGTCACAGCATCTCATAAGAGAATTTTCATTCCATACTCTTTCGTACGGTGGAGCTGCATGAGTCTTATTTTTTTCTATATATCCATCTTGTGTGAGGAAATTCTCAGGCAATTTGTTTAGTTCTTCTATTATTTTCCTTTTATAAGTTTCTGATATATTCAAAAATTCCTTGCAACCTTTTTTCCCATTAAAGCCTATAATTATTGTAAAGTTGTTTCCACCACGGTGGATTATTCCAAGATGTACCTCATTAGTCGTCTCGTTTGCGATTATTGTACGAGAATAAGGTACGTTCAGCCATACACCAGTATGAATTTTGAATTTCTCCTTTGTACTTTCACTATATTCAACTATATCAAAATCTGGGTCATTCTTAAATTCCTCATATACCTGTTTGTTATACACATCAAACAAATACACATACCTTTCTTTTTTTGGTCTACTTTCATCTGGTGGTTTTTCATGAGGAAACCTTATAGGATAAGGTATATGTATTACTTGATCAAATTTTAATTCTCGACCAGTTTGCTTTACTTTTACTGTAAAGTTTTTTAATTCAAAAAGCTTAGATTCTCTGCAACTACCACATTCAATAGCTATATTTTTCCCATTTATAGCTGCTACATCTATGCGGTAAATGTGAAAAAATGGCTTTTCAAGTTCTACAGTAACCTCTGTTTGTATAGTAGTTTCATCACAACCAAGCTCACGCAACTTGTCTTTGGCTTGTGCTTTTAGGTCAAAATGTTTCTGCTTTTCAGTCATTATTAATTAGTTGTATAATTTCTTTTTATCATTGACTTTTTGTGCAAAATGGGGTTTTTGTGCAAGGCCTGTTTTCTTAGGCTTTGCACAAAAAATAAGGCTGTTTTTACTACTCTGGCCAGGCAAAAGCCTGTCAAGAAAAATCAAGGAAGAAAGAAAACAAAACTATTCTGTTGTGAAACTTACCGACGCTTTTACTGGCGGATCCAGTGGAGTCCTGTCATTGTTTCTCAGCTCCACTGTTAGCGTATGTTCACCTTTCGGAACGTTGGAAAAGGCAAATGTCTTTACTGAACTTGTTTTGTTCTTGTCATCCAGTGTAGCAAAGATATGTCCCTCATTCTCTTTGTTCTCTTTGCCTGTTACAAGTCCGGCAAGACGGAAGTCCGTTAGTTCTACTCTAGCACCAATCGTTGTTGACTTTAGAACCTCGCCCGCTTCTGGAGAAGTTATCGTCACCATAGGCGTTCCTTCTGGTGGCAGGTGTTCCGTCTGGTTTGGTTCCGTCAGTACCTGTGATCCATCCAGCGGAGTCTCTGGTGGTTCCGGTGCTTCCGGTGTTACTGGCGGTGTTATCTCCGGTGCCCCGGGAGGAGTCGGTATATCACCCATACTAGTACAGCCGGCTACAAGCACAACTGCAAGCAATGCTATGATATATTTCATAGAAATAATTACAAGTGTATGCTTAAGAGGTTAATAGCAGCCATATCAGCGGTATCAGCACCATGATCAGAAATGTTATTCCTATTATCTTCGCGCCGCGCCGCCAGCCCTCCCTGCGGAAGCCGAAAGCCAAACCAACAAACAATCCGCCGAAATGCGCGATGTAAGAAACATTAGGATCGGCACCTGTTATGAAACCAAAAACATTATAGATCGCATAGGCCAAACCAATGAACACAAGAGGCAATGGAACAACTAATGGGTAAAAAGAAAGATCCAGAGGCCTGACAAGCATACCGACACCTATCAGTGCAAACACGCCGGCCGAGGCTCCTACAGCAATGCTCCCGGGAGCATATACAAGCATGGATAGAATATCTCCGGCAAAAGCTCCCAGGAAAAATATCCCTATCATCTTCTTCCATCCCAATTCAGCTTCAACGGCTATCCCGAAGAAAATCAGGACCAGAACGTTAGAAAGCAAATGTTCCAGAGACCCGTGCATGAATATTGATGTTATCAGGACATATGGACGCTCAAACAGATTATCCGTGGAAAATCCGTATGTATCATAAAACGGCTGTCCTAAGAATATCCCAAAGAATCCGATAAAACAAAGGGCAACAAGCAGCCATGTGTATTTCATAAAAATAAATATGTTAGAAAGAAGATAAACTTATGAAAGGTGTGAATCTGGTAATAGGTGCCGTTGTTTTTTACATAATCGTAATTACCATCATAATTGCCTTTACAGTTTTATGGGTAACAAGCGCCGAAGAAAATGTATATGAGGAACCCAGAGACCGGGAAATACCTGTTGATCCCGTAATTATCAACCCCAGCGCAAAGATAGAAGATATTTCTCTTCCATATTCTGTAAATACGGGCGAGTCCGCACCGGTAAAAGTATCTGTTTCAAGTGAAACAGATATATACGGAAAGGTAAGCTGTCGTATAAGAAATCCGTTGCAGTTATCAACAGATGTATATTCTGATTGTATACGGTTAACTAAAAACAAAAGAACTGATCTTTACGTATACGTACGTACAAACGTGACCGGTGTATGGAATGTGAGATCCTGTACAGTACACATATCAGAAAAGAGCGACTGTTCTGATTTGTCAACACATGACGTTGTTGAAGAAACCCGGCAGTTCGAGGCAAGAAATCCGCCCAAAACAAAATTATTTATAAAAAATGTATATGCCCCAACGTCAGCTGAATTAAATGAAGGGATAAACCTGACGTTAATCGTCGAAAATATTGGGACACAGACAAAATCCTCTGCCATATCATGTAAAACAGTAAACCCATTAGGTGTTATTGACTCGCTAAAATCAGCATGCAGCGATATATCATCAAACTCAATGAAAACTTTCCGCTTGCCTGTAGACCTAGATACCAGTGGAATATGGAAGGTAAAAGATTGTCAGGCAAGTTCCGGAACAAATTGTAATTCTCTTGACGTGGACCACACCTCTGACGTCACGCTGTTCATTGTAGTTGACAATGAAACCGGAGAACCGGTTGACAACCAAACAAACACTACAGATCCTGTTTCCTCGTTTTCTGCAGATATAAAGGGGAACAAAATTTGCATACATAACACCGGTACCGGAAACATTACAGGTTTAGATTTTTCTGTCGACGGACAGGCAAAAACCTATAGAGGTTTGTTCCCGCTTCTGCCCGGACAAACAAGCACTTATACGTTAGACGACTTCATTGCAGAATACAGCACCAATGTTCAGATAACGGCAAATGATCATACTGTAACAAAGAATACCTTCATAGGCTATCCGGATGCATCTCTTAGGTATTTTGCCGACGATTTCTGGGTAGGTACACTAGTCACCAAAAGATTCTGGCTCTATGAGAACGAATCGTATTACCAGATAAGAAACTCCACATACGCAACACAATTCAATAATCTGATATCTTCCACAATGATGAAATACCTTGTGCCGGACAGTGACTGGTGGTTTGAAAATAATGAATCCAAGTTTAACTACAAGATGATGGACACTCAAATGGGAAATGCTATAAGAGACAATCAAAAACTTTTCGGCTCTTCCTTGGTCTACAAGGATACAACAACACCACCATGGCTCGGGTTCGTCGACGAGAATCAAACAAAAACACCGGATTGTGGAGGCTGGAATGAAACTCCGGAAAAAATACAGGAGCTTGACGATATTCTAAAGGAGCTTATACAAACGACAATCCAGTATGGTGGAGACACGTATTACGTGTGGCAGGTCATAAACGAGCCTATAAACGATAATGGAAAGTACACGCCATGGTATTGCTGGCGGAAAATGTTGGGAAATGTATCAGATGGATCCGGAAATATTCTATACCCGTCATATGTAGAAAAATCGCTGAGATATGCACGAGAGGTAACTTCGAAGAAGTTGATGGTAAATGAAAACTTCTTTTCTAATCGCGAGTCAATAAACTGGCCCAAGGCTGAAAAATTCTTTGAACTTATACGCAATTTACAGGCAGATAGCATACCCGTGGACGTTGTTGGAATACAATTACACCTATCGGCCCATCTGCTGAACGAATCCTTCTACCCGGATCTGCGTTGGTTCTTTGAAGAGGTTGAAAGCCTGGGGCTCGAAGTGATGATAACAGAGATCGATATATACGAAGGCGGTGAAGGATTTCTATCCAGTGAATCCGAACGATTTGAGAATCAAAAACAACTATATCATGATATCCTGGAGCTCTGCCTGGAGTATGACCATTGTACCGGCTTGACTGTATGGGACCTGGTAGACAGTGACACGTGGCTGAGAACAAAAACAAACAATCCATATCCGGATGCACATCCGTTGTTATTCTACGACAGCTATTCGCCAAAACCCGCGTTCTTCGGTCTGGTGGAGGCATTCATAGAAGCAGAACCATCAGCATGTGACGATCCGTGTGGTGTTGACAAGCCGTTAAGATACTATGCTGACAGGCTTGATTTCAAGGTCAGCAGCCTGAGAAAAAAGAACTATCAGTATGACAATCTTGAATTGCACAACAGCGTACAGAGCACAGAACATAATCACATTCTTACAGGAATCAGTTTCAATATAGTGCAAAACACGCAAGGTGAGTTTGATTTTTCCAGGCTGGACGAAGGAATAGCACTTGCGCAAGCCAATGACATGACAGTGCACGGGTTCCATCTTATATGGCATGATAAATCCGCTGGTTCCTGGTTAGGATTTTACGACAGAGACACAAAAACACATCTAGAAGATTGTGGAAACTGGACTGTTGAAGAACTTGATCAGATATTGGAAGACCATATCAAAACCGTAGTAGAGTATGGTAAAGGCAAAGTAAAGTATTGGAATGTTATCAACGAGCCGTTAAGATATAGAGATCTTGGTGAGCTATTCCATTGGCAGCAGACATGCTGGGCAACGATACTCGGAAACCATACATATATGGAAAAAGCTTTCCAATATGCAAGGGAAGCTGATCCTGACGCAGTTCTTCTTATAAACGAAGCCCTGGCAACATCAAGTGGTAGAATAGGTGTGAACAGCACATGGGCTTATGAATATACCCAGCTCATCGCAGACCTGCTTGCAAAAGGAACACCAATAGATGCTGCAGGTGTCCAGATGCACCTGAATGTTGATGAATTAATGCCTCATTACAATCAGACACTTGACAATTTCCATAACTTCATAGAAGACATGGATGCACTTGGTATAGATGTGATGGTAACGGAAATGGATGTCTTCCAGGAAACACCTGACCTTGAGTTGCAGGCACAAATATACCAGGATATTTTTGACGTATGCCTGTCACATGAAAACTGTATCGGCATCAACACATGGGGATTATCTGACAAATATTCCTGGTGGAGAACATGGCTTGGATACCCGGAATCAGAACCACTGCCCTTCGACGAAAACTATAACAAAAAACCGGCGTACTTCAGCATTCTTGAAACTCTTAGAAACGCGACATGTACTATCTAATCAGAACCTGATTCCCCATGAGGCGGATACATAAAACGAGTGCCCCTACTAAGAATTTCCATATACTCTTCATTTGTACCAGGCAAACGCGAATGTATACCGGCTAACGTAAGAACGCGTTCAGCTTGTTCGGCCATATCATAAAGTGCATCTTTCACGCCAGTTTCTTCAACATATGGAGCAAGTTCTTCATGAATATACAGAAACTTTTCCCTAAGTCTCTCCACAGCAGACTTCAAACCACGTACATCTCCTTCAAGCCAAGTAACGGCTACATCAAAAGGTATGTCACTACTCCCACTTCTGCCTCGAGATCTATACGACTCAACAGTATAACCAACTGGATGTGCTGCTGTATCCAGTTCATTTTGCAATTCCCCAATTAATGCCCTAGTTCTCCTATCCATGAGAATACGAGAATAGAAAACTTCTTAAATAGCAACAGGACTTGAACCAGCGTGCCAGCTTTGTCTTGGCCTTACACGTACCTTGTATATTCTTTCAGAGTTGTCGTCCAGGATTATTGCCACTCCCTTTAATTTTGGCAGCTCATTGATGTACTTTGTAACATCATATAACATGTAAGTCTGCATTATTGCTTTCAAAGCATCTATGTCATTCTTCGCCGTTAATCTATGCGAGAGAATTAAATCTGTCTGTGCTAATGCATCAGGATGAAGTTTGTAGGGCATTTGTGTAGCCAGGACCAGTGTTATACCAGGCTGTCTACCTTCTTTTACGATTCTGTTAAGAATGTTGGTGGCAGGCGTTGAACCTTCTGAAGGAAGGTAATTGTGTGCCTCGTCTATCAGAATCCATGGCATTGGAGTTCTCTTTATCGAAGACATTTCTATCTCCGCTAATTCTTCTTTACGTCTGGCCGCTACACGCTCTGTGTATATTTTCTTAGAAGCTAAAGCAACCAGCAAAGTCCTGACGTTCTGTGGTGTTAAAGACAGATCAAGAATGCTGATTTTAGCCGATTCCAGCAGTGAAGGCATTCTGCTTTCGCCGAATATGCCCCAGCCTTTTGCCGCTTCAAAGCGGTTCTCTAAGCCAAGCTTTTCCATTTCAAAACCTTCCGTCGCCCTTACAGCTTCAACAATATCATTTATCGAATATTTATCCGAAAGTTTGGCAAATGACTTTTGTAAAAGAATTCCCAAAGGTTCATTTGGATCCAGTCCAAACACACCAATCCAATCTTCAGCAGATAGTTCTGAAGGAGCGAAAGAAAATGTATCGTCGTAATCAACACCGGCTGAAGAAAATGTTCTTTCCTGCCCTGCCGGTATGTAAACCTGCACGTCAAAACCGGTTGGCTGCATGTTCCAGCCCTTGAGCATCTGGGCAGACTTTTCTGCCGGACTTTTCATTGTCCAGAAGATGCCCTGTGTGTCTATCAATATGCTGCACAGATTCTTCTTTATGTGTTGAGGCAGCTTCACCAGTTCCTCCACAACAACCCCCAGAGTAAAACTTTTACCCTCGCCTCTCTTCCCGGTTATAGTCAAGATGTGTGGCCGAATGGCGTCAATCAGAACAGGTGTGGTAAGATGTGCATCCTCGCCTGTACCGACTAAATGCTTGCCAAGAAGCAGAGTACCCTCTGTACCATACTTCCTTGTATCATCGTCGTTTCTTCCTACAACTATCTCAGGCATATCTATCCTATTGTCACAGTAATTTATTAGCTTTTTAAGTTTGTCCAACAACTACTAACTATGAAAATAGCAGAGCTAAAGAATGGTACTTCTAAAGTAAATCTGACCGCAAAGGTTGTTGAAAAGGAAGAGACCAGAGAAGTGAACACGAAGTTTGGAAAAACAACAGTGGCCAACGCCACACTGGAAGACGATTCCGGCACGATTGTCCTTGTTCTTTGGGGTGATGAAACCCAGAAAGTAAGCAAAGACGATACTGTGAGGATAGAGAACGGTTATGTAAAAGAATGGAACGGTTCATTGCAGTTGTCAGCCGGAAAGTTTGGAAAGATCTCGACAGTTTGATTTTTTCTTAGACTTATCGTACCTGAGGATTTCCATGACTATAGATAGTGTAAAAAAAGGAAATCAAAAAAATTTTATGGGCAGGTGTTTTCCACACTAAATGACGGAGTCACGACTCTTATTTTTTCACCGGCAACACAGTCATCCGCTGCACCGCTACCAAAGTCACATGTCTGGACTGTTTGTGCGGCAAAGTCTGTCAAAGCTGGATTACATGTAACGTTTCCACCAGCTACATAGACCTGGACTTCTGCTGCTGGTATTGTAACGGATCCGGAATTTCTTATTGCAACCGTTTCATTTGTAACAGCATCTATAGAAATCCTTTTTCTTAGCTGCTCAACCTGTGTTTCTGTATCTTCTACAGCCGCTTCGCCGGCTGTGGTCGTAACCTGACTAAAGAAGGAAAACGACATTCCTACAACTGCAATTGCTATAAGCAGAAGCAAAATAACAACTACAACTGCTGATACTCCTTTCATATTTTTTTTCACCTGTTTGTTCTGTTGCCGCCAGGCAATATATATAGTTTGTCGTACTCAGAGAAATACCAGAAATATAGCCACTAGAGACGCAAAAACAGCCACCCATACTACTCTGTTCCAGGCGAAGACCTTTGCCCCGTCCAGTGGCGGCAGTGGCAACATGTTAAAGAGTCCCAGCCAGATGTTTATGCTGATAGCCAGCTGGAAGAACAGAAACGGCATAAACATGTTAAGCACAATGAAAACCCCTGCCAGGATAAGATTTGTTACCGGTCCGCCTAAAGATACAAGTCCCATTCTCTTTCTAGATACGGGCGCAGCCTTTCCCCATATATCAACCTTTGGGGAAACATAAACAGCACCCGGAGCGGCAAACACAAAGCCTACTAAAGAGCTTAAAAGAGCTATCCAAAGGCCTGTTTTCCACATTCTGTATTCGCCGTGCATGCCAAAGTGCTGCGCGATGAACTTGTGACCTATCAACTCATGGGCCAGGAAGGCTATTCCTACGCCAATAAACGCATAAATTATCAGAATGGGTAGAGCAGCAACGCTTACGCCAAATAAACCGTCTGATAGTGCAAAAGCAAACGCTATAGAAAGTACGACCGCTGATATCAGTATTTCCTTTATCTCCCTGTTCGTAAACACAAACTTCATAGAATCCACTTTTCTTGTTTTTTGATTAATCTTTTTTATGAAAAAAGATTAGTGGAGGCACGCCCAAGGTGGATGTCTGAAACAAAGAGAGTTTGTCCAACACCATTGCTCCACTCAGCGACCCTGAGAGCACCACGCCCATGAGTTAGGGCTGCTTCCTTCCGGACCTGACCCGATTCGCCATAAACATGATCCCACAGGACTGAGCTTCGACGCTCAAGCATTGGGCTCCCTTCACAACAGGCATCGCCCTCAAGCTTCGATCCCATCTATAGCGGATTGATGGCTACAGCTGCCCGCTAACCAGCCGAACTAGCCTCCATGTAGAATAAGATAACAAAACCTTTTTAAGCTGTTTTTAGGATTTGACACACTCTGTTGGAGCACCCTTGAATGTATCTGACCCACATTGGTTTGTCACAACAACACGCGAGAAAGCAGTACAGTTCTCATTTATGCTCAGATTTGCAAAGCGAAGAGTCTCAACACCGCCGCGATCAAGATCTGTCACCGGAAGTGGTGTAGCTGTAGAGAAGTTATGTCCGGTTGTATTATACAAAACAGCAGCCATTATAGCCAGGTCATCGACCAGGCCTTCATTCCTTACCACTACATTAGCCTCTCCCAGAGGAAATGTGCCGTTTTTTAAGTACACAGCATCAATGGTCATTATTGCACCTGTACAGTCAACACTTGTATCTGTCCTGTTGCTGACCGTTTCTCTTGTACCCATGAAGAAACTCGTGAGCCATCCTGACATCAGAGCAACAATGCTAACAACTATAACAATAAGCATGACCGTCGCTATCAACGGCGAGACTCCCTTCATATGTATACCATTCTCAGCTTTCTATATATAGATTGTGCGAAATTGATTGGTGTTCGAAGAATGAATACTAACAGTTTATGTAGGTTACGTCTCCGCCTTGTATGCTGTCGTAAGCCGTGGCCGGGCAGGTAATAGTGCTCATGGATATAACTTCGATTGTATTGTTTATGCCTGTGCAAGAAGTCGACGTAACATTCTGGACAGTCAGCATATCCCCGACGTTAAGTGTTTTTGTCTCATTAAGCAGCAAAGCAGTCACGTGACCTGTGGTATTTCTTATATACATGGTGTTTACAAGAACACCTTTCTTCCCGGAATTGACAACTGTTAGGGACAATGTGTGAGCAGTGCCTGCAGCGCAGTCGCTGTTGCAGTTATAGGTGGCGTTTTTTATGTAAATATCGGCAAACTGGCACTTCAGCTGCGTTTCCGTATCGTTTTTTATTCTATCAGTCTGTGCAGTAGTTGTGGTAGACATCCATCCGGATAGAAAAATAGATGCAACTACGGTGATCAAAACAAGGACAACCGATGCCATCAATACACTAGCACCCTTCATACTATCTTACTGTTTGCAGGCATATTTATTGATTTAGCGGAAATACAGTGTTGCCGGATACTTCAGACAGTTTTGTGCAAGTATCTCTACCTTTACCGGCTTTTCCGTGCCGCCTGTGTCATACACCAACCACGTTGTTGCACCGGGTGGAAGTGGATCTGTTGCGTTGAAATTCGCTATGTTTATCTCTGTATTCTTCGAAACATCCTGATACTCTATCAATGCTCTTATATCAGTCATGTTTATCCTGTCTGCAACATTCCTTATCTTCAGAGAAAGTGTCTGGTTAGAAAATGTTAGAGAACTTATATCCAGTGAGCCTATACAATTTGCGCCTGCACTGGATTCACCTATCCTGCCTGATGTAAAAGTTGTAGCCCACGTAGCCATAACACCAGCGATAGCCATTGTCACAGCAATAAGAAGAACCGCCGCAATCAAAGGTGATACTCCCTTCATGAATTAACTATTGTTTAAGGAGTATATAAACATAATCCAATTAAAAATCTATGCAAATTTTGGATTATGCTATACAGGAGAATGGAAATTCTCCTCGTATAAACATAACCCAAGATATCTTGGGCAAGTTATATATACTGGACTTCTGCAATTAGTTCTTAATGAGGGGAATATCGCCACTTATAGCAGCAGTAATGCTGATGGCCTTCACTGTAGCAATCGCTACACTAATTATGGGCTGGTATTCAAGTACCGCCCGTTCAACAACGTCTTCTATTACTAATCATACTACAACAGCTGTTGGATGTGCCGACGCAAGATTGTCCATAAAAGAAGTCTTCGTCGAATCAAGCAACAACGCGACTGTCACGGTTGTTATACAGAATACCGGATTCGGGCCTATTGATATTCAAGATGTCCAGGTATTCAACAAAACAGGCCATAACACCTCAACAGGCTTCACGTCGGTACCTAACTTCGCAAAAGGTCAGATAGCGAACATCAGACTCTACAATGCTTCCATAGGTACATGCCCGTCAGACTTTTCAAAGGTAGTTGCAACGTCCAATTGCGGAGGAGTGACGGACACATTTGACAGGACACCCAAGTGTATATAATAAAAAAGATTAAGATTCGGCAGAATCTTTATAATCTGCCAAACTAAGGTAATAAACATGAAAGGAATCTCCCCGCTGATAGCAGCAGTATTGCTTATAGCTTTCACTGTTGCCATTGCCACATTGATCATGGGCTGGTTCTCTACGCTGACAAGAAACACAACTGATACTGTTTCCAATAAAACAACCGAAGCAGTAGGTTGTTCTAACTCTCAAATAAGCATAGAAGATGTTTACATAACAGCCGGGGGCACATTGAACGGTTCCGCCAGAGTTATTGCGAAAAACACCGGATTTTCTGATTTGACTATCAATAGCGCTCAGATGTTCAACACAACCGGAGGAAACTTCTCCACAGGCTTCTCTGTGGTCACAGATTTTACGCCTGGCGCTATACGAACAATCTACCTGACAAACGTATCTGCCTCAGTTTGCCCGACATCCTTCTCAAAAGTCATAGTCACAACAAACTGTGGTGGCATATCTGATACATTTGACGGTACACCAAAATGTACCTAAAAGAACTATATCCTAACTTCCGTTACAATAAAGTCCGCGCCTGCATACAATTTGTAGAAAACGTCATAATCAATAATACCTTCAACAGCCACGTGAATCTGGCACAGCGGAAGCTCATAACCGTGTTTTGAAATCTCCGTATAACCTGAACCAACAGACGTAGACGGATTCTCATCTATGACTATAGAAGAATTTCCGACATAAACAGTTGTGTTGTCAAACTTCCGTACCATCTGGCTGATAACCTCGCCCGTATCAACCGTTCCGCTGATTTTCTTGAAAACTACTCTCAGCTTGTCATTCTCGGCTACAAGATCAACCACACCGTCCCCGTCACCGTCTTTTTCTATGCAGTCCACATTGCTGCCTGCAATATAGGCAAAGCTCCCTGAGAAACTTCTTGTCAGGTAGTCCAAGAAATTTGTCTGGGTCTCCATTGAATATTGTATGGCATCCTCGCCCGGTATGCTCTCAAACATCTTCGAGCTTGTAAAGCTGAAGATACGCACAGAATCTTTGCCTTCACGTGCCACCGTCCTCACGTATGTATCTATAAAGTGCAAATCGGCTTCAGCTCCCTGAAGTTCAGCAGCTTCCCTGGCTGAGTTGATTACTGGCAGTCCCATGCCTAGTACAAGTGCAATAGCTATTATTGATATCAGGAGAAGTACTGCTGCAGATAATAGATTACTCATTCTTACCACGTCTCATTTGTCCAGGTCCTGTTGTACGTGCTTTTTGACCTGACAAAAAATCCTCCATCATCCAGACTTATGTCAAAGAATCCCTTGACATAGTTACCCGAACTGTTGAAAGCAAATTTGTCCAGAACCCAGGTATTTCCGATAGTATAGTTAAGCGTGGTATTTGTCCATCCCGAGCCCTCAAAATGATAAGTCACATCTTTTGTATCGTTCAGAGAGAATACAACTCCGTTAGGCGTTGCACCCGTAAAATTTATCGTACCTGACATGTTGCCCTGTAAAAAGTTACCCATGGTAACGGAAAAGTTGCTAGATTCATTTGCATAGATAAACACATAAAGTATCTGACTGTCCACTTCTGATCTAATATACTTTGTGAAATTGTAAAAGTAATCAATGGCCGAGCCGTTTACATCTGAGTGCAGTGAAGCAAGGCCGGTTAGATAGTTGTATTCTGTGACAATATTGTCAATAGTACGGTCCAGGTAAAGTGTATCCTGTATTGTCTTTTCCTGGGTTATTTCCGGCAAAGTTAGCAGACTCCTGAGTAAAACAAACCCGAGTATCATGAAGATTGACGCTATCAGAAACATCTGACCCTTAAGCTTTTTCTTTTTAGGAAAAAGAAAACCCTTAAGGTAAAAGAAAAATAATAAGTTCTTTTTGGGATACCTAGCTTTTTCTTCTGAAGAAAAAGATCGGTCTAGAACCTTGGCCATAACCATAACCTCACTTTCTTTTCAAGATACTGTTGTTCATATCCGGACACATAATAATCGACAGCAACAATGGTTCTGTTAACCGGTATCTTAAACGATTCACAGAACGTAGCAGTACATATAGCAACATCTGACTTGATGCTGTTTGGCATCATTTCCGTCACGTTTGCTGCTATCTCACCATAGGCTTCTCTGCTAACAGCATCTCTTAGCATACCTGTCTGATCCAGATAATGCAACGCATCATAACCGGTCTGCTTTATCACCACTAAACTTGTTTCAGGCTGCTCAGGTGTACTGCTGAATATGAAAACAATCATTACTAACACTAATGAAAGTGCCAGCAAAACTTCTATCGTGTATATGTATCCTTTCATTTACCACACCTGGAACGTTATTGACCCCTTCCTCACAGATGCCGTAGCATTCTGGTATAATACAAACTTACGAAATGCCACAATGTTTCCGCTAGGCGGCGGAGTCGGGCCAAACTCAAAGATAAGTGAACTTGTTTGTGAATCGGTCAGACTTATCCTGAAATCCTGCGGAAGACCTGTTGCATTTTTGATTAGTGTATAGTTCGCATTCCGTAAGTAGTTGAACTTGTTAAACTGGACTATAGAGATTTCATCTATCGGATATATTTTGTCTGTAACGTTATCTACGCCTGTCACAGATGAACTTTGCTCCGCAAAGCTTGAATCTTCATCAAAGTAAACAGTAAAGTCCTTTGAATCATTCTCACTTATAGTAAAGTTGAATCTGATTTCATTACCAGATATACTGTAATCAACAAGATTGTCATTAGCATCATAAACTTTTGTAGATCCAACATCAGGAACTATTCCAAAAGTTGTATAGTTGAATACAACCAGTTCACTTGCAATGTCACCTAACGGCGCACTTTGATTTCTTTGGTGTGTCTGAGTATTGTTCACCCTTATCTTCATTCTATAGGCCTTACTGTAAAATCCAATACGCTTTAACAGACTTTCATGTGCATAGATTCTGTAAATTTCCTCCGAAGAAATTGATCTATTATAAACAAAAACTTGATCAATAGAACCATTGAATCTTCTAATGGCGGACGCATCATCCCAGCCAATCTTGAAGTTGTCGTCCTGCCAAATGTGTCCGGTCCATACACTACTTTCTCCGGCAAGCCGACCATCAACATAAAGTTTTGCTGTCTCACCGTCTCGATAAGTACCAACGATATGATGCCATTTGTTAAGAGAAACATTGATGCTACCACTACCAAGTCCAATATAACCTGTTCTATTAGTCTTGACATCAAACCTTACAGTCTCTGTGGCTACATCATTCAATGATAAACCACCAAATGCATTAGACGTGTAATGATAGATTATACCATCATAAGCGGTCCTGTCAACAATATAGATCCACGCACCCACTGTAATTTCACTCGAACCATTAAGCAAAGTATAATCATTGATTGTGATGTGTGATAGTCCGTCAAACTCACATGCACCACCGATTCTGCCTTGAACACTCACAGAACAATTTGCACCGCTTATTGTACCATTGTTGCCATATATACCAGAATCAAGCGTACTGTTATCCAAGTGCAATTGGAAGATTACAGAACTGTTTGGTGTTGTATAAGGCCATTCGCCTGGCACATAATCACCTTGTGCTATTGAAAGAAGACTAGTCGCTTCGCTGGTCATCAGTCTTATATCCGTTGTTTGAGTTACATCAGCAAAGAAGTTTGTCACATACTGTGCAACTATAGCAAAAACTACAAGAAACACCCCAATAGCTATTATGTAATCAGTCTGCACAAAACCCTTTCTCATATCCGCACCATCTCTATCACGTTTGTCCCGTTAGAGGCCCTGTAATAAGAAAGTCTCGTAAGCCCTCCAACTGTAGAACCATTATAGTTAGCCTCGTATCCAACGGTACATGTATCATTGAAAATGTCACCTATAGACTCAATCAAAATTGATCTGTTAATGAACTTGGCTCTGTAGTTAACATCTACTATCTTTTCCGGCATACGGACCTCCAAAGATCCGAGTAACGTGTAAGTAGAAAGATTGCCTTCCGGCTGGTTGTAAATTTTCTCTATTGCCCCGTTCATCACAAAACAAAGCTGTTTTATCTCGTTTCCGCCTATGAACTCCTGATAATCATCGCGTAGCGACACAAACGTAGTTGTGACTGCATAGATCAAAAAGATAGAGAATCCTACAAGTATTGCATGGCTAAGCAGCACAGATTGACCTCTCCTTGACGCAAAGCGTCTGTTTATTTTTTTACCTTTCATCTATCTCACTAATCCTATTCCTACCCTTGGAAGTTCTCTTGTATTGAGTCCATTATTCTTCATTATAAGATCACCTAAACCGGACCAAAGAAGATTGCCTTCTATGTCAATATCATCATACTCTAATCTAAGAATTATCGGGTACCTTTCCGGTATATTGACAGCAAAGTTACCAAATGTTGTAGAGACCATTCTGGCAATGTCAATCATGCTGAATCTGTCCTCAACATCAAGATAAGTTGCATTCGTCACTGTCGCCAGGAATCTGTTATCTTTGCTGTCCTGTGTAATCTGTGTAAGTACATAATAAGGGTTGTATCTGTAAAGATTGTTTACTTCAGAAGCTGATAGGCTTCGGTTATACACAATTACTTCATCAATAGTACCGCTAAACGGATCTGATTGATCCCATCTGGTTCCTATAACTATTTCCCCTGTGCCAGTAACACTTGCAACTGTGTCAGATGCTCTGCTGCTTCCGTCAACGTATATTGTACCCGTGGTACCTGATTTTGTAACAGCTACATGATGCCAGTTATCATCGTACAGACCCGTTGAATCGGCAACATCAGCAGCACCACCCTGGTAGGTATAATAGTTCAGGTAACCACTACTATCCAGATATATATCAATTATATTTGATGTACCAAAATGTTGTGTGAATAAACCGGACGCATTTGTACCGCTTGAAGTATAGCCAACCACGGCATCGTTTACCGTGACAGAAGAACTCCCGTTAAAAGGAGTATTGTTTACATAACTCAGATTGTACTGGAAGTAGCGGTTCTGTGCAAGGCTTAGCGTAGCTAAGCCACCCATGAAACTTGTGTTTGTTACAGATGTGAAAACTTCACCAGAGCAAGCATCATCATCACAGCCTCTGACTGAAAGATTAAGTCTAGCCACTCCACGCAAATATAAGTTACGAATTTCTGCTACACTCAGAGAACGATTCCAAATGCTAACCTCATCTATCGAACCATTGAAAGTTAAAGGAGGAAAAGTTGACACATCGGATACAGTACCGAGTCTAACACTAGCACTACTAAACGGTATGGTCACAGTACTTGAATCGGATGATAGGTTAACCCCATCAAGATACAGTGTATATGAGTAGTTTGACTTTACAACAGCTAAGTGATGCCACACACCTGTAGAAGGATTAACATCATCATTAAGAAAGAGCCATTCAGCAGGACCAGGACCAATACCCATCCTTATCTCCCTAGTGGCATTATCATAATAAATTTCCCAGTCATACTCCATAGTAAAATTATCCCTTTTGGATATTATACCATTGAAACGTACATGATCCCAAGTCTCAGGATTAATCCATAAACTAATCGTAAAGTTTCTAATTCCACTGATGTTGATATCACTCCCGAAATCAACATAACTGTTATTTCCACTGAATGTTATTGAAGAAGCACCGAACACTTTGTCATTCAATTCATAATATGAATCGTTTACAATTGTACCGTTGTTACCAAACCCGGAAAAATCATACACATGTGTGTCATTCTCATTGTAGGCACTTTCATTGTTGAAGTGATACAGAGCTACCAGTCCAGTTGTATTTACAGAAGGTAAACCAACATCACCGTCACCATAACCCCTACCAACCTCCGTACCATAATACGCTTCACTTGAGACACTTATGTTGTTCCACGTAACTGTTGTATTGGCATCAAAGATCTGTGAAAGGAAATGACCTGTTGTTACAACGTCACTTTTTAGATTAACAGTAACATCATTCACTGTAAGGTTGTCAGAAGACAGGTTTATTTCTGTTTTGTTTACATAAGTCAGGTTGTACTGGAAAAACTTGCCCTGAGCAGACAGCGAAGCTGTCCCACCCATGAAGTTTGTATCTGTGACAGGAGCGAAGCTCTCACCGCTGCACGCAGAGTCATCACAACTACGAACAGATAGATTCAATCTCCACGCGCCGCGTAGGTACAGGTTCTTTATTTCCTCTGCAGAAAGTGTCCTGTTCCAAATTGCAACTTCGTCTATAGAACCGTTGAAATTAGTGTCAGAACCTTCATCATAAGCACCAATTCTTGGAATCTCACCAAGGCTTATATTTCCTGTTAGAGCACCGGAATCCTGTTCGTTTCCATTCAAATAAATACGAAGAGTGGAACCATCATAACTGCAAAGTGTGTGATACCAATTATTGTTTTCCAAAACAGTAGTTGCTATAACTGTCAAAGAATCAGTATCATTGTTCTCGAAATAACAGCGTACCTGATCTGCAGACCCGGTTTCGAATCCCATGTAATATCCGTGATAAGAACTGTCCAGACTTTCTATAATGCCATCCTGCGCAGTAATGTTATTGGAATTGAACCATGCAGATATGGTCACTGACTCTCCGACATTTATAAGACTCGCTGGTAACGTAACAACGTCATCAATTCCATCAAAAGTCAAGGAAGAATTAAATACGGCACTGGAGTTATACAAAACGCCATCAATTGATGTTCCATTATTATTCTGGCCAGAAGAATCCTTCACAGACCAAGTATCCTCATCCATCTTCCAGTAAGCTACCCTGCCCCATGTTACGTTATTATCCAGGCTGGAATTACCTCTTACAAACAAGTCATTAACTTCTCCAGCAGATAGTGTTCGATTGTATATTGCAACATCATCTATTGAACCGTTGAATGGTTTATAACCCACTCCAGGAGAATTAAATCCTATTGCCCAGCTATTCAAATCACCACCATACGTACCGGTACCAACATTCGCAGACCTTTCAAATTTCCCATTGATATATATCGTTAGATTTGATCCATTGAATGTACCAATTACATGGTTCCAGATACTAAAGTTAAATGAGTCTGAAAAAGAATTAACTCTATCAGTTCCGACAAAACTATTCAAAATCCAGTCAATTTGTTGATTAGCCGCATCAATTCTAAGGACTATTTCATTCCCCTGGTTAACAAGTCTAGGATCGGCATCTTCCTGATTTGGTTTTGCCCAGAACCATGTAGATATGGAAATCTCTTCCAGTCCGGAAAAATTCAATGACTCGGAAAATGATATATCAACCCTGTCATCAACGCCATCAAACTGACCAGCATTACCAATTCTACCGCTTGTGTTTATCTGCGCGCCATTCTGCGCAAGACCGTGATTCTCTCCTTCACTATCAGCAACACGATCATTCAAATGCCATAATCCAATCAATTCAGACATATTAACAGAAGGCAAAGTTGTATCAACACCATCTCCATAACCTCTTCCAACTTCAGTTCCATAGTAAGCTTCTGTATTCACAGTTATGTTTGTCCAGTTTGAGTATACAGAAGCACCAAATGTATCCACGTATTCGCCGGAAACATTATTGGATGTTATGTTGTCGTTGTTTGCACCTTGCGCGGCCATGTTAATGAACGTACCGCCCCAGTCAGATTCGTTTGTATCTGTTAATGTAGAATATACAGTTGTTGTGTTTGAAGTCAAATTAGATGTTGCTCCCGAACCTTGGGACATCATTCTAAACTGTGTCCCATTATTCCAGTCCGTATCAGTCGTGTCCAAAAAGTCAAAAATAAGTGTTGATATAACTCCCGCCGTCTTGATCCACATAGCTATAGTATAGTTCACCGATCCCTCAATATCAGGTATTTTTGTTCTGTTAAGGAAATCATCAGAACCGTCAAAGCTACACGCAGTATTCAGTTTACCTGACACACTTGGAGAACAATCCAGACCATTACGCGCAACTACATAATTCCCATATTGGCTTGAGTCTAATGTGCTGTTATCCAGATGCAGCATCATAAGAACTGTCTCGTTTACAAGATCCTTGTAGAAACTTGTGTTTATACGTGCATTGAACATGTTGCCCGCTGACACAAGTGCAGCCAGAACATTTGATCTGTTAACAGATATGTAATCTCTGGTAAGATTCGTGAATGTAGCAGAAGTTGTATAATCAGAATCATTAACACGTACCGTGCTGCTTGCGTTGTCTTCAATCCTTACGGCAAAATTCATCGTAACTGTGTGAGCTGCCGCTACGCCAGAAAGCAGCAATAATACGATTAACAGATATTTCATCATAAGCTCAGGCTCCCGTAAAGAACAACGCCATTAGCGAGCTTCTCCAGTTCACCCATAGATGACGGTGAGTTGATCTGCTTTACAGATATTTTCCTCTTTAGTTTAGCTTCAAATTTTTCCAGTTTGAATTTATGAGTTTCTTCAGTTATCACAGCTATCTCTATTGTATCATCTTTTTTGTCAAATCCGTTTGAGTAAGAACCAAATACAACTATTGCCTCAGGATCATCTTTCCGAAGGAAATCAACCAAACCACAATCGTACAAAGAATCAATATTGTAAAGCCTCTTCGCCTGGAAGAACCTTTCTTCACCGGCACAAACATTCGTAACTGCCAGTTTTTTCTCTGTTCTGAGGAGACTTTGTCTCCTCAGTCTGTCAACGATTTTCAGTATACCCGGCGCTGACAACCCAGTCATCCGTGCCAGCTCTCTAATATAGTAGCGTCCTTCCGGATCATGGAAGAATACAGCGAGTACACTATTCTCGTTGCTAGTTAACATATGTAAGAATACGTTTACGAGTGTTATTTATAGTTAACGCAGCTACTGAGGAAGCTCGCAGCCGGTCAGTTCAGCAAAGAACTGAGGATTGTACAGGTTGTCAAAGCCTGTGTTGTTATAAACAGTAGTTGGATATCTCTGCACGCCAAGATCTATACATGCCTGTTCGCTTGGTCCGTCACAGGAGACAAACACTTTGTAAGCATAAGTGCCCAACACATCCAATTGCTGCAGGGTAGCCGTATCATCCGTTTTTCCAAGTATTCTAAGCCCTGTATCTGCCAGGCATTCCGCAAAAGACTTCTGGTTTGCCAAAGCATTCTTGTAATTCTCTGTTATTATCAACCTGTCTGTAAGCAGCTCCCCATCTTTGGTCACAAAAACATCCTGTGTAGCTGATTGCCCTGCAAAGTCAGTGAAACGAACAATAACCTTATACAAACCATTCTGATCACTCACAGAAAGAATTTCCGCATCACTTTCATATTGTAGCTCATAGAGCTCCTCAACAATAGCGGAAGCAGAAGCCTTTTCAGCAACATCCAGACCATACTGTCCCGACTGTGTGCCAACGTAAGCGACAATCAAAACAAGAACCACGATAATTCCAAGATATACCTTGTCCATTTTCATTACCAATAAATTATCAGAAAACAATTTAAACCTATTACAGGAGGCTTCTAACTATTTTCTTTTCTTGTATTCCTGAAACCTTGCTTTATAGAGACTCTCAATAAAGTCCGTTCCCACATAACCGGCCAGTATTGAGAATTTTATATCATCATGAACGAAAAGCCCGGCAATCATACCTATCAGGGCCGAAGCAGCCAGCGTAGAAAACAAATATCTTTTTCTGATCTTGCGTCCTGCTCTTATTGATTTGAGAATTCCAACGGTTCCTCTTACAAGTCCCCCGAAGAATCCACCGGTCAGTATCCATATAAGTTCAATCATCTTATCATCCTATTACTAATTTGCTCCCGGCTTCTATAAAGATTGCATCACCCGTTGTGGATATATTCAGGTTGGTAACAGACAGATTCGTCCCGCCCCATAGGCTCAAAGACCCGCCTTCTGTTATAGTCAAATTGGTAAAGTTAAGGTTCCGTCCTGTACACGTTCTGTTGCTGCCAATGGTCCACGTATCAACATCCCAAAGATTACATTTTGTACCACCCTGATACTTAATCATAAACCAGTCTACACTATTTGTAGTATTCCCAGTAGCTTCGTAATATTCACCACCAAAGAAAACATCATTATTGGCATCAACAGCTATAGCAGATCCTTCATCGGGAGTATTAGCCCCACCACCATCAAGTGTGATATTCCAGTTAAGATCCGCTCCTGTAGAATTGTATTTCTTTATAATCCAATTGGTATCAGTGAATCCCTGGGCTGGTTGAAAAATTCCAGTAAGGTATACATCACACGATTGGTCAACCTCCACCCCCCTAGGTGTATCATAGCCGTCCGTGTCATCTCCTTCTACTTTATTCCAGCCTGTAGTTATTTCTGTACCATCAGACTGGTATTTTTTGATTCGCCAATCATCATTACTGCTTCCACTAAGAGCATTAAAATCAGTTCCTGTTACATATATATTATCCTCGCAATCAATTGCAGCATGCATTGCATAATCATCATTACTCCCGCTATCAAATGTTATATTCCAGCCTTCAGCTGTTGTATATTCAGTCCCGTTTGGATGAAATTTCTTGATCCACCAGTCTTCACCGCTAGTGGTAGTAACAATATTGCTTGCTCTTCCAACCACGTAAATATCACCAGTACTATCAATAACAATATCTCGCGCTATATCATCCGAAGCCTTTGCATCAATTGTTTTGTTCCAATGTGTAAAATTTTCTGCACCTGAAGAGTTATATTTTCTTATAATCCAGTCATAACCACTGGTACTATTGAAGCAGTCGGTGCATAAACCAACAACAAAAATGTGATCGTTATCGTCAACGGCAACACCAAAAGCTATCCTAACACCTGTATCATCTGTTATGTTCCATGCAAGTGTTCCGTTAGGATAATATTTCTTTATTTGAAGATTATTGGTGGTGTACCACTCTCTGCCAACTGCATACAAATTACCTTCACTGTCAACTGCAGTATCATAGGCCTGTGACCAGGTACCAGCTACCAAACTACGATTCCATTCAAAATCCCCGGAAGAATTATGTTTCATTACTTCAAAGCGAATATTAATGCCAGCTGTTCCCAGCCTGCCCCCGGAGTATACGTTTCCTTCATTATCAATACTTATAGAATAAAGTCCGTCTTCACTACCAACACTATAACTCATGTTCCATTCATCGTATATATCCTTTTCAGCAGCAAAGATAGCACTAACCATAAACAAAAGCCCGATTGTCGCAATCACGATTAACTTCTTATTATCCATGTCCGAACACCAGATCTGTTCCGTTATCATATATGTATCCGCCCTTTCCGAAATAAATGTAAGGATCGTTTCCGCCTGATCCGTTCACCATAATGTTACCGCCAACATCCAATACCTGTGTTGGGTTTGTATTATTGATTCCTACTCTACCGGCAGATGTCGTTATCAGTGTATCATTCATGAAGCTGACAGGCCCGTCAATCTTCAGTCCATCAGTCATTAGACCACCTGTCACATAAACATCATTACCAATTTTTGCGTTCTCTATAACATGAACCGTACTACTTTCCAAAGCTCCTATAGAAGCCGTTGATGAATCTATACCGACAATGTCCACCACAGTTAAGCTGTCATTAGTGTTTGCCACAACGTATGCATATTTTCCAGATACAAAGACGCGCGTAGCACCAGTCAATCCAGTTTCTGAAAGAGTGGATATGATTCTTGGTGTTGTCTTGTCTGAGATGTCAATAACAGAAAGGCTGCCAGAAACAATAGATGCCAAGTAAGCATAATTGCCTTGTACGGTAACGCCAATTGCTCCCTCGATATTAGAACTGTCAACAATAAAACCTATTATAGAAGGTTTTGATACATCCGTCACATTTATAATGCACAGACTATCGTTATATCTGCCGGGTACATAAGCATATCCGCCTGATACATAAACATCCCATGCAACCTCAAGTCTTAGATCCGTCACACTGCCGACAATGAAAGGTTCGGCCGGATTTGACACATCTATTATCGTTAAAGAATCATTGTTTTGAGAAGCTACGTAAGCATAGCTGCCTTGAACCTTAACAGCCACAGCACCCTCCAGAACTGTGCTATTTGTAACGTACCCTACTATAGATGCTGAAGTCGGATCGGATATATCTATAACGGATAAGCTGTCATTCAAGTAGCTGGCAACGTAGGCGTATTTGCCAGAAATGTAAGGATAAGCAATTCCGTCCAGCCTGGAAGTATCTCTGACCTCACTCACTTTTTTTGGGTTTGTAACATTGGATACGTCTATTATACTCAGAGCATCACGTGCAAGACCGGCAATGTAAGCATACTTGCCCTTGACAAAAATATCAGCAGCCTGTTCAAGCCCTGTACTATTTGTATGGTAGGCAACAATTACGGGATTTGTTGGGTCGGATATATCTATGATAGTCAAACTGTCGTTTGTTTGTGACGTCACGTATGCATATTTGCCCTGAACATAAAGAGATCTGGCGTTTTCCATTTTTGGTCCGTCCGTAACGCTTCCAACAACAGACATTGTTTTATTAGGGTCTTGTAAAAGAGTACCGCTTACATGCAGCGTAGCATTGGGAACAGTATTTATTCCAACCATTCTTAGAGTATTGTTGATAAATAATGTTGTGGCATTGATATCGTCTGTGCTCATCGTTAACCTTACCAGTGCGCCTTCATCAGTCCAGCCACCTGCACTGATGTTAGCAGTAGTAAGACAATACAAATTGTCTATACATATGTCATTACCGCTAGTGACATTGATATTACCCGATACGTACAAAGTTGTCAGAGGCATTGCTCCTATTCCGACCCTTCCGTTCAGAGCGTCAACAAATAAAGTACCAGAACCCACAGAGAGATTTTCTACAATACTCAGATTTCCTGAAATACCCGTAGCGGCAATTTTTCCTGAAATCCTTCCGGTAACGTTAAGATCTACGTCTATGAACGAGCTGCCTGTAATATTTATGTCCGATACCGCAAAGCCAACGCCACTAAGCAGGACCATTAGAAAAATTATTTTACTATTCATATCAATCATGTCCCACAATGGTGTGTGTACCATTGTCATAGATGTATCCGCCTTTGCCAAAGTAGATGTATGGATAACTGCCATTACCGCTAACATTTATGTTTCCCGCAACGTCAAGAGCCTGAGTTGGTTTTGTGTTGTTGATGCCTACAGTCCCATTTATTGTGAATATTGTGCCATTCGTGAAAGCAGCAGGTCCGTCAGAAATTATACTTCCACCGACATTTAGACCGCTTCCAACATAAAAATCATTGGTAACCTGCATATTATCCGTAACATGTAATTGATTTGCTTCAACGGACCCGATAGAAGCTGTGGGTGCATCTATTCCATCAAGATCAATAATCGCAAGACTGTCATTGCCGTAAGCTACAACGTAGGCGTATTTGCCTGCAACATGCAAAGCCTTAGATCCGTCCAGAAAATTGGAATCATGAAGTTCTGATACTTTTATAGGGTTTTCCGGATCCGAGATATCAAACACAAAAAATCTGTCATTGTACCAGGCTGTAAGGTAAGCGTATTTGCCTGCAACTTGAACATCAAAAGCTCCATCCATACCAGTTTGTGTATAAGTACCTACAATATGAGGATTGCTGGGGTTGCTGACATTAAGAATTGTCAGATAATCAGTACTTGCAGGTTTGTAATAAGACGCAACGTAGGCGTATTTGCCGCTTACATAGATACCCGTACTACCGTTAAGATAAGCTGCATCAGATACTTCACCAACAATCCGGGGATTTAAAGGATCTGAAACGTCTATAGCTGAAAATGTACTAGTACCCCTGGTTCCAAGATAGGCGTATTTTCCCTGTACATAAACACCTATGGCATCAGTCTTTGAAATATTGCTAACAATCGTGGGGGTTGCAGGATCTGAAATATCAACTATCACGAATTGTCCATACAGAGCGGCAATGTAGGCGTATTTGCCGCTTACGTATAACCCAAATGAACCGTTCAGAATTATCTCGTCCGTTACATTTCCAACAACAACAGGCTTTGACGCATTAGAAACATCTATTATGGTCAATGTATCTGCAGTCGATGAAGCTACATAGGCATACTTTCCAACTACCTGGATTGATTTGCCGCCATTTAGTTTGTTTACATCATACAACGTACCGACAAAACTAGGGTTGGTTTTATCTGTAATGTCAATAATACCAACCCTGCCGACATTTGTAACAGTATATGCATATCTGTCTTGAACATAAACATTATAGATTTGGTCCAGGTTTGAGCTCTCTATCCTGCCTACAATACTTGCATTAGTTGTAACCGTTTGCAATATATACCCTTTTACATGCAAAGTTTTGTTGGGAACAGTGTTTATTCCAACCATTTCCAGAGTGTTATTCACGAAAAGTGTCGTGGCGTTTAAATCATCAGTGCTTGTATTTAATTTGACTTCCGCACCGTTGTCGTACCATATACCTTCTCCAATAATACCGGTGCCTAAACAGCTGCTCCCATCAATACAAACATCTGCAGTAACGTTAATGTCTCCGTCCACGTAGAGAGTCACCGTAGGTGTTATCCCTATCCCGACCCTTCCGTTCAGAACGTCAACAAATAAAGTATTGGAACCTACAGAAAGATTTTGTGTAATATCAAAATTTCCAGGAACATAACTGTTACCGAATTTAGGTTCATAGATTCTACCAGTAACATTTACGTCAACACCAAAAGTTGAAGATCCAGTAATGTTTATGTTGGAACGACCATATACACACAACGGATCTATAGGACCTCCCTCAAACTTCTTGATCCACCAGTCAGGGTTAGTAGTTCCTGTTGCACCAACACCATAACCACCAGCATAAACACTGTTACTGTTATCAGATTCAATTGCATAGAGATAAGATGTCCGAGTTCCAGCACCGGTAGTAAATGTCAAATTCCAGTTATCAGCATCCTCTATGCCGTCTGAAGAATATTTCTTGATCCACCAGTCTGTGTTAGAGGTAGCGTCAACCACATTGTCTGCATATGTACCAACGTAAACATCACCCGATAAGTCAACAGCTACACTAAAAGCAGTATCCTCATCGGCTTCGTATTCAAATGTTTTGTTCCAGGTATAGTCCTCCGTGCCGTTCTTAAAGAATTTCTTGACCCATGCATCCATGTTGGAACTTGC
The DNA here is from genome assembly GCA_028279825.1 of archaeon. Taxonomy (GTDB): domain Archaea; phylum Aenigmatarchaeota; class Aenigmatarchaeia; order GW2011-AR5; family GW2011-AR5; genus GW2011-AR5. Next base: position 42,479 of record JANQNA010000006.1, on the reverse strand, counting down.
ACTAATTAGATCGTCTCCAACGCCAACAACATATACACTATCCTCACAATCAATTGCAACATCATAAGAAGCATCATTATTGGCAGTAGCATCATTACCGGTAAAATTCTTATTCCAAGACATATTTTCCGTACCGTCAGAAGAAAACTTCTTGATCCACCAGTCCTGATTAGTACTGGCACCTGCTAAGTCTTCCCCATAACCAACAACGAATACATTGTCTTCGCTGTCTATAGCTATTTTGCTGACAACATCAACGGCACCTCTATCATATGTCTTGTTCCAATTGCTTGTATCCTCCGTACCGTCAGAAGAAAACTTCTTGATCCACCAGTCATAACCACTGCTACCACTAACCAGATCATTTCCAAAACCACCCACATAAACATTGTTATTACTGTCGATGGCCACAGCCTGCATTTCATCATCAGCAGAATCACTACCAATGAAAGTCTTGTTCCATCCTGTCACTATTTCTGTACCGTTAGGATAGTATTTTTTTATTATAGCATCCCGGTCACCGGTGATTATAAAAGATCCAACAAAATACAAATTGCCATCATTGTCTATCGTTGCGTCTTCAAGTCTATTACTCGAAGGATATCCAAAACTTATACTCCAGTTTTCTGCATCCTCCGCACCAGAAGAATTAAATTTTTTGATAGTCCAATTAAGTGTTGCAGCCCCCTGTCCCAAATGGCCCGCAATATAGACGTTGTTATTACTATCAATAACAATGGCTCTGACCTCATCAGCTGTACCATTGGAGTATGATAAGTTCCAGTTTGTTGTATCTTCATCACCCTCAGCAGCAAAAACAGGACTAACAGTAACTAAGATTGTCATCATAACAATCGGAATAATATATTTCATACTATCACCAGTGTCCTATGACAATGTGAGTGCCATTGTCATGGATGTAACCTCCATAAGCAAAATAAATGTAAGGATCTGAACCGTTACCAGAAACATTGAGGTTTCCAACAATGTCAAGGCTCTGTGCAGGGTTTGTGTTATTTATACCAACCTTTCCCGTTTCGGTAACTGTTATCGTGCGGTTATCAAGGCTTGCCGCACCGTCTACCATAGTGCCGCCGCCAACTGCCACACCGCCGGCATAAGCATCATTGCCAATAACTATGTTTTCTGTCACATGTAATCGATTTGACTCAACAGATCCGATAGAAGCTGTGGGTGCATCAATACCTGGAATTTCCAGAACTGTTAAACTATCATTCGCATCCGTCGCAACATATGCGTATTTGCCGCTAACGTCAATGCCGTAACCGGATTCTAATTTTATATCTGTTATACTTGCAACAATAACGGGATCACTTGAGTCGCTTACATCTATGACCGTCAGTGAATCATTATCATAAGATACAACGTATGCATACTTTCCCATAACTTTCACAGACCAGGCACCATCAAGTCTTACATCACTTACATTACCGACAATATTGGGATTTGATGGATCAGTAACATTGATTACGTTAAGACTGTCGTTATTATAAGACGTAACGTAGGCATAGCCTCCTGAAACATAAACATCACTGGCATAGTCAAGCCCTGTATCAGTAACATTACCAACGATCACAGGATTTGTCACATCACTGACATCAATTATTGTCATGCTGTCACTAAGCTGACTTGCAACGTAAGCATATCTTCCCTGTGTATAAACTCTTCTTGGATAGTTGAGATTTGAAGAGTCCTCAATTGTTCCTGTAATAAATGGATCCGAAGGGTTTCCAACATCAATTACTACTATAGTATTATTTGTAGTAGCCGCCACGTATGCATACCTGCCAGAAACATAAACATCGCTTGAGAAGTTGAGAAAGCTGTTATCTGCAACAGTACCAACAATCACGGGATTTGAAGCGTTCGAAACATCTATGATGACCAGTGAATCGTTATATTGTGATACGACGTATGCATATTTACCAACAACATGCACACCCCTGGCAGAATTCAGTGCAACATCATAAACACTGCCGACAATATTGGGATTTGAAGGAGTACCAATATCAACAATGGTCAGGCGATCATCCAAAGAAGCTGCAACATAAGCATATTTACTCTGAACATAAACGCCGGAAGCACCGTCCAGAAAATTTGAATCGGTAACACTACCAACGATATAAGGCGTATTGACTGTCTGCAGTATATCTCCCTTCACATGTAAAGTATTGTTAGGAACGGTGTTTATTCCGACCATACCAAGGGTATTATTGACCAGAAGTGTCGTAGCGTTCAGGTCATCAGTATCAGTAGATAACTCGATCACTGAACCTGCATCAAACCATCCCCCGCTGGTGCCGGTTACATTGCTCAAGCATGCTCCATCATCTATACAAACGTCTCCTGTCACATTGATGCTTCCGTTTATTTGTAACGCCTCACCGGGACTTGTAAGATTGATACCAACACGTCCATTCGATGTATCAACAACAAATATGTCCGTACCTACGGTAAGATCCTGTGAAACAGTATAATTCCCAAAAACGAATCCATCGCCAAATATACTCCCGTATATATTTCCCGTAACATTCAGGTCATTGGCAACATACATAGATCCTGTTATATTAATATTGGACTCAGCAAGTACAGGAATAGCTAGAACAAAAACTAGATATATCAGGCATATAACAACGACACTGTTTCTTTTGAGATTATATATCACCCTAGTACCACCAATGCTGTTATGACTCCGTTATCACCATAAAAGTTCTCCATTGCCTTGCCAATTATTGATCCTGTACATGCAGAGCGTGACTCACATCTCATAGCATGTCCAGGTGTGCTGGAAGTAGTCAACAAATCACCACGATTAATTGATCCGTTTTCCGTAGTTACCTTGACAGGCACTCTGCCTGCCAGCGCAAGCTTGACGTTACCTTCTCCGAGACCAAGTGTGTGACCAGGTGCAGTTGAGACTATTCCGGCTGCTCTTGTATCATAAGCTACGTCAGTCTTCTCCACAGTTACGTCACTATACTCTGAAATTATTACAACATCACCAGGCTCAACACCTATACCATTCACATATTCAGCCACGTCAGTCCCATAACCAGTCAGGTTGCCGCCATAGAAAATATTTTCAGTTATGTTCACTGAACCGTTCACATGCAATTCCATTGAAGGATTCAAAGTTCCAATTCCCACATTCCCGGAAGAATTTATGACCATGTGTGTGGTTAACGTACCTGCCTGTCTGGTCTTAAACCTAAGCTCACCATTAGTACTGTTTACTCTGTATGCCCTTATCTCCGCTAGATCATTGTCATTTGATGAGAAAATTATTTTTCCTTTTTCTTGATTGTTCGTTGTGCTTGTTGTTGCAATTTCTATTGCAGGGCTTACCGATGAAGTACTAATCACAAATTCTTCATCAGGATCTGAAGTTCCAATACCAACTCTTCCGGAAGCATTCACATACAAAGTGTTGTTGATATTTAGAGAAAGATTTCCATTGAATGGGTCAGTTCCATTTACGTGGAACAATGCCTCTGGATTTGTTGCTCCAATACCTACAAGTCCGCGTTGTTGTAAGACAAACTTAGGAAGCCAGGTACTTCCAGAATCAGTGCTGGAACTTATTCCAAACATTGTATTATATCCATAACCATCTGAAAACACAAGTGCCTGATGTTGAGTGCCGGTAAGACCACGCATAATTATTCTTTGATATGTAGTATCAGTGTAAAGATTAAGATTATACGGATCTGTACCATCATCATCTGAAACTTCTAAACTTGTTATTGATCCGGAAGGACCGGCACTCACGTGGAACAAATTACCCGGACTGCTGGTTCCAATACCAACTCTTGAGTTGTTCACATACAAAGTGTCATTAACGTTCAGGGACAATCCACTCGTAGAATATGTTCCATTGACATGAAGTTTTGCATTTGTAGTTTGTGCACCCACCCCAACATTTCCGCTGCCACTGAAAAACACATCACTTGATCCGCTGTTCTGTATTACAGTCTTCCCGGACCATGCATGACCGGAACGGGCAGTATAGAAGTAAGAAGCCACACCGGCATCGTTAGTACTGGTTATACCGGGGTTTACCGATGAGCTGGAAGATCTGACATCCAGCATAGTAGCAGGGCTCGCTGTTCCAATGCCAACCCTTGAAGCAGATGCATTCACATACAGAGTGTCGTTAACGTTCAGGGAAATATTATTGTATAGATCTGTGCCGTCAACGTGTAGCCAGGCCTTAGGATTGTTGGTCCCGATACCGGTGCCGTTTTCTTGTATAACAAACTGATTATGACTTGTGCCGTTGAAGATCTTAAACGGTGCTACGCTGGTTCCATCAGGGAAGAATTGTGAAATTGAAAAGCGTCCCCACCTGTCAAGATTACGTATCTTCCACGAACTGTTAATGGTCTCTAAGACTATGGCTGATTCATTTCCAGAAACAGGGTTCTTTATATGAAGACCTGCAGTTGTTAATTGTGGATCGTCACCATCTCCACGACCAGGATCACTCACTCCAATACCAACCCAGCCGGAAGAAGAATTCACGTACAGAATCTCGTTAATATCCAAAGACAGATTATTTTGGGGATTCGTACCGTTTATTTGCAGCATTGCGGTGAAGTTGGAGTCGAAGTTTGTAGCATATTCACTAACATTACCCAGACCAAGTCTTCCCATATTATCAAGCACCATCCTGGGTTGTATCGAGTTTGTTCCGTCCCTTGAAGTATAGAACACAAACTTTCCAGGCATGTCGTTGGTACTTGTAGCACCATCAACCTGCACATAAATAGCAGCAGCATTGTCATAGCTCGAACCGTCATAACCTTTGAATAGAATTCTCGCCAGGTTAGCCCCGTTGGATACCTGGGAAGGTGAAGCATAACTGGTTCCACTCCTTTCGAAGACAAGATTGTTCCATGTATACGTGTTTACGTAAGCACCTATTGTAAGTATGTCGTCCAATCCCTCCTGGACAACATGCAATGGTGACCCAGGAGTTGTGGTGTTTATGCCTATGTAAGTTCCTTCCTGGAACATGATTGAATTATTCAAAGTGTCATGGTCCTGCCATTGAGGTATGTAACCAGCTGCTCCGGTACCGCTTGTGTTTCCACTGCCGCCGCCCGTGCTCAAACAGCTTCCTCCATCAATGCAAACATCATAACCGGCCGTTACATTTATATCACCTGTCACGTTCAAACTCAATGGGTCCGTGCCAGCCCCAACCATGAATTGATTGTTTGCTGTTGTCTGGCAGTTAAATCCAATACATACGCTATCATCATGAGAAGCATTTGCAAGCGTTCCAATTGCAATACCATATCCACCAGAGGCATTAGCAGCATTGCCTATTGACAATGAAGAGCCGCCACTTGAAAATGCATTACGTCCCATCGTTATTGAGTTCTGGTTCAAAGATTTAGCATTATTTCCTATTGATATAGAATAGCTATCTAATGACTTTGAATTTTGACCTATAGCAATTGTATCAGCAGCAGTCGCGTCAGCATCAACCATAATCGCAAGAGCATTTGAATTGTTTGCATTGGCATCCTTGCCTATGGCTATTGCATTTCCCAGGAACGCCACAGTACCTTGACCTATGGCTATTGCATCCAGACCGCTTGAATTTGCATCATATCCCAAGGCTATGCCATAATCAGAAGTTGCAGTTGCAATCGCACCCATTCCAACAGCATAATCACCTGTTGCACTTGCACTTCTGCCCAACATTATTGAATCAGTTCCATTTGCGTCAGCGTTGTAGCCAATAGATACGGAATTTCCTCCAATTGACTGTGCCTGGAAGCCTACAGCAACAGAATTACCACCGGCAGCCATTGTCGCTCTTCCAAGGCCTGTGTCACTGGCGCCGGCAGCCGTAGCACTGGTACCATAAGCAACACCGCTATTAGCCACAGAAGCATTGTAACCTATTGAAACACCATAATTAGCCAGACTCTCAGCCTGATAACCAATTGCAATATCCTGAGTACCAGCTGCATTTGCTTCCTCACCAATTGCAATTGCATTGGTTTGTGTTGCCCTTGCAAAATGACCCATTGCAATTGTATCAACAGCGCTTGCATTAACATAAGAGCCTATTGCTATAGCATCATTTGCACTTGCATTAGGGACATATCCACCAAGTGCTACAGATGAAGCTCCACCAGCATCAGCATTCCAGCCAATTGCGGTTCCTGCACCATTTGCAACACTACGCATACCCATTGCAATCCCATATCCAACATTTGATCTTGCCTCATATCCAAGTGCCAGTGCACCAGAACCTTCTGCGTATGTATCATACCCAATCGCAACAGCCCTGTCAAGACTGCCTCCCATCGTTTGTGCACTATGTCCTATCGCAACAGTGTAAGTACCAGTTGCGTTTGCGCTGGTACCTATAGCAATTGAACTGGTGTCAGGGGCCTCGGGTGCGTTTCCTATCGCTATTGCATAAGTACCTGTGGCTCTGGTTTGTCCGGATGGATAAGGCGAACCTATTGCCAATGCAGCACTCTGTGTAGCTCTTGCATTGTAGCCTATAGCTGTAGAATACAAACCGCTCGCGTTTGCAAGTTCGCCAATTGCTATTGTAGAAGTATTTTCAGATGTTGCACTATTACCGACAGCCAGTGCATCACTACCTATGGCAGCCGCACCGTTCCCGATATAGAATGCACCAGGCATGCTCAGGTTGCCGTCTATCGATATAGCACCCTGAACTTCAGTCATTATACTGTTGCCGATATTGGTAGCGTTCGTGAACACAGGTATGTAGCCAGCTGAGCCATTGCTTGTTACATTTCCAGCGTCAGCAAAATTGCTAAGACAATTACCGCCGTCAATACAAAAATCATAATCACTAGTAACATTCACATCACCCGTGACGTTCAATGAACCATGTATCAATGTATTCAAATTATAGCTTGGGCTGCCAATTACTAACTGGTTGTCTGCTGTGGTCTGGGCATCACGGCCAAGGGCCACGGAACCGGAATTCGTGGCATTTGTATAAGAGCCAATTGCTATTGAATCACCAGCGGTTGCATTGGCTGTCATTCCTATTGCTATTGCTCTGTCTTGTAGTGCATTTGAATTGTGTCCGATTGCCACTGCATCCGGATCATCAGCCTTTGAGCTATATCCTACCGCAATTGCGCTGTTTGCACCGGTAGAGTTAGCCAATAGTCCTATAGCCACCGCATAGCGACCGGCATTTGAACGATCTCCCATTGCAATTCCACTTGCACCAGTAACTAACGAATCAATACCAACTGCAATACCGCTTGTAGACGTTCCCCTCGCGGCTGCGCCGTTCCCTATAACAATAGTATTAGTGTTCTCCGCCTCGGCGGTATATCCCAATGCTATTGAAGCTTGTGCAACTGCTAATGACCCGCTGCCAATTGAAATACCAAACCTTGTAGATACATTTGAACCGTCGCCTATGGCTATCGCATCGGCAATACCCGTTTCAGTCCAGGCACCGTCACCTATTGCTATGCTACCGTCACCGGTTGTATAAGCATCGTCGCCTATGGATATCGCACCAAGATCAGTAGCTATTGCATCAAATCCTATTGCCACTGCATTTGTAGTGGCATTGGCATTCTCGCCTATAGCAATTGCATTTGCCTGTGATGCCCTTGCATATTGGCCTATAGCTATTGTGTCCTGATCACTTGCATTAGCATTCTCACCTATAGCAATTGCGTTGTCCTGTGATGCCTCACTGTTTCGTCCCATAGCAATTGCATCCAAATCAGTTGCCCTTGCTCCGTTGCCAGAACCACCCCCGATTGCTATTGCACTCTCTGCCAGTGCCTCAGAATCTCTTCCGATTGCTATCGAATATCCGTTAGTTGAATTGGCCACATTACCTATTGCAATACCAGAGTCTCCGTACGAATTAGCACCCTGCCCTATTGTTATTCCTCTGCTATTCCATGCTCTTGCCTGATATCCAACAGCAGTGGAAAATTGACCTGAGGAGTTAGAAGATCGTCCCACTGCAACGCTTTGACCACCAAAAGCATCTGCAGAGGCACCAGCTGCAAATCCTTCTGCTGCAGCTGAAGCAGAATCACCATAGGCAGTCGCGCTGTTACCATGAGTCAAAGAGTTATATCCAACAGCAACAGATAGCTGATTTGTCGAAAGTGAACTAGCGCCGATAGCCAGAGAGTACAACCCGGTTGCATTAGAAGATTTACCTATTGCAATTGACTGTGAATCTGTTTCACCAATAAATGCATCATGACCTATCGCAACGCCGCCGCCACCGTAATCTCTTGCATTGTAACCAATGGCAAGACCTCCCTCGCCTGTTCCCCAGTCATCAACAAAAGCACTTGTTCCTATTGCTATGGCCTGTGCTTCATACACAACTGCACCTCTACCCAATGCAATTGAATCGGTATCATTTGCATGTGCTTGTCTGCCCATTGCCATTGCGTCGGTATTACTTGCCTGTGCATCCTGACCAATACTTATCGAATCCTGACCACTTGCATTTGTATATGAACCTATTGCAATTACATCAGAATTGGTTGCATTTGCCGTCATTCCTATTGCTATTGCTCTGTCATTAAATGCATTTGCCAAATGACCAAATGCAATCGCATCTGGTTGGTTAGTTTTTGACATGTATCCGATAGCAATCATGTTAGTGCTACTCGAAGCGTTTGCCAAATTTCCTATTGCTATTCCGCGTGTACCTGCCTGTGCACTGGCACCGGCTGCAAATGAAGATGCACCGGTAACAATCGAATCGGTTCCTATGGCAGTTCCACTGCTTGCGGATCCCGTAGCTAATGCACCTTCTCCAACGGCAACTGAATTTATTACCGAGGCAGAGGCACCGTAACCCAAAGCTATTGAAGCTTGTGGACCTGCGTATGACCCACCGCCTATAGCGATTGCAAATCTGGTTGATACGTTTGAATTTCTTCCTATTGCTATCGCATCGGCAATATTTGTGTTAGTCCATGCGTTATCACCTATTGCTATACTTCCGTCACCACTTGTTTCAGTATCATCACCTATAGAAATTGCCCCGGTATCTGTCGCTTGTGCATCACTGCCTATAGCTATAGACTGTACGCCTGTCGACCTTGCATTTTCACCTATAGCAATTGTATCTGTATTGCTAGAGTTAGATTTGTAACCAATTGCAATAGCATTATTCGAGGTTGCATTTGCCCTGGAACCCACAACCACAGCATATGAAGCATCGGCCATTGATTTCAGGCCTATGGCTATAGACTCAGAAGCATCCGTAGTTGTATTTGCAGTGTAACCAATAGCCACAGAATAACTACCGCTTGCGTTGGCTGCTCTTCCAAGTGCAGTAGCAGAATTACCGGCATACGTTGATCTTCCAACTGCAACTCCGCTACCACTCGTAGCCTGTGATCCAAGACCAATTGCTGTGCCATCAGTATTGACAAATGAATCAGTTCCCAGAGCAGTACCATAATCACCGGATACTTCACTATTCCAGCCTATTGCTAATGCCCGTTGTCCGGCAGCTTTTGAATTTACTCCAATTGCTATTGTTCTGTCATTGCTTGAATTGGCACCTTTTCCAATTGCTATCGATTGCAAACCAGTTGCATTGACAATGTTTCCTATTGCTATTGAATCCTGTCCTGTTGCCTGTGCACGATTGCCAATGAAAAATGCGTCTTGTGTAATCGTTATATTGCCTGAAACCTCCAAAGCAGAAGACGGTGTAGCGGTTCCTATGCCAACCCTTCCTGTTGAATTATCAACAAACAGGTTGTTAGGACCGACAGAAAAATTCTTCAACACAGAAAGATTGCCGGACACAGTCATGTCGCCATTTGCCATGGCAATGCCCTCTATCGTAAGATTACTCAGGTAGGTGTTACCTGTAACATTCAGGATGCCCAGTATAGACACATTATCAGTAAAGTGTTGTGAAGTTGTCACAAACTTTTCAAATCTTTCGCCAAGATCCTCCGTTAATTGGGACTCTAAACGCTCTGAGTAAGCAAAAATATCAGCATCGTCGGCACCACTGCCTGTTCCAACATAAAGCTTTCCATTGTAAACTTCCATATCCCATGCCTGTTCATATGCTGCACCAAGATCAGCAGCTTGTGTCCAGTTGCCGTCTATCAGGACGTATACGTCACCCTCACCTGCGTCCTGTCCAAGACCGGCATACATTCTTCCGTTGTAACTCCTTAGAGAGTATACCCCATTATACGGAGAAAGTGACTGGGACAATTTCCAGGAAGACCCATCGTACACATATATCGCTGCGTCACCGCCGCTGTAACCAGTACCGGCATACAGTTTGCCGTCATGCACGCCCAGAGAATAGATTGTCTCATATTGAGCTCCAAAGTCATAAGCAAGTGACCAGGTTGATCCGTCAAACGAGTAGACATCACCATCATCCGCACCATAGCCCATTCCAACATACAACTTACCATTGTATGTAGCCATAGGATAGGCGTATTGATAACCTGTAAGGTTGTATGAAAGTGACCAGGTTGATCCGTCAAACTCCCAGATGTCACCGTCACCGTCTGTGGTTCCTGTACCTGCATAAAGTTTTCCATTATAAACCTGCAGCGACCACACGCTTTCATATTCAGCACCTAAATCCGTAGACAAAACCCAGTGCGTGCCATTATAGAAATAAATATCAGCTAATCCACCCTGCGTAAGTGAATCGTTTCCAAGACCCACGTAAAGTTTGTTTTCGTAGACTTCCATTGCTTCAACCCTTGCATAATCACCGCCAAAATCATACTCAAGCGCCCAGTCCGTGCCGTTAAACACAAACAAATCTCCCTCTTCTAAATCTGTACCCATACCGGCATACAGTTTACCATTGTACACTTCCAGATCTCTGACAGTATCATTGGCACCGGTAAACTCTTTCTTTAGAGTCCAATCTACAACTTCCGTCTGTATAAACCCGTTTACGTGAAGCTTATCTGAAGGATTTGTTGTTCCAATACCTATATCCCCATTTGCTGTTATTCTCATTCTTTCATTTGATGCAGCAGTGCCACCAGTTGCAAAGATCATCGAAGCTGCATTTGAGACTATTACAAGTCCTGCAGTATCTGATCCAACCAATATTGTACGATTGGCAACAATTAACCCGGCATCTGCATAATTTTCTCCAAAGTGACCCAAATATCCATAATTGCCACCAGCAGTAGAATCTCCCACAAGAACTGCAGACAATGCAGACGTTCCTGTACTAGGATTCAAAAACCAAGCTCCTGTAGTACCATCAACATTTTCAGTAGCATGTATAGGTCTCTGTGGATTACCAGTTCCGATACCGACATTCGTTCCGTTAACATACAAAGTATTGTTAACATTCAAAGACAATCCTGTTGTATCATTTACACCTTGTATGTTCAATTTAGCCAAAGGATTCGTCGTGCCGATACCAACCATGTCGGCCACTGTCGTCAGTCTCACAACATCTCCGTCATCCGTCCAGCCGCCGGCCGCCGCTCCTAAATCACTCAAACACGTTCCATCTGATAAACAAACATTACCTGTCGTGTTGACGTCACCCGTAACGTTTAGGTATCCATTGAACCATGTATCCCCGTCTTTGTCTATGAAGAACTTCTCCGTACCGTTATTTTGTACGGAAACCAATTTTGCACCTTCTGTAGTTAGATTGCCTGTAGTGTTAATTATGTGTGCTATGGCTGTTGCACCGTCCAGAACACCAGATCTATAGTGTAATGGATGATACCAGCCTGTTTGATCGTAACCACTTGATATGGTTGATGGAACACCATCAGCACTTCCAGGTGTTATTGATAAAGGTACGCGAGTACCAGAATAGAACTCGATATTTCCAGTATTTATCTGTAGTCCACCAGACGCGTAAACGTCAATGACATTGGATCCAAAGTCCAGATATGTACCGGCACTAACAGCACTTCTTACTACATCCACATTTATAGGAGCATAATTACCTGTAACATTAATGTCACCTATAACATGCAGTTCCTCTGCAGGCGTAGCCGTGCCAATACCGACTCTTGCTGTTGAATGATCTACAAACAATGTATTTGGTCCGACAGAGAAGTTACGACCCACGGACAGGTTGTTTGGTATGTCTAGATTTGTAACTGAAAGTGTGCTCAGATATGTTGTTCCCGTGACATTCACGTCACCAACAACATGCAGTTCATGCGTAGGGTTTGGTGTCATTATGCCGACTCTTGAACCGTTCACATACAAAGTATCATTAACGTTCAAAGAAAGATTATTCAGGTTTTCTGTACCTGCAACATGTAGACGCGCTATAGTTGCAGCCGTGCCAATACCAAAGTACCTTGTTGAGCCGTTGAACCGGCCGACTTCCACCAGGTCCTGCAAAGTTGAAGAAGGTGCCGTACCGTTCGATACTTTGAACACAACACTACCAGGCACACCTGTTCCGGTTGCTTTACCGCCTGCCAGCACAATAGTACCACCATAGTTGGAACCGCCTATACCACCCGAAGTTTGCAATGTAACTGTATTAGGATTCAATCGTGTTGGCCCGCCGCCAATATATGCCTCTCTGATATAGGTGTCAGGACCTCCCAAAAGTAGTTGGTAGTTCTCAGTACAAACGGCACCGCTTCCTATGACTATACAGCTCGGAAGAACGTTACTGACTGTGGCACCGGTACCAATAGCAATTGAATGGGTCGTAGCAACACTTGCATTGGCACCTATTGCTACAGCACTCAGTGCAGGCAAGCCTGAAGCATATCTGCCGGGAAAAATAACAGACTTGTTGTTGGGGAAGAATACAAAATTACCAACATCATCACGGTATATATTCAGCGTATTGGTTGTATTGCCTAGCGTCAGATTGTGTGTAACATTCAGGTTAACAGGAAAAGCATAGCTTCCGTTCTGGTAATGAATACCAAACGTTCCGGGTGTTATGTTTGTAGCGGGCAGATCCGTCGTTGAATCATTGATAGCGGCAATTATGCCCGTCAACAGTGATCCGTCGCCTACAAACCTGCCGTATTTGTCAACAGATGCCATTGTAAATCCCGTCTCGTTCTGCCATTCTGTAAGATTACTGGTCTGGTTCCTGAATCTTTCAAAGATGAAAGACGGTTCACTTGTATTATCAGCTGAAGCGTACTGTGACCTGTAAGCGTAAGGAACTGTGGACACGCGATAGCGTGGCGCAAATGTTTCCCCGTTTGCAATAACCTCAACATAATAGTCCTCATTGAACGTTAGGTTTAACCCGATGGTGTCGCCAAGCAACACTGTGAACAAACCATTTGAGACGTTTACGAGCTTGTTTTCCTGCCATAGAAGAGAACCGGACGTCGACTCGTTAAAAATAGAAAACGTCATGTTGAACTGTCCGCCTTGCGGGTTCCTGTTGTTATCTAACAACCGTCCTTGGAAATCTATTATGTTAGGCACTGCAAATACAGGAGGTGTGATAAGTAGCAATAAACTAGCAATCAAGATTGCTGGTAGGAATCTTGTCATTTGCCCTTCCTCCTGACTAACTTCATATTACCAAAACTGGTCATGACAATTTTGTGTTCAGCCTGAAGAATATAACAGTATTTTGACGTCGTAGTGACGCAAGTACCGGCTTTTTTAGCCACAACGTAGATAGGCGTGGCCTCCTTGCCTATAGCAGATAAAACTCTCTCTTTCAATGACATCTAGATTCAATTTGTCGAAGCCCACTATTTAAAGTTAATCGTTAATATTACCTGATAAATTTATTCATTAAAGTTAATCGTTAATCATGGAACACAAAAAAAATCCGGCATCTTGGCCAAAAAGTAGGTTAAAAAATACAAAAATGAAAATTTTCGGATATGAATCTATTTATTCCGCTTTGAGGATATTTCACTCATGAAGTACGCAGTTTTACTGCTGATAGTAATGTTTTCAGGTGTCAGCTACGCGGTTCCTACGCTTTTCGACGCTTATCCGAAGGACGGAGGCTACACGGGAAGGGGAATAGTAAACTTTTCCGTGAACATAACAAGTCCCGATCTGATAACAAGCACTGTCACGTTATTTGTGATATCAGAAGACGCTTACCAGCATTCCGAACCGTGGGACAGCTACTCTATGAGCTGTTCTGGTGATCCCAACTGGAATTGCAGTAGAGGTGTGTCATTTTCCATAGCCGGTACAGACACTGTAGAGTTTTTCTACTTCACAGCCAATGATTCATCCGGTGAAGGTTCCCTGGGAAGTCCATCCAGTCCAATTGTGTTTACGGTAGACAGAACTGCACCCCAGATAGTTGTAGACAGTCCGTTGAATGGGTCATATGTATCAGGTTCCGTAACACCGGAAGTTACAGTAACAGACGCAGTATCCGGTTTCAATGAATCCACATTAGAACAATCTGTAAACGGAGGTGTATGGTCTTCCATACAGCCAATTGATACAACTGTTTATTCTGATAATGAAACTGTGATAATATCCATAAGAGCAGTTGACAATGCAAGCAATCTGGGCGAGCAGAATACAAGCGTGATTGTGGATAATGAAGGCCCGCATATAACCGTCACAAAACCAACAGACAGTGAAATAATCTCCGGCTTATATATCCTGAATATTACCGTAACAGATCCGTATTCCGGTTTTGTCAGTGCAACTTATACGCTTGGTGAAACAGAAGAGATGGACTGTACTGATGGTGTTTGCACGTTCACTATTGATACCTCCACGCTTAATGACGGAAACCATACAATAACATTCACTGCATACGACAACGCAACAAATGCGAACTTGACAAACATTGACGTGATAGTAAAGAACAACCAGCCGTCAATGATTGTTTCTCCGGAAGGTTATGCAAAGGGGACTGTAAATATAACTGCCAGTATATACAATTCAGAAGGAACAATATCTGCCGTTACGTTGAATATATCTGATCACTTAGTTGTTTCAATGAACTGTAATGCAGGTTTCACATTATGCAGTTACCTTTGGGATGCATCAGAAGGATCATACTTATTGACAGTGGTGGCAGACAGTTCTTTATACAATGTATCTGATACAGCAAACCTCATTATTGACAACACAAATCCGGCAATAACAATAACCGCAGACACTTATGTCAACACAACTGAGAAAATAGAGGCAACCATTGTTGATACAAACCACGACAGAAACAACGTGATTGTAAGTGTTTTGGGAAACGCTCAAACAATGACATGTGTACCTCAGGGAATAACTTTAATGTGTTCCTTTAATTATGATTTTTCCACGTTCAACCAGGGTAAATACAATCTGACAGTAACAGCCGGTGACCATGCAAAAAACAGTTTTACAGTTTCCAAAGAAGTAGCCAAAGACACAACACCACCAACGTTCGGAACTTTGACAGTGGATCCGCCAAATCCTTCAACAATTGGTGACATAACACTGATAACAGCCGGTGTTAACGACGCAGTAAGCGGAGTGGCATCTGTAAGAGCAATACTTCTCCATTCCGGCTCAAAGTTATACCATGACCTCGTAAAAAACAACGGTGCATGGACAAAAACAATAACCATAGAAGATCTTGGCCAGTTTGATGTAAGCATATACGCACAGGATTTTGCAGGAAATTCCGTAGAATTCGATAATGTCGGTTATTTCTTCGTTGGACAGTTGTCATGCGGTGATTTCATATGCCAGTACGGTGAAAACTACTGTTTATGTCCAATGGACTGTGACCCGATAACCTGTGAAGATGGCTCCAAGCCCCAGTGTGGATCCGGCATACCTCTTTGTTTAGATGGTACAAACTGTGGCAACGGTGTATGTGACATAGGGGAAACGTGCAATTCTTGTTCGTCTGACTGTGGTGTGTGTACCGGAGACAATGCACCTGTGTCTGACACGATATCAGGCAACCAGGGAGCCATTCTAGGAGACGCCGGGGAAGTATTCCAGGTTGTTATTTCTAATCCTTACATCCTTGGTGTGGCCGTGCCGGCCATAATAATTCTCATAATAATTATAATTTTAGAAAAAAGAAAACACAGGAAAGTAGAAAAAAGATTGAAACATCTAACGCTTAAGAGTAAATAACTTTGCTTTTCCTATGTTCCTGTAACTGACCTTCTTCTTTATTTCCAGAACCAGCAGATATTTTGATATAGTAGGACGACTTATCTTGAGTTCTTTTGACACTTCCTCTATTGTCTTGTCACCTTTCTTCAGGCAGCTCTTTATTTTCTCTTCAATCATTCAAACCCCTTTATGTGCTGGACTTCCAGATCAACAAAATCCTGCGCAGACCCGAGAGTAAACAAGGCTGTGTAAGTCGTGTTTGCATCCGTGGCGTTCATGTATATTTTTATCCCGGCTGTTGTAATACTACCGCTTGTCTGTGTCAATTCTGTGTAACCAATCCCGTATGAAGTCTCGTAAGTGTCGTTTATGAAAATCCCGCTCCTTGGGTACGGCACGTCCGTGCTTGTTCTCTTGTTGCGTATCAAAGAGATTATGTCGCTTGTATTGACTACAACGTGATTCGTTTTGTTGCCCAGCTTCCTGACAGCAAACAGAACATAATCATTCTCAAGTATAAGATCAATGTTACTGTCACTGTCCACGTCACCTTCGTAAGAATTAAGCTGCGCCCCGCTTGTAACCAGGATGTTACCTTCTTTTTTCCTCAGGCCCGGTGCAAACAAGTCAACATCATCAAGCCTTATCTTTATCCTGTTTTCGCCGCCGGAAACTATAACCTTTCCTTCTCTTACGTCAACATCAATACTGCGTCTGGCGCCCGGCGCCTCAAAGAATACCTGGCTCACAGCCGCATCTATAGTTTCCAGGGTCTTCTTCGCCTCGTTGAACGATTGTGTTTCCCGTCCCTCTCTCAACAGCGGATTGATTATGTTCATTGCAAGTATAGCTGATCCTATGACAATCACAACAACAATAACCGTGCTTATTAGTTCTCCTTTCATCAGACTGGCCTCACTATTATGTTATCTTCATCCGTGGCGTTCTTCTCAACAACAAGAGTAAACGCGCCGCTCTTGTCAAACTGTCCAGTAAGATCAAATGCAGGATAGTCAAGCATGAGTTCTACTGCATTGATAAACCGGCCCGACAGCAGGAACGGTTGCAGCAGTATACCGTACTCAGAAATCTGGGGCATTTTTTGCGATACAACACCGCATCCGCCGGATGTAACTGGTATAATGAACCTGTTGCCAGGTATTTCCTGGGATACTCTCATAGAGTAGGAATCGTAGAAGGATATGTTCACGTATTTCAGGGCCGTACCTGAATGTGCAATACCGTACGTAGGTGTGTCCTGGAGTGTTGGGTCCTCTAAACATGCATAGTATCCCTGCACGCCACCCGGAGTGTATTGGCCAAGCACCTGGCTTACACCTGCATATACTTCGTCATTTGCATTTCCGCTCACGTTAAACTCCAGGAGAAAAGTCACCCGTCCGTGTACAATAATCTCATAGAAACTGCAAAGGAATCCTGCACAAAACTCGAAATCACCGTCTCTCAAACCGGATATCTGTCCTATACTCGCCTGTAAAGTATAATTGCTGCTGTTTGTCTCGCCGCCGCCGTTATCCATGACTCTTGCTTCCAGCACGTAAGTACCGCTGGACATGGCACTAACAGGTATCAGAAGTATTAGAAAAAACATCACAACCTTTATGCTTCTGTAAAAATAGGTTTTGCCTGCTTTTGTTTTGACTATCTTGTCGGAATTTTTCTCCAGAAAATGCTTTACAGTAGTCTCTGTTACTCTTGCCCTTCTGGATATTTCGCCGGAAGTAAGTCCGAATGGCGACTTCTCCAATATGCTAAACAGCCTTTTCCTTGTATCCATGTTACTACCAGTTCAATGATAATCATTGATGATTACTATTAATGATTATCATTAGGCGGTATATATAAGTTACTAATAGTTCTTTTTGGGATACCTAGATTTTTCTTTCAAGAAAAATGTCGGTCAGCCAAACAAAACAAAGACCGTGTAACCAACTATGACCAAAACCATAGCGTGCTTGACGCCTGCAATGAAAGTACCCTCGGACATCTTACCAATGGACATACCCGCAAAGAAACCTTGTATGATAATCAAAGCTGCAAATATCTCGGCAAAAGCCTCCTGTAAACCATCAGTCGCTTCTTCAAGCTGGAAAGCCGGGACAAGAATAGCCGAAAGCCCGACCATAACACCAAGAAACACGACATATATTACATAACCGTTAATCATTTGGGAGTATACGGAAGCGGAACGCTCTTTTTTGATTTTTTCCAGTTCCACTAATGACTGTGCCACTGACCTGAGAACCGTATCCATAGATCCGCCGGATCTGTGTGTTTCAATTATGGTCTGTACGTTTCTGCTCATCAGTTTACTCTTGGTCTTCTTTGCAAAATCCTTCATAACTTCCTCGAAAGGCACGCCCCAGGATATCTTTGAGGAAATATCCCTTATGTATTTTGTAAGTATACCGTAGTCTATGTTGCCGACGGACCTCATTGCCTGGGGCAGGGTCATCCCGGCACTTATGTTTTCGGCAATATCACTAAGATACCTCGGAAACATCTCCTCTATCTTTCTTATTTTCCGGTATTCGGTATACTTGATTACCAGCGGAACGCCGACAATTATTATACCGACCGTGAGGTTCATTATAGCGAAAATCTGGTCATCAGGCGAAAACAGCATGAAGTTTAATCCGAGTAAAAACATTCCCATGATTACAGCTATCAGGCTCGCCAGTTTGAAATCAAGTTCGTTTTTCATTTATTACACCGTTGGCTGGGTAAAGTGGATGAACATCAGAAACATTGTATTCATGAGAGGTATCATGGCGTATACGCCTAATCTCATTGCAACCGGAATACTTAGTCCGAATACCTCTCCGCCGACCAGGGACATGACTGAGAGTACGGACACAAAGAACAGCGGGGCGGCTATAAGCACGGCCGTATAAAAGTCTGCATATGTGGACAAAGTCTGCATGTACTTTTCTCTCTTTAGTCTGTACTCAAAGAGTGCTTCTTTCGCCGCGTTCTCTAAATAAATTTTCAGATCTCCACCTGTCTCTATGGTAGACACAACACCGTATATCAGTCTCCTGAAATCCTGTGACGGAGATCTGTCTGCCACGTTCCTCATTGCAGAAACAACGTCCATACCAAACGTATCAACATTCCTCACAATACGCTTGGATTCATTGGCTATTTCCCCGTATTCGGGTATACCGGACATAAGTTTGAATGTAACAAAAGGCGGGACACCGCTGGCGGCTATTGCTCCCATATGATTTATGGCGAAAGGCAGATTCGCCTCAATACTTTTTTTCTTTGAGGTCAGAAGCTGGAACGGATAGGAATGATAAACAGTAAGTATGCCAAAAGATGCCGCAACACCGGTGATAAGACCTGCCATCAGTGCCAGAAGAAAACCGCCCCCCAGGAATAGAAACATAGAAAATATGAAGCCCATAGTGACAAAGAAAGCAACGATAGAAAGAAGTATCATGCGGCCAACGTACATCTCAAACAGTATACTCAGGTTGGACTTGGTTATTTCCTCTTTCAAAGGAGCCAGGTTACTAGCAAAACGTCGCGTACCAAAATTTCCTAAAACTTTTATTAAGTCCTTGTACATAAGAACAACTCTTATCTGAACGTAGACTGGCTTACGCTGATGCCCTTGTTGGATATGTTATAAGTGTGTATAGCCCTTGAATGATTCACCCCGCGAAGCTTGCGTACAGCCAGCGCCCGCTTGAATTCTCCTCTTTTTTCGACATTCTCAAGAACAATAACACCATCCGACACAAACTCCTCAACGCCAAATCTTGAAAGGGCCTTGCTTCCGGGAAGTATCTCCGAAACAATAATAGTGGTACACTTGTTCTTTTTCATTATGTTGTTTATCTGAAGAATCATTCTTCTCAGTTCTGATGGCTCCTTCATGTGAACCCCCAAAGCAGCGACAGAATCAAATACAACACGCTTGGCCTTTATTTCCCTTATGTTATTTTCCACAACTTCCAGGATATCCTCCAGTCTGAAAGGATCGTATTTAAGCATTCTTATCTTGTTTTCTTTTTCCAGTTTCTCCAGGTCCCATCCGTATAGTTTTGAGGTTTCCCTTATCTCATCAAGTTCCTCCTCAAAGCTCACGTATACGCCAGGGTCATCCGACATCAAAAATTGCAGGCTGAAAATAGTTTTCCCTGCGCCGCAGTTGCCGCTCAAGAGCATGACACCGCGATCAGGTATCCCGCCGCCGAGTATTTTGTCGAGACCGTGTATGCCTGATGGAATCTTCTTCATATTTCATCTTCCCTTATTCTTTCACCTGCAAGTAGTTTTGCTGCTCTTTCGGGATTTCTGTAGTAAAGTGAGATGTATTTCGCGATTGTTTTCATGTCTGTTATATTATTCTGGTAAAGCCAGAGAAGATATTTCTCTCTTTTTGATACCTCTTTTACAATGTCGTTTATCGATATTCCTCTCTGCGTGGAGACCTTTCCAAGTAACCATGAATTTGATCTGTACTCAAACGAATCGTCAGAAGGTATCCACACAAATGACTTACTCGTCACGGGATCACCTGTGGATATATCCACTCCTTCAACTTCCACTATCTCCTTTACCCGTCTACATGATTTTCCTTTTTCTCTTGCATGAACCATGACAAGCACCAAGTCAAGACTTTCAATTAGTCCCGTAGAAAGATTAATCGGCCTTGTTTGCAGCCTCTTCATTAAATCCTCTACTCCTCCTGCATGGATTGTTGATATTGAAGGGTGGCCGGAAGCCATGCCCTGGAACATGACATATGCCTCTTTACCTCTTATTTCTCCCACAACAAGGTAATCAGGATTTTGTCTGAATGACTCCTTCAGGAGTTCATACATGGTGACCTCGCCGACACCGCTGCCGGTAAAGCCCATACGCGCAACACCGGGTATCCAGTTCTCATGCGGCAGATTCAGCTCCCTTGTATCTTCTATTGACACGATCTTGTATTCCGGCGGTATGAAAAAGGATATTCCGTTAAGTAAAGTTGTTTTTCCTGTAGACACGCCCCCGGCTATCAGTATGTTAACACCGCTTTCTATCAGAAACCAGAGATATGCAAGCATCTCAGGTGAAGCGGTATTGAGTCTTATCATGTCTATCGGAGACATAGGTTCCGTGCGGAACTTTCTTATTGAGAACGTTGGTCCGTGTGTTGTGACATCACTTGCAAGTGAAGCCTGTACTCTGGTCCCGTCGTGAAGTGAACCATCCAGCAGTGGTTCTGCGTAAGAAATATACCTGTCGCATCTCTCGGCAAGTTTAGTTACAAAATCCCTGAGCTCTTTGACTTCTTTATAGATTATGTTGGTCTTCATAGAGCCGAATTTCTGGTGGACAATATACACAGGCACGTTAAGCCCGTCACAGCCGATATCTTCTATGTACGGATCACTCAAAAGAGCTTCTATCTTGTTCAGTCCGACAAAATCCCTGAATATGTAATACATAACCTTTACGTATTCCTTTTCGGATAGCTTGAAATCATACTCGTCAATCAGTCTTCCTATGCTCTTTTCCAGAAACACCAGCATAGTGTCGCTTTCTTTGATGTCCTCCAGGCTGACATCTATTATCTGTATCATTCCTTCGTGTAATTTCTTCAATACATACTGCTCTCTTTCATCAAGCTTTGGCTCCATCACATTATAGACCAGTGTTCCGTCCTTTTCGTCAAATCTTATGTTCGCGTAGGAGTAAGGCCTCATAAGAGCGTACATGACATTCCTGAATTTTACTTCACTCGACGGGGGCAAAGTAACCAGGGACTTTGACTGGGACATGTAGAACTTTCTTCCGGTATTCTGCTTCATAATCTGAAGCACCTTTCCTGCCCGTGTTTTGGGCACAGGAATAGGCTTTTCGTTGTGAAGCTTTCTGTAAAGAGCTCCTCTCAGTCCCGGTTTCTTTTCCTTTCGCAATTAATCACCTGCTTGATCGTGTTTTTCTTGATCTACCCACCTTTACAACACCGCGGAAACGGGCACATGCCGGACAAACGTACAGCTTAGACTGGACACTGCTAACAAATCTGCTGTCGATCTGTTTTCTAAGTGCCGGATCGTTTATCCTGAAACCCTTGTACTTGACAAAAGTCTTCCATCGTGGCACTCTTCTGCCACAATACGTACAATCTACCATTGCCTCTTTTCCCTTAGATTTTGTATGGCTGTAACCTCTTTTGTAAGGTGCACTCATATCTAATCACTCCCTGTTCTCTAGTTATACTATATTCCATGCCGTATATTAAGATTTTACTTCTTAAGCTTTTAGATCAAGATTTTCGTATGATAGATATATCAAAATTGACGGCTCAGAAGGCACATATGATAGACCGGGAAATTGAAAAAGTATTCCCGAAAAACGGGCTTAAAAACCTCGATGACGCTGTCTGGTACCATCTAGGGACAGGTGGGAAAAGACTGCGGCCAATACTGTCTATAGTAACCTATGAAGCCCTGGGCGGTAAAGACCAGAAAATCCTCCCTTTTGCTGCTTCCTGCGAGATTCTTCATAACTGGCTGCTTATCCACGATGATATTGAAGACGGAGATGAAGTGAGAAGAGACAAGCCTGCAGTATGGAAAAAGTACGGTCTGGCCCATGGTATAAATGTAGGTGACTATATGGCCCAGAAGGTGTTTGAATTAATTCTGTCTTCTGATGTGGACAATGAGAAAAAGTTCCATCTCATTGATTCCATGGTAAAAACGTCTATACGCACGGCCGAAGGCCAGACAATGGACATAAATCTTAGGGAAAATAACAGCCCTGAAGAAAAGGATTATCTTGACATGGTCACCGACAAAACGGCCCATTACCTGACAGTATGTATGGTAGGTGCAGCTGTGGTGGCAGAACGCGAGGAAATAATACCTAAATTAATCAAGTTCGGCTCAGAGATTGGCCCTGCTTTCCAGATAGCCGACGATATTCTTGACCTTACAGTCGGCAAAGGCCGTAAAGAGATAGGCCGTGATGTAAAGGAAGGGAAAAGAAGTATACTGGCCATCCATTGTCTTGGCAAATGCTCAGATGGCGAAGCCGAAAAGCTTTTGAAAATTCTTAACAAACTGCCGGAAGACACAACTGATGAAGAGGTTTCAGAAGTGAAGCGTCTTTTCGAGAAGCATGGATCTATAGATTATGCACGGGAAAAAGCCGAAAAAATGAAACAAGAAGCTCTGGAAACAGTGAAAACCCTTCCGGAAGAATTGCATGAAATATTGGAATTCTTCGCCGACTACCTGATTTCTCGAAAAAGATAGTATTTATCCTTTTGAATAATATATTTTGTAATGCTATTAGAGAAACTTGCTCTCCCGGAAAAACTGATTTCTGTTCTAAGATCCGAAGGAATAGAAAAACTAAACCCGCCGCAGATAGCAGCCGTTAAAAAGGGTCTGCTTGAGAGAAAAAATCTTGTTGTTGCTTCACCAACAGCCTCGGGCAAAACCCTGATAGCTGAAATAGCAATCCTGAAAAACTTCCTGGAAGGCAGGAAGAGTATCTACCTTGTACCTTTGAAGGCCCTGGCCTCTGAAAAGTTTACTGAATTCAAGAAATACAAAAAAATGGGCATGAAAGTCGGTGTAGCCACAGGTGATTTGGATTCTTCAGACGGCTGGTTAGGAAGATCGGACCTTATTATTGCCAGCAACGAGAAAATGGATTCTTTGCTGCGTCATAATTCAACATGGGTAAAGGATATTTCCCTGATTGTGTCGGATGAAGTCCATGTAATCAATGATCCCTCAAGAGGGCCGACTTTAGAGATAGTGCTGACACAATTAGCCGGGATGACAAACAGCCAGATACTGGCCCTGTCAGCCACAATACAAAATGCTGATGAAATTGCCAATTGGTTAAATGCTGGGTTGGTAAAAAGTGATTATCGTCCCGTAAAGCTGAACAAAGGTGTGATGTACCCTGATGAATCCGGTCACATAATTGAGTTTGGCAGGAAGAAAAGCAAGATAACGGCAGATAATGAAAGTGATATTGATCTGTGTATAGATACCATAAAGAAAGAAAAACAGTCCCTGGTCTTCACATCAACGCGGCGCAGTGCGGAAAAGTCTGCAGAAAGAATAGGAGAGAAGACAAAGATACTGCTTAACCAGGGTGAAAGACAGAAGCTTAAAAAACTCGCAAAAAATATTGAAAGTGCGCTGCCTTCACCGACAAAACAGTGCAGACGCCTGGCAAAAATAGTAGAAGGTGGTGCAGCTTTCCACCATGCAGGACTTATGCCAACGCAGAGAAAACTGATAGAAGACTCTTTCCGTGCAGGCTTGTTAAGAACAATTTCCTCGACGCCCACGCTTGCCTTTGGAATGAACCTGCCGGCCTATAGAGTTTTAATAAAAGACGTGAAAAGATTCTCGCAGGGTTACGGAGCAGCATTTATTCCTGTAATGGAGATCCACCAGATGATGGGTCGTGCCGGTCGTCCTAAATATGATAAAGAAGGTGAAGCAATTCTGCTTGCAAAAGCCCAGACAGAAGCAAAAATACTATGGGACAAATACGTGCAGGGTGAAGCAGAAGAAGTGTACTCAAAACTTGGTGTTGAACGTGCACTTAGGGTATACACACTGTCGCTTATAGCTTCCGAGTTTGTAAGAACAAAAACAGAGCTTAAAGAATTTTTCACCCGTACATTTTTCGCCAATCAGTACGGTGACATAGAAAAGATCGAAGGAAAGCTTGAAAGAGTGTTAAAGGAGCTGGAAAGTTACAAGTTCATTATTATTGGTGAAAAGGGTGAGTTTATTTCAAAGGATTTCATGCCGGCCTTCCAGCTGTCCCAGTCAACACCTTTGAAAGCAACAAAGATCGGGAAGCGTGTCAGCGAGTTATACATAGATCCGATTTCCGCAAATCTCATACTAACAGTTATGAGTGATGAAGACACAAACATTCATAACCTTATGACAATATGCCAGTGTGACGAGATGAAGCCGCTGCTGAATCCAAGAAAGGCTGAGTATGAAGAACTGGAAGTTCAGCTGGCCCATAACGACATGGAAGCTCCTGATATCTGGGATGTTGAATACGAAGACTTTTTATCGTCCTTCAAGACCGCTCTCCTGCTTCAGGACTGGATTGACGAGGCAGGCGAAGACAAGATACTCGAACGTTACAATGTTACGCCTGGCGAATTATATAACAAAACCAGTCGTGCTGAGTGGATGCTTTACGCAGCAAGTGAACTGGCACTGATCATAAATGTCCGTGACATCGCCAACAATTTAAACAAGACAAAACTTCAGATTAAGTACGGCGTGCGTGAAGAGCTCCTCAAGCTGGTAGCCCTGAAAGGTATTGGCCGTGTACGTGCAAGAAAACTTTACAGAGAAGGAATTAAATCTGCCAAGGATATTACCATTGTAGACGAGACAACCCTGGCAAAAATACTCGGGCCGAAGATCGCAAAAGAAGTCAAAGCCGCGGCACAGTAGCTTTTTATTTCTTGAATGATTCTCAATTACTAAGGATGAAAATGAAAAGAAGAATAAAACGAAGGTGTCTGGATTGTGGTAAATACATAAATATCACATTAGACGGTAACAAGTATAGTAATGGTAACTACTTCGGAAAATTTGAATCTCCAATAGGCCCGGGAAAATACAAAAAAGTTGGCACAACAAAAATCGGAAGAAAAAAGTTTGACTTAGTCAGATGGACAGGAAAACAGAAAAAAATCGAATACTGGGAATGTAACAAATGTTTTAATGAACCGGGTCCGTAGTCTAGCTTGGTCAGAGACTGACGTCCTTCGGACGTCTAACGGCTATGATCCGGGCTTCGGGTGAACTTTTCCAAAAGTTCAATCAAAAGGAAAGGTTCGCGGAAAAGCCCGTGACAGGAGTTCAAATCTCCTCGGACCCATTCAAAAAAGCTTCTGAAGAAAAAAGCTTACTTCCTCGCTATAGTAACGTAGCCTGTGTGAACAACCTGTGACGGCACAGGATGAGTGAAGCCGCGCGTGTCTATTTTCCATTCACGCTGTATAGTCTCAATAGTCCTGATCTTTTTGAATACTTTTTCCATTGTTTTCTTGCAGGCCATCTGTTGTTCTATATGCGGTGAATAAACAGCAAAGTATCCGCCCAGTTTTAGAGCAGTATGTATCTTCTTAACCAATTTCTCTGTGCCTTTCATGTCCGCAGTTACTAAATCAAATCCTTTACCAGCGAAGCGTTCAGCCGGTTTGTTGATTACCTTCACGTTCTTGAATCCCGAAAGCTTCACATTATTCTTTATTATCTCCGCATGCTCCTTCTTTTTCTCATAAGTAGTCACAGATCCTTTAGGCACAAGATTTGCCAGAAACAATGATAGAAAACCGGAACCTCCGCCAAGATCCAGACATTTCCATTGCGGACACAGCCCTGTCTCCGAAACTATCACAGCCGCATCTTTTCTTGTTATTATCTGCGGACCGCGTTTGTAACGCTTTTCAATATCCAAGTAACTCATACTTAACTACCAAATCGCCTGTGTCTGCTTGAGAAATCGTCAAGTGCCTTATCAAACTCGTTTTTTGTAAAAGCCGGCCATTTTGTATCCGTAAAGAATAGCTCACTGTATACAGACTGGAACGGCAAAAAATTTGAAAGTCTTTTTTCCCCTCCGGTTCTGATTATCATGTCCGGAGCGGGCTGTCCGTTCGTATAAAGATGTTCCCTTAGGAGTGTCTCATCCAGCTGGCTTATCTTTATCGTACCGTCCAGGCTCTTCTCCATTATCTTTCTGACTGCGTCAACTATTTCCTGCTGGCCGCCGTAGGCAATAGCAATATTCAGCGTATGTTCCTCATAATCCTTTGTTTTCTCTTCAACTTTCTTCATTTTTTCCAAAAGTTCATCCGGCAGTATATGTGTCCTGCCTATAAACCTGATTTTGACCTTTGACTTATGAACAATATGCCCTGAATTTTCAAACATTTCATCCATTTCTTCCCCGAAATATTTGAGTATCAGTTCCAGTTCTTTTTTCGGCCTGGTCTGGAAGTTTTCCAGAGAAAGTACGTAAGCAGTTACATATTTTATACCGCGTTCGCATGCCCAGTCAAGAACGTCCCTGGCTTTCTCTAGACCCATCTTGTGGCCTGCCCACGGTTTTTTCATCAATTCACGCGCGAAGCGCCTGTTCCCGTCTAGTATTATACCTATATGTTTTGGCAACATAGCACCATCTCTTTATATACCTGATAATAAGTAATTTAACTGATAATTAAAGCTTGTTCAAAGTATAAAAAGCATCCTTTTGTGGTACAATGATCGAAATATTACTTATCGCTGTTATTGGCACCGTCATTGCAGGTCTCTGGGATCTGAAGACAACGGAAGTGCCTGACGAACTTGCCGTAGGACTGGTCGTAATTGGTGTGTTTTATTGGATAGCCAACTGGATCCTTACAGGTGATTTCACGTCTTTATTCTTCTCACTGGTTATAGGCTCAGTGCTTTTGTCCATCGGATTAATCCTCTATAAAAAAGGCCAGTGGGGCGGCGCTGACGCATGGATACTTGCAGCCATAGGCTACATGATACCCTTATACGGTGGGCAGCTGTTTATCATACCTTACATCCTTAACTTCATGATTGTCAGTATTGTTTACACGGTTGCATACGCAGGAATAATGGGTCTTATGAACCCTGTCTCACTCTCATTGTTCAAAAAAGACCTGAAAGGCAACGCAACCCTTCTTTCTGTACCGTTTATCGCATTTGTAGTGGTGTATATAGCATTTCTGGCAACAAACATAAGGTCATTAGCACCCCTGGCTACAGTACTTATTTCAATAGCACTGCTGCTGGTTTTCTGGCGTTATGCAGTCATAATAGAAAAACACGTTTTCAAGAAGAAAATCCCGGTTAAAAAACTCAGAACAGGCGACGTTTTAGACAGCATGAAATGGATTGGTCTGACGGACAAACAGGTAAAGAGCCTTAAGAGAACAAGAAAATACGTTGTCATAAAGACCGGTGTTCGCTTTGTACCGGTCTTCCCCATAACGCTTTTGCTAACTTTGTTGTATGGAAACTTGTTTTTAATTGTTTTTGGTTAAGTATCAGTATGATAGTATCACTACCTTACAAGATACTCATTGACAAAAACACGAAAGGCAAGGTAGCCGACACATTAGAGAATCTTAATTTTGGTAAAAATTGTGCAATCATATGCACCGAACATGTACAGAATATATGCAGCACAATATCTTCAGAAGTCTCTTCTGCGTTTGAAGTGGAGATGTCCGAACCTGCGACCATAGAAATCAATCACCTGAAAGAAATGGCAAAAGATGTGAAAGCCGTGGATTTCATAGTTGGAATAGGCGGCGGAAAAAGCATGGACGCCGCAAAGTACCTGGCTTTTCTCGCACAGAAGCCCTGGGTGGCTATACCAACAATATTGAGCCATGACGGTGTTGTATCTTCAAGAGCAATTATAGATGACGGCCAGGGCAACTGGATGTCCGTGACTGCGCAGGAGCCTGCAGCAATTATAGCCGACCTGGAGGTAATAAAAAACGCAGGTTACAAATACATAGCCAGCGGAATGGGTGATCTTTTGTCAAACTTTTCGGCTGTAGAAGACTGGAAGTTGGCTGACAAAGCCGGCAAAGAAAACTATCATGAAATGATGGGAAAACTCTCCCTGATTTCCGCAGAAGCGGTAACAAAACATATTGACGACCTGAAGAAAAAGGATTATCATGCACTGGAAGTTTTATTCTGGTCACTCGTATCTTCCGGTTTCGCAATGAACATTTACGGGTCTTCCCGTCCCTGTTCAGGAAGTGAGCATAATATTTCTCATATGCTGGACAAGCTTGGTTCCAAGGCTTTGCACGGCAATCAGGTTGCCTTAACATCCATAATATCTTCATACTTACAAAAAGGGGACTGGCAGAAAACAAAATCAAATCTGGAAAAAGCCGGCCTGCCTGTAACGGCTAAAGAACTGGGTGTGGAGGATATTATCGTAGAAGCACTGGTAAGTGCAAAAAATGTTCGTGACCGTTACACGATTCTTAACGAAGTCAATGTTACAAAAAAGAAGGCTGAAGAAGTACTGAAGGAAACAGGGATTATCCCTTGATAGCCCTGATCAAAGGCTCTACATCGCCGCCTTTCTCTATCAACGTACCGGTAACTATTATATCTGCACCTGCTTCTGCAATCTTTTTGGCAGCCTCCGGCGTACGAATACCGCCACCAACTATCA
Organism: archaeon; assembly: GCA_028279825.1. Lineage (GTDB taxonomy): Archaea > Aenigmatarchaeota > Aenigmatarchaeia > GW2011-AR5 > GW2011-AR5 > GW2011-AR5. The sequence goes on along the minus strand of JANQNA010000006.1, from coordinate 13,154 downwards.
AAGGAATGTCGAGTGCGTCCTTGACCATTTTTACCATTTCCGGAGGAACAAAAGACGTAGCGCCTGAGCCGGCTTCTAAGTAGACCAGTTGCATTCCCATATACTGTGCAGCCATTGCGTATTCCACAGCTTTCTCCGGTTCAAACTGCTTTACAACTTCTGCTTTACCGACTTCACCAACTCTCATTCCGGGCTCAACTATGATGTATCCCATTGATATTGGTTCCACGCCTAGATCCCTGACAATGGGTGCGGCTTTTGCCTGTGCACCGACAATCCAGAAAGGATCCTTTGAGTTAACAAGCGACATAAAGAATATAGCATCTGCATAACGGGAAACCCCGGAAAGTCCTCCAGGGAAAAGTATAACAGGCAGACTCGTGTTTTCCTTTATCGTTCTTATGACTTCATCCAGGTATTCCCTGTCCACGCTGGTAGAACCGCCAACCATTATAGCGTTTGTACCCTTTTTCTCCAGTTCCTTTGAGAGTGAACCCAGTTTATCCAGGTCTGTCTTGGCCTTATCCGGATCCAGCAATGAAAAATGCAACTTTTCGCTTTTCAGCTTCTCTGTTATGTCTTCAAATACAGGCATAAAAAGAACTTGTAAGAAAATCTTTTAAAGTGACCTAATCTTAAATAAACTCCACATATTGTGGGTTTATGACAGTTCTCGTAATAGGTTGGAACAATTCCATTATCAGGGGAGATCACAGTGACATGTGGGAATACGTGGCTGCTTCTGCCATGCATGATGCACGAAAAAGAGTGACAAGACCGCTTCTTGGAACCCGTTATGTCCCGAATTTATGGCGTCAGAGAGAATTGTATAGGGCTGACAGAAGAATAACGCACCTGTTCAGGCACGATCAGTTGTATGACGTTCTTAATGCTCATGTTCTTAATCACATACCGCCGGAAATGGTGAGACGCTACATAGGAAGTTACACAAAAGACGGAAGAGCCCGTAAAAGGTTTGATCGTACTGTTCAGTGGGCAGTAGGGGCGGCGAAACAAAAAGGATTAAGAAGGGCTGTGGTTGTTTCAAATGTTTATGAACGAGGTATGAGAAATTTCTTGAATGAACGCGTACAGGACAGACGGCACGATGATACTGAAACTATTTTTCCGTTTGACGATGTGTTTGGAAGTCGTTTAGAACCGTTACATGACGGATCGAGGATAGAACCAAGAATGAGAACAAGGGAACAAAGATTGGAAACATTAAAAGAAGCAACAGAGGGTTTTGAACCTTCTGAAATCAGGCTGTTAATAAATAACAGCAGTGATCACCCATGCATAGAATATGTGCTTGATCACGGCGGTCGTGTGGCATCTTCGTCCATGGCAGATGCCGATGCCAAAGAAAACGTACGGGAAAAAGGTGGTATCGTAATAGAAAGTTACGGACAGCTGGTAAATTTCCTGAGTGATCACTCAACAACATAAGGAATCCTGTTGTACATTCCCTTCATCATGCCGACGGCTTCTTCTATTTTCTTCTCCAGACGATCAACTCTTGCACCCAACGGCGCTAAATCAGGTGTTTCCACAGTTTTTATTCTCTGTCGAAGGTCAGCTATTTCACGCTTGTACTGTTCCTTAGAAACAATATTCGGGATTCTCTTGTCCATCATTTTTGCAAATTCATTCAACTGTTGCGTCAGCATTTTCATGGAAACCATTTTCATGTTCTTCTCGATGTCCTGTATCCTGCCTGCCAGTGCGCCTGTATCCTTTGGTGTCTCTCCTTCTTCTATCTGTTCTTCCAGCTCTGCCATTCTTTTCTCCATGGAGATTCTCCTTGCAGATTCCTCGTCAAGGTCCTGCTTGATCCTGTGAACATCTCTTAACTCCATCTTGTTAAGGGTTTCTATAGCCTCGGCTTCTACGTTCTCAAATTTAGCCAGTTCGTCTTCCATACTTTTGAATCTCTTTTCCATGGACACCCTGTTGACAGTCTCGTTATCCAGCGCCTCCTTCATTGCTGTAAGCTCTTCCGTCAATCGTTTTACGTCATGGTGTTCCACTTTCTTGAAATCATTAATTGCATCTCTTAACTTCTTGACGTCATGCATTTCCGTATCTCTCATTTCTTCTGCCAGCTCTGACAGTTTCTTCACATCTCTTGCCTCTATCCTCTTCAGATGCTCCGTGGCTTCCGTGAGCCTGTTTATGTCCTTCTTCTCCAGTCCTTTTAGGGAACTGACAGCATGACCGATCTTTTCAATCTCCTCTGTTTTTACATTCCTTATCTCGTCAAGCTTTTTGCCCAGGCTATTCACGTCGTGACTTTCCAGTTCTTTAAGGTCCTTCAGCGTCTCGCTGAGTTTTTTAACATCATGTATCTCCGTGCCTCTCAGTTCATCCAGCACGTCGCCGAGTTTCTCCACGTCATGGTGCTCTATCTTCTTCAGGTGATCAACAATCTCGTTGAGTTTGCCTACATCTTCCTTCTCCAGGTTCTTCAGTTTACCGATCGCATACTTCAAACTACCGACGTCGTGGAACTTGTCCTTTACTTCCTCCATGACTTCGTTCATTTTCTTCATATCGTCCTCAGCAAGATTATTCAGGTGGCCGAGTTTTCTCTTTATTCCGTCAATATCATGTCTGTCTCCTTCCAGTGCTTCAGCCAGTTCAGAAACTTTCTTCATATCTGAATCTCTCACATGTTTGAAATGCTTTGCCATCTGTTCAAGCTTGTCAAAGTCCTCTTTCTCCAGGTTCTTCAGTTTGCCCAGATTATACTTCAGGCTACCAACATCGTGGAACTTGTCTTCCAGAGCCTCACCCAGCTCAGCAAGCCTCTTCATATCCTCTTCTGTCAGGTTCTTCAGGTGACCGATCGTTTTCTTAAGACCCGTCACATCCCTGGATTCCTCTGTACCAAGTTCCTCCTTTATCTGTTTCATGTGTCTTTCGAATTCTTCCCTGTAAGTATCAGCATCAAAGTCTTTCAGTTTGTGTGCAAGGCCTTTCATCTTTGACATTGTTTTCTCTACATCTTCCAGCTCTTTGCTCAGCGCAAGAGATTCACTCATCTTCTTCTCGACGCGCTCCATTTTCTTCTTGAGCTCGTTGAAGTCAACCTCTTCTATAGCCTTGTCCATTCTGTGCTTCATTTTTTCAGTCCTTTTTTCCATGTATTCAACTTTAGGACCTACCTCGCTTCGGAAATCGTCAAAATCAGAACTAAGATCACGTATACTCTTTCTAAAATGCTCTTCCAGGTGATCAACGTTTTTATCAGTCTTGACCCTTACATCCTCTTCTAATTTTTCTATTCTATCATGCAGCCTGTGATCACTCTCAGGTTTTTCAGCAATATCATCTATCCTGCGATGTACCTTGTCAAATTCCTGGCTGAAATCAGGTGCATTCAACGGTTCACCTGTTTCTTCCCTTACTTCCTCGAGATCTTTTTCCATCTTCTCCGTAGTGTCTTTTACGTATTTTGCTATGACCTTTATCGATGCCTCAACTTCTTTTAGCCTTTTCTCAATAGTCATCATGATCCCAGAATATTGTTAATATCCGAAAGAAGATTGCTTGATTCCTGTTCCAGTTCCTCTTTACCTCTCCTTTCCAGTAATGCTTCCAGAGTCCTTATCTTCTTTTGAAGGTCCTTTATTTCTCCCGAAAGACTCTCCTTTACTCTCTTCTCAATGTCCTTTGGAACTTTCACCGGCGCCAATTCAATAGAGTTTATCTTGTCTTCCAGGTTTGCGATTTTGCCATCAGTATCGCCCTCAACCACTCTGGTACCTGTATGTGTTAATTCTGATTCAATACGGCTTATTCGTTCTGAAAAGTCAGGTATTTTTGGCGTGATTCCAAAGTCAAGGCCTTCGCCGACCTTTTCTCTCAATTTTGTGTTCTCCAATTGAAGCAACAAAACCAGATCCTCTATCTCCTGTATGCGTTCTTCATAAGAGTACTCAGGTTTCTTCTGTAAATCCTCGAATCTTTTCTCGATCTCCGAAAAAACCTGCTTCAGGCGCTCTTCCAGCCTGTTCATCCGTGCCTCTAACTCATTCTTCTCTTTAGGCATTTTCATCACTATAATCTTACTTATGTAAGGCACTATATATTGTTTTTTCCATAGACTCGAAACCGTTTGTTCTCATCCATACCAGCCATAACAGAAGTATAGTCAATATTAACCCCCAGCTCCACACCACCGAATGCACTAATTCATAGTGTGCCAGGTCAAATGTTCTGACATACAGGAACATAAAGAATATCCTGACCAGGTTTATCGCATAAATCAGGGGAATTAACAGCAATCCAAGTGCTCTTTTCTTCATCGTGAACGGAGTGGACATGACCAGTGCAAAGAAAGCCAGCATACTCTTCCAGCCGGTGCAGTCCCAGTTGATAACAGCAGCCCAGTTGCCGTTCTTTATCGGTATAGATATCAAAAAATCATTCAATACAGGTTCAGCACCTGTTAAAAGTAGAATCTGATATGTAATATCCAGCGTTAGCTGTTGTAGCTGGACAAACGTCCAGCCTGTAAAAAGTATGATGTAAAGAGGGATCGCAAAAAGGTTGAACTTGACAAGAAACTTCACGAGTTCCAAAAGTTCCCTGTTCTTCTTTGTATACTTACGCCTAACCATAGTAGAATTAGTGTCTGGCCAATAAAATAGTTTCCCCAAGACGTAATAGTTCTTTTTCCGACCAGCAATAGTTTTCTTTGGAACTCGGTCAGACTTTCTTGTTCTTGATCATTCTGAACGTGCCGAATTCCCAGGTAACCACTTCGTCCCCTTCTACCAGCTGGCCCTTGAGTTCTTCGGGGACCTTTACTTCATAAGTCTCATAGCTGGTCATATCCATCAGCTGGGCTGTGTCACCCGAGAAGGATAGTATCTGCGCAGTTTTCTTCTCTATAACAGGTACATCCATTCTTGTATCGCCCGGCTTGACAATTATCTTCTTTGCATCCGTAAAAACACCATTTGCAAACAATCTTGCCTTGGCTGCACCGTGCTTGCCGGCCTTGGACGTTTGCACTTTATCTACTTTGTAAGGCACGTCGTCTATAAGCACGTAAGAACCCGGCTTTAGATTTTTTATTTCTGTTAATCTTTTTTCCATATAACCACGAAGAACTTATTTATTGCATATTTATAACTATCTTTTTTCCACGACAAACTTGACATCGCTTTCCATGACAGTCTTTTTGCCTGCAAAACGCGAAACTTTGACAGATTGTTCTGATATATCCAGGCCTATTTCTTCTATTATCTCTCTTGCTTCTTCCAGGGCCTCGCGGGATATCCTCTTTATTCCGTTTTTCTTGGCAATTCTTTCAAAAACCAGCAGAGATAGCATATTTAATTATTATCCAAACAGTATTTATTCTTATGCGAAACGTTGTACTGATTTTAATCGGATTGAATGTCTTGATGTTCTTCCTGCAGTCAATAGAAGGTTTCACCGAGGCGTTCCTGCTGTTTTCTCCTGAAGTGGGTCAACGACCGTGGATTCTCGTGACTTCAATGTTTCTCCATGGTTCCACAATGCACTTGTTTGGTAACATGTTCGCTTTGTTCATCTTTGGTCTGATACTTGAAAAGCTGGTGGGCTCTGAAAGATTTCTTGCCATATACATGCTATCAGGAATCATAGCCGGCCTGGTTTCTTCAAACTTTTACACTTCAGCGCTAGGTGCATCCGGAGCCGTCTTTGGAATTCTCGGGGCTTTGGCAGCCATGCGCCCAAAAATGATGGTCTGGGTCTACGGTGTTCCGATGCCAATGGCCGTGGCAGCCGGCTTTTGGTTGTTCCTGGATATAGCAGGTGTGTTCTTTCCGACGAACGTGGCAAACATAGCCCACATTGTTGGCCTGGCATTCGGTGTAGCTGTTGGTTTGTACTTCCACAAACCGGAGCCGAAACAGAAAAATGATAAAACACTGTCAGACGAAGAATTCGACGAATGGGAAAAGAGCTGGTTTTAGTTACTTCTTGACTTCTTTGGGCACTTTGAACGTTGACGCAATGAATAATCCTATGACAAGTACAAACCAGAAGGATATGAAACGATCGATTATGAGTCCACCGGCAGCAACGCCGCTCGCTATGCCAAACAGCACAAACGCACCTGCACCGAAAAACTCTACAAGACCCAATGATCCAGGCAGCCACGGCACAAGATACAGCACAAGTATAACAGCCCACACAATTATAACAACGTCCAGTGGAAGTAATACGCCTAGGGCAGCAAAAACAAACCACATTCTGGCAAACTCCAGCACCTTAGCAACGAAAGAAACCAATAAAGCGGAGAAAACAACCTTCTCATCCTGCAATAAATGCCTGAAGGCTTTATAGAACAGCAGCGCGTAATCTTTTTTGTCCACCTTTGTATACTTTGACACTTTCTGGCTGCCCCAGTTAATGATTCTTCTCAAAAGGTCTGGACTCAGCAGCATTTTTACCATGACAATGAGTACAACTGCCACAACAACAAAGAATACCAGAAATGATGGAAGAATGGAACCCGGTATATCAGAGAAAAACGCTATGAATACAAACAATAGAACCAAAAATGATGAAGCAAGCTCTGATAAAGTATCAACAGCCACAACTGCTGAGGCCTTTGAACCGCCGATTTTCTTCTTGAGCAGGTATATTTTTAGCGGTTCGCCACCCACACGGGCTATTGGTGTTATAAGACTAATCGCCGTGCCTGCCATGCTTATCTTGAATGCGTCCCAGAAGCCAACCCGCTTGTAACGCTTGGAAATCAGGACGAATCTCACAGCCAGAAGCAGCAGCATACCCAGCTGAAGCAACAATGCAATGACTATATAGTATATATCTGCAGATGACATCACCGTGAGAACTTCATTAAACCCAAAATAGGCCATAACGCCCCCAATCAGAACAATACCCACTAAGAAAAGCAATGCTGTCAGCATATATCCATTTTAAGATTAATCTATAAAATACGATTTATTAACCTACATTTCCCGAAAACAGTCAATTTTTTAAAGACGTCTGCTTCAAATGGAAGAATCTTTAAATAGTTTACGGTGTAAACTAATGGTTTAGGTCAGAGGAAGGTATTGTTACTTCAAGAAAGTGACAAATTGATATGGTGATAAAATATGGATAAATGTCCAGAATGCGGTTCAAAACACTTCTATAGGGACCCGGAAAAGGCCGAGAAGGTCTGTGCTAAATGTGGTTTAGTCATGGAAGAGTCCATGGTTGACACCGGCCAGGAGTGGAGAGCCTTTGATCACGACCAGAAGGTCAAAAGAGCAAGAACAGGGGCTCCTCTTACACACAAGCGTCACGACAAAGGTCTGACCACAGAGATTGGCAAGGGTACCACAGAGTTATTCAAAGTACCGGCTAAAAAGCGAAGCCAATTCTTCCGTATAAGAAAGTGGCAAAAAAGGTTGCTTACATCTAAAGATCGTAACATGAGCTTTGCTTTGTCAGAGCTACAGCGTCTGATTTCCTTCCTGGGGCTTCCAAAAACTCTACATGAAGAGGTGGCTAAGCTTTACGAAAAGGCTTTGCAGAAAAGCCTTGTTAGAGGACGTTCCATAGAGTCAATAATTGCAGCTTTGGTATACTCTCTTTCAAGAGAGTACGAAACACCAAGAACTCTTACAGAGATTTCACAGGCTTCCGGTATAGGAAAGCGTGAACTTGGTAGAACTTACAGATACATTTCCAGAAAACTGGATATTCGTATTTTACCGGCCAGAGCAGAATCATACATTCCAAGATTCAGTTCAATGTTAAAACTATCTGACCGTACACAAATGAGGGCTATTAAGATTCTGAAGACCGCAAAGGACAAGGACGTAATAAGCGGTAAGGGTCCTTGTGGCTGTGCAGCTGCTGCTATTTACATAGCTTCCGTTTTGGAAGGCGAACGCAAGACGCAGAGAGAAGTGGCAGACGTTGTTGGCGTGACTGAAGTTACAATCAGAAACCGCTACAAGGAAATGGCCGAAGCATTAGACATCGAAGAAGAAGTCGAGAAGAAGGCCAAAGAAGAAGAGTCAAACTAGTCGTTTTAATTCTTTTCAAACATCTTACTAGGATGTACAGGGAATTCATGGAGTCCGATATTCTTTCCAGCCTTAAAATATTGAGCAGTCCTGCCAATTAAGATATGTAAATACCATGAGTGTCAACAGGTTCCGGATCTTTTTCTCGTTCGTCTCTGAGAGTTTTCCATTGTATAAAGTCTGACATATCATCAAAGTAACGGAAACCCTTAACAGCAAAATATAATGGATTACGTCCTGTTATGTCATTTGTCATAAACGGGACGTAAACACTTCTAAAATACTCTTGTGCCGAAATTGGATCGGTTCTCTTGTATTCCTGAAGAAGTTTGACAGAAGACGAGACTACACCAAAGTGCACTGCTATATTCAGAACATACGGAATTGTCACTAAACCAAGTGTTGTAAAAATCTTGTCACGTCTCGTTTTAGGCATTTCCAATGGCATTTAGAAACCTTGATAGAAAGATATTAAAGTCAGTCATCAGCGCGTATATACATCGGTATACGAACCCGATCCTCAATAAGTTTTTTGTGTGTAATTTCGAGTATCATCATCCTTGTTCTGTATTCAATGAAATTGTCTACCAGCAATTCATACTCATGTAAAGAAACAGGAATATACACCGGGTTCAGCACAGAGCATCCGTTTTGGGATGGATCACGAAGTTGTATTCTGAAATCACGGCTGGGTCCGTTTTCAAATCTATATCTGGAGGCAAGTTCTTCCGAAACAATATTGTTCTCATTTACAATCCTTTCATGTTGACACGCATTACCCGTAAACACTGTTGAATAAAGCAAAGCAACTCCCAGTAACAGTCTTCTAAATCCCATCCACATTCTTTTTCACTAAATTATTAAAGTTCCATTTCGAAAATTGTACCAGAGATTTTAGCAATTTAAAGCTTGAAAAATAACAAAAAACGATGAAAGCAGTCTTAATTGCTGCGGGCAAAGGAACAAGGTTACAGCCCCTGACACTAACAACAAGCAAAGGAATGCTATGTGTAGCCAACCGGCCAATACTGGCCTGGTTGAGAGAAATGCTGGATTTCTGTGAGCAGATAATAATTGTCGCCAATAAGAATCAAAAAGACATTATTGACCATTTTGCTAATGATAAAAAAGTAAAAATTGTTTTCCAGAATGAACAGTTAGGCACAGGTCATGCACTCCTGCAGGCGCAGCGTTACGTAAAAGGAAAATTCCTCGCAATGTACGGCGACGATATGTATGGAGAAGAAGACATCAAGTCCGTAGCAAAGAAAGATGCAGTAACGCTATGTTCTTTTCCGACAGATCATCCGGAACTTTACGGCATTCTGGAAGTAGAGAAAAATTTCGTGCGAAGCATAGAAGAAAAACCTGATAATCCAAAATCAAATCTTGCCAATTGTGGTCTCTACATTTTAGACCCGTCAATTTTCCCTGTTTTAAAGAAATTAAAAAAAGGTCCCAGAGGGGAGTATGATCTGCCTGAGGCAATAAAAGAGCTTATTGACAAAGGCGTCAAGGTAAAAAATCACACCGTGAAAACATGGATACCTGTATCTCATCCGTGGAATCTTCTTGACGCAAACAAGTATCTTTTGGACAAACATGGATCACAGATACACAAGTCCGCGCAGATCCGTCCCGGTGCTGTCATAGAAAAACCCGTGGCAATAGGCGAAGGTGCAGTTGTAGGTCCCAATTGTTTCCTAAGAAAATATTCTTCCATAGGCAAGGACTGTAAAGTTGGTCAGGCTGTGGAAGTAAAAAATTCCATAATTCTTGAAAACTCATTTGCCTCTCATCTTAGCTACATAGGAGATACTTTGATAGGAAAGAATTGCAACATCGGAGGGGGCACAATCTTCGCAAATCTGAGATTAGATGATAAAAACGTAAAAATGGAAGTCAACGGAAAAAGAACTGATTCCGGGAGACGAAAACTTGGTGGTATTGTAGGTGACGGGGTCAAGTTCGGCACGCGCGTGACTGTCATGCCCGGCAAGCGCATCTGGCCTAACATGATTGTGCCTGCATGTCATACTGTAACTGAAGATATCAAGACAGAAATGCCTCTGTCAAAGTATCAGGTGAAGTAAATGTGCGGTATAATCGGTGTTGCAAAAAAAACTAATACTGAAGAAGTATTAGGAATGTTGAAAAGATTGGAATACAGAGGTTATGATTCATTTGGCATAGCCACAGATAGCGTGTTTGAAAAAGAGGTCGGTGAGATAAAACCTGTACAGAATTCCGAATGTAATATGGCAATAGCGCATACTAGATGGGCCACTCATGGGTCTGTAACCAGGGAAAACGCACATCCGCATTCTGACTGCAGTAATAAGATTTTTCTGGTTCACAATGGAATAATCTCCAACTATCAAAGCCTGAAAGCAGGCCTGAAAGGTCATGTATTCAAGAGTGAAACAGACACGGAAGTAATTGCACATTTCTTCGAGGAAAAGCTGAAAACAATGGATATTAAGGAAGCTGTAAAGGAATTCTTCCGCGCAGCAGCAGGAGAGTTCGCGATCGTTCTCATGATTAAAGGCGATTCAAATCTTTACGCCCTTAAGCGTGGCTCGCCTTTATCTTTAGGTGTGACAAAAGACGGTAACATACTTGCCAGTGACATATATGCGTTTTCTGATAAGACTCAAGACGCAATCTTCTTTCATGAAGACGAGTTTGCCATAATCAGCAAAGCTGGTTACGAATTTTACAGAATGTACGACGATCTTGAACCGCAGAAAAAAGAAATAACAAAAGTTGAATGGTCCGGGACTGTAGAAAAAAAGTATGATCATTATATGATCAAGGAAATCTACGAACAGCCTGAAGCCATAGAGCGGCTGCAACTATCGTTGCAGTCCGCACAGAAAGAAAAGCTGGAAAATCTCAAAGAAATGATTAAGCAGTCAAAACGAACTGTCTTTGTTGCTTCCGGTACTTCTTATCACGCGACATTACTCGGTGTTTACTTCCTCAACCAGGCTGGTGTTGAAGCACATACAATGATAGCCAGCGAGTTCCAGAACTTTTACCTGGTAGACAAGGACACGTTAATCATAGCAGTCTCTCAATCGGGAGAAACAATGGATGTCATTGAAGCCCTGCATGGAATGAAGGGCAAGGGAGCAAAAATTGCTTCATTTGTCAACGTACCTTATTCAACGATACAAAGAATGAGCAATGTCTCTGTAAACATAGAAGCAGGCCAGGAAATTTGCGTAGCTTCTACAAAAGCTTTTACAAACCAGGCCGTTGGTCTTGCTTATCTGGCTTCTTTATTCAACGGCGGGATGGACTTCCAGAAGGTTACAAATTCAATAAAACATATAATTTCTCAGGAGCAAAAGATAAAAGAAATTGCCAAAACTCTGAAGAAAAAAGAAGATATGTACATAATTGGTCGTGGATTTTTGTATCCTGTAGCAAGAGAAGTCGCGCTGAAGGTAAAAGAAATTTCCTATATTCACGCAGAAGGTATGATGGGTGGTGAACTTAAACACGGAACGCTCGCGCTAATAGAAAAAGATACGCCCGTAATAGCTCTGGTAAACGGCAAGACAGAAATTGTTTCCAATGCAATGGAAATCAAAGCGCGCGGCGGCAGAATAATTCCGTTTACAAACAGCGATACAACCCTCGGAGATCCAATAAACATAAACGCCGAAGATGAACTGTCCTTCGCGCTGGCCGCAACAGTCGCAGGACAGCTTCTGACATATCACATAGCCAGGGAAAAAAATCTCCCGATAGATAAACCCAGAAACCTTGCCAAGTCGGTAACAGTCAAGTAAACTATCTGCCTCTCTGCTTTTTGTATAACTTTTCTATTGTGGCCACCGTGTCAACATCAAATACTGTTTTTTCTTCAGTTCTTATTCGCAACAGCCTTGGAAACCGCAAAGCGTATCCTGATTCATACTTTGGACTTGCCTGTATCTCTTCATAACCAATCTCTATTACAATCTTTGGTTTTATCGTAACAATCTTGCCTTCTTCTTTGAGTATTAATGGTTTAAGTGTCTTTGTCAATTCCTCTAACTGTTCCTCTGTAAAACCGGAAGCCATGCGGCCTGTACCAACAATCTTGTCACCTTTCTTGGCGCCAAGTATCATAGAAGACAGCCACTTCGCTCTCTTTCCTTCGCCCCATTCAGCACCAATTATCACCAGATCCAGAGGCTCCAGTATCGGCTTCACCTTAAGCCAGTAACCAACACGCTTGCCAGGCTGATAGTGCGCGTCCATGTTCTTAACAATTACCCCTTCCTGACCTTTCTTAACAGCTTCTTTATAGAAGCTTTCCGCACGTTTCAGGTCTTTAGTTTCAATATGATCAGCTAAACGAAAATTTTCCGTGTTTCTGATAAGATCCTTCAGGGTCTTCCATCGTTTTTCCAGGGTTTCATGCATAAGGCTTTTTTCCAGGAAGATCACGTCAAAAAGATTTACCTGAACAGGAATCTCTTTTACCATTTTTTCTATTTCATATTTTCTTTGTATGCGTCTCGATAAACGTTGAAATGGTAGTGCAATATCCCTTTCAAAATCATAAGCAACAGCTTCCCCGTCAATAACACATTTTCTGGCCTTTAGTGATTTTGACCATTTAACGATATCAGGAAACTGATTTGTTACATCCTCCATTCGCCTAGAGAATATTTTTACTTTGTCACCGTCCTTGTGAATTTGCACGCGAAAACCGTCATACTTTATTTCTATAGCCGTTTTCTCGAATTTCTCTACCGCCTCTTTTATGTCATCTCCGCCTCTGTCGGCCAGCATAACGCGAATGGGACGAAACAACTCTATCTCAGCCTTCATTTTGCCGGCTTTGGCCTTTTCGGCCACATGTCCGTAATCACCGACAAGATTGAACATGTGTTCCACATCCTTCGGATCTTTGTCAAAGGCTTTAGAGATTGCATCCCTTACTATTCCATGGGCTACGCCCACACGCATCTGCCCTAGCGCTGTACGCACAATATATTTTGCTTCCTGAGGTGTTGCCGAAGAAAGTAACTCTGTTACCAATGATACTTTCTTGTCCTGGGAACCAGCCCCTGTCACATCCGGTAATTTACCCAAGTTTTCAAATACTTT
>JANQNA010000008.1 GCA_028279825.1 archaeon | reverse complement strand
CTTTTACCCTGTCTTCTTTCTTGTTGTTAAGATTGTTCCTTTTTAGCGCATCAGTTACTGAATTCTCAGAAAACAAATCAAATGGAGTTATTGGCGGGAGCTGCTCATGTTTACTTTTTAACTTAAGCTCCATTTTCTTAAGGTCCTGTAGAAACTCATCATCAAATATCTTCATTTTTGGACTCGCTTCCCCCTTTGCAAAAGCTTCTATAATTCTTCTTTCTATCTGCCCTGCTTCTTTTTCAACAACATTTTCCATATGGTCGAACAAACCAATGTTTTCAAGAACTGTCTTTTTACGTTCCATTGTCCTTTCAGGTACCCATATGAAAGTAACAATAGTTTTTTTACTCTTTGACTTTTTCAGAATTTCATTTAATCTTCCCAACGAATCAATGAAAACGTCTATACCTTTATTACGCATTTCAAATCTTCCGGAAATAAAGTAGAATATGGTGTCTTTCGGGTCAAATGTGTAGTAAGGTGAAAAGTAGCTCATACAGAATTTTCTCACACGATTTCTAAGGTGAATGTGTAAATTAGAGAGGTTCTCCATTAATGGAAATCTGTCCATATTTAGACCGTTCAATAATATTACGTCAGGCTTCCTTCCAAGAATAAACTCGCATTCCGGTGATACAGTCTCTGATACAGTTGTGAAAACATCACTATTGAGGGCGCTAGCCCTCTCCATTGAATGCTTGGACTCGTATTTGTATTCCTTTACTTTTTCCTGTGAAATGGTTTGTTTCGATGCAAGCCCTTTGTTTATCAAGTCATAAAGGTCTTCTTTACCTGTCCCTGCTATTGCTCTTCCCAAAGCAGTGGCATGTGTAGTAAAGACGGTTTTAATTTTGGAGCTATGCTGTTTCAAATATAACAGTCCAGCACCTGTCAGCCATTCATGAAAGTGTGCAATAGTATTAGGACCAAACACTCCGGCCTTCTCCAGTTCGTTTATTACTACACCAACTGAACGACTCCATGGTAAAGGTTCATCGTACCAGCCGTCGGCCATCAGAGAATCAACTCTATGATTATCCCACATTTCTCCTTTCATTTCATTAAGCTTTTCCCTGAAGCTTCCCGGCTCTATTAGAATACATGATGGTTTTCCTTCTATCAGCCATTTTCCGAACCTGCAGACAATTCCGTATCTTCTCTTCAGTTCGTCAAAAACACTCTTCATTTTTTCCGGCGGCTCCGCCGCTTCAAAATCCACAGAAGCATGTTTTTCATAGTAGGGACCGATAACGTAATAATCCCTGAAATTCTTGCACATTGTCTCGGCTTTGGACGCCAAAACGGTATAGATACCGCCAACTTTGTTGGCTACTTCATAAGAAACCTCTAAAACAGTGTAATCCTTGGCAATTACCATAGTAATTTATTGGTTAGACAGAATAAAACCTTTTCCGAAGGCTCTATTGTCTCAGATATTTTATTCTTTCTTCTACAAGTTTCGCGGCCATTATCTTCCTCTTACAGTTCTGTAAATTCGTTGCAAGCACTTCGTCACCGACAACAAGTTTTACCCAGTTCGCAAAGTCATTTCTCTCTGCAGTTGCATGGTGCTTGTATGTTTCATTTGCCATTGTTCTGAAGGATGCTGAGAGTTCTGCCATGTTTCTTATTCCTGTGCCATCCTTTATCCAGAACATGTTTTCCTGAGGGACGTCGTTTAGCCACTTTTTCTCAGTTGCCATTATATTTGCCTCCCTAAGTCTTAGTCTAACGTCATTAAGGATATTCATAAACGAGATAAACGCCTCGTATGGACTGTCAAACGGGTTGAAATATTTGTGAACATCACCGTCATTGAACCATTTTGTGCACATATAGTAGAAATGGTCACTTGTCTGAAGATTCCGCCAGTCGCGGATTAACTCAGGATTGTTGCTTCTTGTCACCAATGGTGTCAGTTCATACAGTTTCTCAGCCGCCTGGGTCTGCATGTTATTGCCCAGCCAAGCCGATAAGTCTCTTTCAATGTCAGCCCAGCTTGTGTGGTATGGCACATCCAGCTCAGCCACAGGCTCAAACTTCTTTATTGCGTCCATTGGCGTAACGAAGTTGTTATCAGGATGTTTCAGGATTTCCGAAGGAAGTGCCTTCAGGAAGTTGAATATACCCTTTTCTTCCCACTGGTGCTCTCCGAATGTTTCATAATCCATGAACAGATTTATGATTTCACCGTTTCCGTTGACAGCACTTATCCACTGTGCAAACTTTTCAGCCGTTAAAGGATATTCCTCCCATCCCATGTCACCGAATCTAAAGGCAATATCATCCGAAAGCTTGTGGTTCTTCAAAAGAAGTTTTATCTTGGTGCCCACAGGCGTATAAACAAAGTTAGAACTCCTCCAGTCCAGTATTTTATCAGCACCTTCAGCCAGAACAGCCTGGTATCCCATATCTTCAGCAAGCTTTGCTATCTCGTTTGAATAAATTAACTCCGTATTCCTGAACACCTGGGGTATGAAGCCGAACATATTTTTTATCTTTTTTCTATGCATACCCACCTGTTCCTTGAATTCATCCTGGTTAAACACGGAAGAAAGCGAATGATGATAAGTCTCGTCCAGTATCTCAACACAACCTGTTTTTATCAGGTTTTTGAAACTTTCTATCACTTCAGGTACGTGTGCTTCCAGCTGCTCAAGTATTGTACCACTCATGCTGAAGCTTGCCTTGAATTTCCCGTCTGTGGAGTGTATCAGATCAAGAATAGTCTGGTTTGCAGGAATGTAACACTTACCTGCAACCTTTTTAACTATCTTCTCGTTTTTTGGATCATTAAAGTAGTTCCTGCTCTTTCCAATTTCAAAAATAGAGTACTTCCTGAGCCTGTGCGGCTGGTGCAGCTGGAAATACATACAGATTGATACCATTTACAATCCCAACATAGTTTCGTATATGCCCTTACACGATTCCGCCGGATAGTCCCAGTTCATGTTGTACACGTCCATATAGCCGTTCTCACTCAGTGAATCACCCAACGGATCATAATGAAGTGTTGCCAGTATCTTGTTGGCCATCTCGTCAACATCCCAAAAGTCCACTTTCATACAGTGGTTGATGACCTCTACAACGCCACTCTGCTTAGATACTATTAGCGGCACCCTATTTAACATTGCTTCCAGCGCCACTATGCCAAATGGTTCCGAAATTGAAGGCATAACCAGAACACTCGCTGATTTCATCAGTTTCTGAATCTCTTCATCGCTTATGTAACCTGTAAAGAACACCCTGTCTGATATTCCCAGATGCGAAGCTTGTTCAATGAGCCTGGAGGTCATGTCTCCTGACCCGGCCACAACAAACACCGTGTCTTTGTTATAATCAAGAACCTTTTTCGCCGCGTCAATGAAATAGTCAGGACCCTTTTGTATGGTAACTCTACCCAAGAAAAGCACAATCTTCTTGTGTTTGTCAATATGCAAACCTCTTGAGAAGTTCTTGTGCTCTTCAGCATTTATTGCGTTATACACGACGTCTATTTTTTCTTTAGGTGCCCCGTAGTGATGTACGATTCTGTCTTTCTCCATTTCACTGACAGTTATCACGCGATCAGCCATGTGTATGCCTCGTCTTTCCGTATCATACACTCTTTGGTTAACGCCGTTCGCGCCCGTCCTGTCTATTTCCGTGGAGTGTACCTGCACGATCAATGGCTTGCCGGATATCTCTTTGGCTTTGATTCCAGCTTCAAAGGCCATCCAGTCATGCGCGTGTATAAGGTCAAAATCCTCCCCTTCCGCTATTAATGCCACATTCTTCGTGAACCTCTCTACCTCTCCCCATAAAGATCTTCCGTAGAGAGATTTGATATTGCCACCCTTGTAATTAAGCATGCTTTTGTAATCTTCATCCGTTTCATAGGGACTCAACCCGGAAATAATCTCTTTTAGTTTTATCTTGCCAACACCGCAGGCAGAAACAACCTTTACACCCTTGCCTTTCTTCGTACCAGGAAATACAGGAACCACGAAAGTGATTTCAGCACCTTTCTTTGCCAGTCCATGAACTAGTCCATGGCAAGCTCTGCCCAAACCACCCCTACTAACCGGTGGGAATTCCCACCCTAACATAAGTATTTTCAAGCTTATCAGCTCTTCCTACTAATTCTCTAAGAAAAAGTTGTTTTTCAGGGTAAATAAAGGTATCTATTTAAGGAATAAACAAAAAATAGACATATGAAAAAAGAAATATGTTGTCCCAGATTTCGTCCGGGTCCGTGGGACGGTAAAGTTTTCACCTGGAAAAACAAAAAATTTATCAAGGACAAAGTCTTTACTATCTTCTACATGCCACTGACTTTTGGCGGGGCAATGAAAAGGTTTCTTGAACAAGTTCAGGCATCCAATGCAAAAATGCCTGGTGGAATATGCCTTTCAGATCACACATCAATGTGGAACATGGATCTTTACCTGGCTGTTGATAGAAAAATCAAGAATGCAAAAAACGTAACAATATCCGGCAAGTTTTTGAGCAAGGTCTACGAAGGACCTTATAGTCACACAGGCAAGTGGTTCAAGGACTTTGAGGCTTATGCAAAAAAGCGTAAGCAAAAGATAAAGAAAAGATATGTGTGGTACACCACATGTCCAATATGCGCTAAAAAATACGGGAAGAACTACGTTGTAATTGTGGCAGAAGTGAAAAAATGAACGTTGATGAATACATAGAAAAACAGAAATCTCCGCAGAAAGCAATATGCAAAAAATTAAGACGAATAGTTCTGAAAACCGTTAAAGCCAGGGAAGAGATGAAGCTCGGGGTGGCTTGGTACGGCAAGTTCTATATTGTTGGATTAAAGGACAGTGTAAATCTTGGTTTCTCTGTGAAAGGTTTAACGAAGAAAGATAAAGATAATTTCAAAGGTGCAGGCAAAACAATGAGACATCTGAAGTTTAGAAAGCTTAGCGAAATCGATGAAAAGAAAGTAGTAAAGCTGCTGAAGCTGGTGGACAAAAAGGCCAAATGTTCGGAGTGCTGAAACTTTTATTTACCATCAAGGTAAATTGTATCTATGCAGCACGAGCTGAAGGACTACAGAAAAATTGTTGGAGACAGGCTCATAGACCAGATAATGGACGAGTCTACGGGCATAATAGGCAAGCACGTTGTCAACATCAGCTCTACTTTCTATGGTGGCGGAGTGGCCGAATATCTGGGAGCGTTTGTGCCTCTGTTGGACGACACAGGTCTGCACGTAGGCTGGAGGGTTCTCAAAGGTGAGGATGAGTTCTTTCATGTGACTAAAAAACTTCATCATGCACTGCAGGGCGAACGCATAAAGCTGAGCAATGAAGAAAAGAGCATATTTGTCAATCAAAATAAATACAACGCCAGCTTCACGCATCTGAATCATGACGCTATCATTGTGCATGATGCACAGCCGTTGCCAATAATCAAATTTTACAAGAAAAAGCAGCCGTGGATATGGAGATGTCACGTAGATCTTTCAAAGCCTGGTGCAATATGGCCTTACGTGAGAAAGTTTGTCAATCTTTATGATTATGCTATCTTCCATACAAAAGAGTTCCAGAGAAAAGATATCCGTCCAAAACAGGTAATACACCAGCCGTCCATAGATCCCTTGTCCGCAAAAAACATACGCATGACCAGTGCAAAGATCAAACGCGTTCTGAAAAAGTATGACATAGACAGAGACAAGCCAATCATAACACAGGTGTCGCGATTTGACAAATGGAAAGACCCTGAAGGGGTCATAGAGACATACAAACTGATAAAGAGGGATGTGGACTGTCGCCTCGTTCTACTCGGCTCTTTCGCGACAGATGATCCCGAAGGTGAGGCAATTTACAGAAAATTGATCAAGTACGATCAGGAAGACGAAGACGTTCATGTTATAGGTATCAAAGACGACCAGTTAGTAAACGCTTTGCAGAGAGAGTCTGATGTGATTTTGCAGAAGTCTTTGAGAGAAGGATTTGGTCTCACGATAAGTGAAGCTCTTTACAAAGGCACACCAGTCGTTGCCGGACGCGTGGGCGGGATAAAACTTCAGATAAAGAACGGATGGAACGGTTATCTGGTAAACCCGGTAAACATTAAAGAAACGGCGAAAGTAACAAAGAAATTACTGCTCAACGATAAGATAAGATCAAAAATGGGCAAGAACGGTAAAAAACTCGTCGAAGATAACTTTCTGATTACAACACAGATAAGAAACTGGGTTAGGCTTTTAAGCAAAGTTCTTTAATGGGTCTTGATGTAATCTATTGCAGGCATCTTCAGTGGATCTGTTCCTCTTCTCAAAGCCAAAAAGTAACTTATCCAGTCACAGAAGTAGATCATGTAAAACATTCTGGCCATCAGTGAGTTTCCTTTTGACTTTATTTCTATATGTCTGCCGATTATGTGCTTTGCAAGTTTGATGAATCTTTGCGTTTCTTTATCTTCACGATCCCGAAGAATAACAACATTGAACTTGTTGAAATCTTTTGACTCGATTTCATTATGATTCAGTTCTGTGAACACACCATAGTGCGAAACCATCTTGGCGTTTTCGTTTACCTGTGTCATCATTCTTGTCACAACACATGCAAAATGTTCCGGTGCATAGAAGATCGGTGTCTTGTTTATTTTATCCGCCATTTGTTTTACCTTTGCTTTGTCAAGTTTTTTCATTACCTTTATCGTTTCCTTTACATACGAAGCCTGTCTTTTGACAATCTTTGATTTTTCCAGTACCATTAGAATTGAGAAGAACAGGTATGGTAATCCCATTCTTGGTAAAAGACCTTTAGGAACAAGTATAGATTTGCCACCCATCTTTTTAGACGATATAACAACAAGCTTGGCCCTTTTCCTTTTAGCGTCTTTTATGGAAGACAGTGTCTCTTCTGTCTTGCCAGAATATGTTATTGCAAAAACCAGTGTATTTTTCCCAACGAATTTAGGAAGTTTGGTAGCTCTGGAAACTATGACAGGTATCTTCGATTCGTATTTCAGGTAGTCTCTAAGTACGTCACCGCTTATGCCTGATGCACCCATTCCGCATACAACTATATTGTCTATTCTGCCGGATATCTTCGGTGCTTTTTTCTTTATCGTTTCTTCTATACCGCCAGGAATATTCTCCAGCATTTCTCTTACATTCATTTCATCGCCCTCAAAAATGATTTAAGCAGTCTTTCAGGTTCTCTATGATTAACTATGGCTGAAGACACTAATACACCTTTGCATCCGAGTCTTATTGCTTTTTTCACGTCTTCCTTCGTAGATATTCCTGCACCGCACAGCACATCTATTTTTTTGTTCACGGATTTTACTGCTTTCACAGTTTTTGTAACAACTTCCGGTTTTGTCTTTGACACAGATATACCCGTTCCTATAAGCTCAGGCGGCTCAATAGCAATTATATCAGGTTTCATTCTTGCCACGCGCTTGGCAAGTTTTGGTTTGTCAATACAAACAATTGTTTTCAGCTTTAATCTATGCGCAATTTTTATCGTTTCTTTTATGTCTCTAGGCAGCATTCTGTCCTCTGAATGATTTATCAGGACACCGTCAGCGCCGTTATCCCTCAGTGCCTCGCCAAGGTCATGCCCGGTGAATGCACCGTATTTTATCGGGTCAATATGCTGTGTAAAAACAGGTACTTTCATTTTATGCAATCTATACAAATCAGCAATTTGTACGGCAAGTATCACGTTGTTTTTAGAAACCTTAGAAAGTTTTTTTGCAAGACGAAGTGCACTCCTTCCAGTACCTTTCTTGTAAGTCTTGAAATTCACAACAGCACTACGCTTTCTGAGTCGCGCCAAATTCCCTCACCTTTATTTTGACAACATTCTTCATTGCATGAACCGTGGGACCCAGAAACTCTCTTGGATCATAAACATCAGGATGTTCCTTAGAAAATTTCTTCACAAAATCAGTGAAAGCAACCCGCAGATCTGTGTCTATATTCACCTTACAGATACCGAGCTTAATACATTTTTTGATATCTGAATGAGGAACATCAGATCCACCATGCAGAACCAGCGGCACGTTAACGTCTTCATGTATTTCTTTCAGAATATCAAATCTAAGCTTTAGGTGACCTTTCTTCTTTCCAAGTGCAATTTCTTTTTTACTAAGCCCGTGTTTGGTTCCAATAGCCACAGCCAGACTGTCTATTTTTGTCTTCTTCACGAATTCTTTGGCCATCTTTGGATCTGTATAAAGTCCTTTCGAAGCGCTGACAGAATCTTCCTTGCCAAATATCACACCAAGTTCCGCCTCCACTGAAGCTTTGCCTTTGGCCATGGCAACAACTTTCTTCGTTTGAGCAATATTCTTTTTGAATGGAAGCTTAGATCCGTCAAACATGACAGAAGTGTAACCCTTCTTTATGCATTGTTTCATGAGATTTAGATCCTTTCCGTGATCAAAATGCAGAGCCATTGGAATATCTTCCGTAGCAGCCACACGTGTCATGCCGACAAGATAGTCAATGCCGGCATATTTGATAGCTTTCTCAGTAGTTTGTATTATGACTGGAGCTTTTTCTTCAACACACGCCACAGTAACAGCTTTCAGCATCTCCAGATCGTTTATATTGAATGCGCCCACAGCATACTTGCCTTTTTTAGCAGCCTTGAGTACGCTTGCACCTTTAACAAGCATAATAACTAATTTTCCAGGTTCGTATATATAGCTATTCCAATGAATAGCCCACTTCCGCCATGCTTTAAATATGTTTTCAATACTGTTAATCCTATGTTCAGACCAAATAAAAGTGGACGATACAAAGTATTTGATAGACATTTAAGTGATATGACATATCAAACTGAGATAGGTGCTTCTCTCAATGAAGTTGGCGGAATGATCATCGGTCTTTGGAAAGAAGGAAACTATAAAGAGGCAACCGCAGCAACGCTAATGTATCCTTTTATTGTTTTCAGTGCAGTTGGTAATTCTAAAGCTTGGTTAAGAAGAGAGCCTGTTTCTCAAAATTAATTTATTCCAATGAATAGCCCACTTCCGCAGTAAATATGCTGGAAGAAATAATGTCTCCCAGACCCACAGTACCTTTCACGCGTTTCACCAGGGGTATCGGTACAAATATAACATAATCTTTATCTCTGGCGATCCCGTCTTCCATTTCAATACCCCTCCTGCGAAGATGTTCCCTCAGAATTCTGCCGCTTTTCTCTCCTATGCCGGAAACCGGATAGTTCAAACCCTTCTTAATACCGTTTTTGGATTTTAGTCCATGACCGGCTTTGGCAGCTGCAACTATGGACGCGAAACGCATAGATTTCCTAATCTCTGTAGGCTTTATGTGATAGTCTTCCTTTGCCAGAGCTATGTAATATCCATATGCATGTATGTGTATCTTTTTTGTTTTGATTCTCTTTTGCATCTTCTTCAGACCATCGTAAACGTATCTTACGTCACGTGTTGTGTGTATTGCCCTGGCCAGTCCTTTGTCGCCTGTTGAGTTCAGTATGTTGACAAGCTCCGGAACGTCTAAACCAATACTGTCTACAGACTTAGCCAACCTCAGTATCCCGTTCATTATCTTCTTGTTTTTCGTATACGCAATCTCCAGATGTATAGGTTTCTTCTTCCTTTTTATCTTCTCTATCATTCTGGCAGCTATCTTGAACTGGTCACTGTGAGTTCTGCCGTCCCTGTAGCGGGGTTTAATCCCATGAAACCCTGAAAGAATTGCACAGTCATATTTATCGGGAAGCTTTATTGGCTTCATCCTGAATTTGTCCGGGCGCGAAGCAGCTATAAACCTGTTTGTTGTGCGAGCCTTTACACGATGAAAGATTTGACCCTTTTCAAACTCGAAGATCCAGTTTATCTTTTTGTCTTTCATGTTTTTTGGGCCTATAAGCCTGATTCCTTTGGAAAAAAGTTTATTCTGCTGTGTGGAGTGCAGCGGTGTGTAAACTATGGGGCGCAGCCCCAGCATCGCCAGAAAGTTGGCCATTATCCCTATCTGCCCGCCCATTCGTTGCTCATCCGGACGGATTCGCTTTAGCGAATCCTCTGTTTCTTTGCTCATAACACTTTCAGAAGCACCATACCTCATAGAATAAAGTATACCCTTTTCTATATCCTCAGGAAAGTCCTGGTTTCTGACTTTAACAATATTGTCAATATTGCAGTTGAACGCCATGAAAACATTTCTCACGTTTTTCAGAGCCCTGTTTGTATCTTCTAGACACATAAAATGTTATTAGTCTAGCTAGTAAATATAGATTACACAACAGGCCAGAAATAGCTCAAAACCATGAAAGCAATGACCAAAAGCATGACGCCTGAAAGGACCTTTCCCAGCTTGTTTGGGTATATTTCCGGACGTTTTCTATGGCACAGCTCTTCGTCTAGATCATGAATGATCTTTCCGCAGACGTGGCATCTCTTGTCTTTCTTCTTGCCATTCTCAAGCAACGCCATGCGTATACACTATACAAAACCGATAAAAACCTTAGTATTTATCGTACTTTAGCCCATATCATGTCATCGAGGTATTTTCCGTTTATGAATTTGCTCTTTTTGAGAACGCCTTCTAATTTGTAACCAGATTTTTCTAGAACTCTTATGGACGCTTTGTTGAACGGCCGACACAAACCAGAAATTCTAACAAGCTTGAGCTTTCGAAAACCATAATTAGTGGCGGTCTTAACGACTTTAGTTCCTAATCCTCTACCCCTGAAATCCTTATGTAAACCAAAACCGATCACAGCAGAATGCTTGTATTTAGGGTTCTTATTCAGCTCTAAGTGGACAAAACCAGCAAATCGGCCGTCTATTTCTACGGCCAGATAGTGAGGGAGAATCATATTCTTTTTGATTTCTGATTTAGCTTCCGTGAGGGTGCGTGGTGCATTGGTAAAATTCCTTTGAGCGTCCTTGTCTAAATGACACTCTAAGTATCCCTGAATATCTTTCTTTGAAAGTGTTATAGATCTTAGAACAAAGTCTTTCGTCTTGATCATAGAAATATTATGAATAATCAGCCTTTTATTCTTCGACTTCTACAGCTTCCAGATCCCAGACTTCCGTTACATTGAATATCTGGTAGAAATCAAGCGTAGTACATTCGTTTTCCTTGGTAGCCTCGCAGACGTTGAGCACACTGAAAACTAATCGTAAATTGCCTATCGTCTTTTCCTGCTGGTTTCTCTTTACCTTTACCAATCGCATATTGATCACTTGATTATAAACAATCCCGCTGAACTGGCGGGACTGCTGATGATTTCTGATGTGGAAGTTGGTGTAGCAGATATGCCGGTAACGCCTCTAGCGTGTACGATCCTCCCGTTTCCTATATAAAACAGGATTAGTATCTGCTATCCAATCCGTCAAGCAGCAAACAATGTATCATTGGAGTTATGGTACTATTGGCAAACAAAACGAGCAAAAAAATAATCGCCGAAACGATAATTTTGCGCCTCTTGTTCTGTTTGTCGTGCCTCAACGTCCTTACATCACCGCTTGCTTGGTTATAGCCCGTCCGAAGAGTCTGACAAATGCTCTCCTAGACCCCGTCAGGGATTTCGCTAGCTTATAACTATGATGGCCCCAAAACCAAAGCCCGGAGCCATATTAGCAGGTTACACTCAGGCTCTAGGCACCAAGCGTTTCCTGGTAACTATGATAATAAAGTCCGTCCCGATTTCGCTGAACGGACCTTATTAATTGTTAATCCGTTGATGCATCTTTGATGCATCATAGGACTGTTTAGACAATGACCTCGATTCCGAGTTCATTGGCCACCTTGTTCTTTGCTGCAGCTCTTGCTGCTGTTTTTCCAAGGATGTATGGCGATTTCACACCTGTGATGATGCTTATTACCTGGATCTTCCCGGAGTATTCAGGTAATATTCGAGCTCCCCACATTACCAGAGCTTCTGGATCCATATGTTGAGATATAGTCTCGCCTATTGTGCTGATTTCCTCCAGCTTCATATCCTCGCCGCCTATTATCTGTATAAGCGCTCCGGATGCACCAGAGTAGTCAACGTCTAGTAATGGATGGGATAAAGCCTTTGTTACTGCTTCTCTAGCCCTGTTTTGTGAGTCACTTTCACCAACACCGATAGTTGCTACGCCGCCCGCTCTCATTATGGTTCTTACGTCAGCATAGTCAAGGTTTACAAGAGACGGTTGTGAAATTGTCTCTGTAATGCCCTTTATCATTGTTGATATCAGGCCGTCAGCTATACCGAACGCTTCCTTAAGCGGCCGATTTCCTGCTAGTTCTACGAGCTTCTGGTTTTCAATCACAATTACTGTGTCGCAAACCTCTCGTAATTTCGCAAGACCCTCCTCTGCTTTGTTGAGTCTCGCACCCTCAATCTTGAAAGGTAGTGTAACTGCAGCTATTACAATTGCACCCATTTCTTTGGCAAGGTATGCAATGACAGGAGCTGCTCCTGTACCTGTACCTCCGCCAAGTCCGCACGTAAGGAAAAGCAGATCGCAACCCTGGAGTGATTCTCGTATGTCGTTCTTGGATTCTTCGGCAGATTTTTTTCCAACTTCTGGAAATCCACCTGCACCCATTCCTCGCGTAAGCTCCCTTCCTAGTAGAATTCTCTTGTCAGCCTTTGTGACTGCCAAGTGTTTTGCATCAGTGTTAGCAGCAATGGTTGTAGCACCAGTGATACCTACTTGTGTAAGTCGGTCAATGGTGTTACCTCCGCCTCCTCCAGCACCGACGACTACAATTCTTGCCTGTTCTACGTGAAAGTTAGCCACGTCGTCGTTCATGTCGGTCATTTGAATTCCTCCATATTTTTTGAAAGTATTTTTTTGGTAACTGTTTTAGGTTTTTAACCACTATATAAGCATTCTGATACGTTGCCATACACGTGGTTAAAAAATTTTCAGAAATTTTTTACCTACATGTTAAGTTTTTGTTTTTTCTTTCATTTTTCCGTAGGATAAGGTAGGTTAGAAGTAGATTATGGTTCAAGCTCTTGTACCTCTGAAAGAGTTTCCCTCTAAAGGACCTGATAAAATTTTGAGTTCCCATTGTTCAAGCAGGTCCGGTCCTTCAAATCTTTTGGAGTATCCAACTTCAGTCCCAACCAGGGCTGATTGATATGGCAATAATTCAAGATCAGTTCGTGTACGGACTGGAAAATCAGCCGTGTAATTGCCTTCTCCAGTTTCAATAACCAGTGTAATCATATCTGATTCACCGATAGGTGGCTCTCCATATCTCCCACGAGATACTGAAAGTACCTTTCCACTTGCTGCAAAATCACTGTCAGAATTCATGTGTCCCATAGTGTGTTGTATATATGAAAAGTTTATAAAAATTTTGAACGTTACATGTACATTACACTTCAGAAGTAATCTGTTGCATCGTAATACGTTTTAGAAACTTCCGTGGATGACTTGACCTTTTTCTTTAATTCACTTTCCAGCATCAGTCTCTGGTCTACTGACAGGTTATCATCCTGTGTAAAAGATTTCACAATCTGGCTGATATCAAGTTCAGTCGGATTCATAGCCTTGAGGGCCTTCACGGCTCTTATCAATTCA
The DNA here is from genome assembly GCA_028279825.1 of archaeon. Lineage (GTDB taxonomy): Archaea > Aenigmatarchaeota > Aenigmatarchaeia > GW2011-AR5 > GW2011-AR5 > GW2011-AR5. The sequence continues at coordinate 91,697 of JANQNA010000008.1, read as the reverse complement.
GAAAACTTTTTGTCTTCCATTTCAACCACCTGGAAATGGAAAGTCTACAATTATAATTATATGGTGGCAAACCATTTATACTTGATGAATACCGCTATTTTCGGATAGTTGTATTATGGTATTCATCTGTATAGCACAATCTACAGAATATCATCACCATATAGTGGTTTGTGTTTATAATTACTCGTAGGCTGTTTTTGCCAGAAATAAACCAGGCTGCTCGCATATTTCCCCGGCTGTTATGTTGTAAGGGGTGTAGAAAGCGACAAAGTCCTGGATTTGCCGGTTAAGCGAAGCATCAGCGTAGCTCACGATTTTCGCGTCTTCACACGCGCAAAGTATAACATCTGATATGGCATTTGTCTGCTGTGCCGAAGGCTCAGCCAAACATCTTCCTGTTTCCGTACATAAATCAGATTCAACCACAACAGCGTTCGAACTCCAGCAGGATCTGCATCCACCAATGCTCGCGCAGTTGTCTGAATATGACCCGCCAATCAAAAAGAGTATTATAACCACTATTGCTATTGCAAGCAGGATGTATCTCCTCTCCATGAATACGTTTTAGTCATCGTAGTATAAATATGACCTGCAACATAATTCTTTTATGAACAGGGAGAAATACCCGGATTATTTTCTTGTGACAGCCGTGCTGTACATAATCATACTTCTGGCCGGATTTTCATACTTCTTCGTCCCGGCTTTCACGTTTGGTTTTGGCTACTTTGAATTCTACGTGATAGGTATATTGCTGTTTCTTCCTCTGATACTGTTTGCTCTTTACGCAAACGTATCCAGATTCACTTTTCTCTGGGGATCCGAGGGAGCCATCCGCACAGCAATAACAGCCATAACAATTGTGGACTTTCTGATGGTCCTGTATTTCATGTTTCTGATGATCTAGAAATCGAGGTCAAGATCCTTTGGAGCAGGTGCAGCCTCTTCTGTTAGTTTCTTTCTGATCTCTTCCATTTTATTTTCATCAACCTGCGCTCTCTGGTAGGTTATGATTACCTGGTCTCCGGCAAAGCGCGGAATTACGTGAAAATGAATATGACTCACTAATTGACCGGCCAGTTTTCCGTTATTCTGTACAATATTCAGTCCCGCTGTGTCAAGCTCGTCCTTGAGTTTTTTTGCAATATTCTTGACAACCACAATTACTTTTTCTAAATCAGAATCTTCAATATCAGCTATGGTTTCTGTGTGTTTTTTAGGTACAACCAGCGTATGTCCAGGGTTTGCCGGATTAATATCCAGAAATGCTATAACTGAATCGTCCTCGTATACTTTCTTAGCAGGCATTTCACCCTTCACGATTTTACAAAACAAACAATCCATCTTTACCACTTTATTATTAAGCATAAAAAGCTAAGTTCCGGGATTTTCTGCTTCCCTGCATGCTTCAAAGGAATCCTTGATCAGTTCCATCCCGGAATTGACGTCTTTTTTGTATCTACCCTCTCTCCAATAAACAGTACCTGCAGGATGTCCTTCCGGCGGGTCTCTGTGAAGATGTCCGGCAGAGCATTCTTCACCCTCCTCAAATAATTCACCAAGATCCATGTCAAGCTTATATCTTTTGTCCGGCACGTCCCTCGTGTTTATGACAACGTCGCCATCAGCCACACATTTAAGTCTGGCGACATAACCTACCTTTGAATCGTCAACGATCATTGCAAGGTATTCCTTTTCTCCCTTTTCACAATAAACTTCTGTAGGCGTCGTCAGAGCCAGCGATAACAGAGCAGGTATGATCATCTAAACACCCAAAGCCATCTTTACTTCTTCATTAGGCTCCCATTTAGGCTCAAGAACAACCTCTACTTCCACTTTCTCAGCCCCTGCCTCCTTTACCTTTTTCTCTACGTCCGCCACAAGAGCGGGTCCATATGGACAGTAGGGGGTCGTAAATGTCATCTTTATCTTTACGTTATTGCCGTCTATATCTATATCATATATGAGACCCAAAAACCATACGTTCAGGTCTATTTCGGGATCATTTACCTGCTTCAACGCCTCTATGACTTTCTCTTTATCCATAAGAATCTAACCTACACTGTCCTTAAAAAACTAATGTTGAAGTCGCAAAATTAAGCACTTTGACGTCTTGCCGCTGCTATCGCATTTGCCCTTGCTGTATCTGATGGTATTTTACGCGGAGATAGAAAATCTAGTTCATATACTGCATTCATAACTTCAAGTTCTGTATCAGCAGACCCAACTGCACCAAAAACCATTTCAGCTCCATATCTAGAAAGGCCTTCCACAACAATATCACCGCGACCGTGCCTTGTCCTTGGTTTACCAAGACGTTCTGAATCAGGTCTAGCCAAATGTTGGCAATATCTAGGACCGGTTAGTTCAGCATTGAATTCAGCATTGAACGGACCTTTGAGTAAATGTGCGTCTGGGTGGTCTTCTTTCACTTTAAGATATGATGTTGGTTTCTCATTTCCCATGAATATACTAAGATTTCTGGAGTATATAAAGGTATAGTATATTTATAACTAGCTAGTAGTGACTAGTATCGTCCATGAATAGCCCATTTCATGACATGGATCTTGTCTTTCAGACGTTTCAATACTTCCTCATCTTCTGGAGATTCAGCATAAAAACAGCTGATGTATTCTTCCAGTTCTTTAACCTGCTTGACCATTTCCTCTCTTTCCATGTATCTACTTGGTCAGAAACAGTAAAAAACCAATTAGCTTTTATTCAAACCAGCAAAACCAAGTACCAAAAGGCCTATAGCCAAAAGCGGGACAATAGCATCAGCAGGTTGACCAATTACTGCCAACACGATTCCAACTACCCCCATTGCAAGAGCAATGACACTTGGAACCAGTTCAGAAAGTTTCTCTGCCATATGTTTAATTCCACCGGGCCTTTATTTAAAAGAAGAAAACCGCTACAAGAACTCTATACCGCCTTTGTATCCCATTTCTCTTAGTTTTGTGACAACTTCTCTTCTAGTGGCATGATCAAATATCCTGCCTGCCTCTATTTCATCCCAGCCGGTGTCAGGATTAAATCTATGACCAAGATGTACGCCAAGTACTTTAACGGTACCACGAATTTCATAGTTAGTATCACGGAAACCAACTTTTATGACTTTTTGATAAAAAACAACAGGAGTTTGTATAGAATCAGAAGGATCAGAACCTACAAATAATGTATGGGGTCCATCGTTGAAACCATCAGTGGGACTTTTTTTTGTGGCGTATTCGTTTTCCAAAAAGGTATTATCAATTTCAAACCGTTGAGTTTTATATCTCATTGGCTCACACCTATTCCCTAGGTCTTACAAATACTCCTACCATTCTTTCATTTTCTCTGGTAGACCCGTCAGGCCCAGGGTATCTTGCAGGGAATCTAATCAAAACTTCACCATGTTTTGCGTATCTGCTTGCCACATCTTGCAATGCTGCTTCGTCGCTGGAATCAGCATCTGTATTCGTCCAGAACCGGTATCCCTTTTCCTTTAGCTCAGGATGACCGCCGTTCATTTGTTCAAACCAGTTTCTGGCAATCGTATCTGTATAGTCACTCATGGGATCACTATGACCGAAAAGAATTAAAAGAGCCACCGGGAGGAGTTGAACCCCCAACCTTTGGTTTACAAAACCAATGCTCTGCCAGTTGAGCTACGGTGGCAAAACCGACTGAATGAACAGGTTCATTCAATCACCTTTTGAGACTTTATTATGGTTCCTTAAAAAGTTAACTAATTTTGTGTATAGTCTATTTATACGGTATAGAGATATTAATTCTATGGCTGTTGACAGTTTGAGCCTTCTGGTACTTTTCGGTATAACGATAATTGTTGGATATATCGGTTATCTGTTCTTCGACAAGACAAGAATACCAGACGTATTCTGGCTCATGATTTTCGGGATTTTAGTAGGTCCGGTATTCAACCTGGTCGATCGTTCACTGTTTTTAGCCATAACACCGTTCCTGGCTGCATTAGCACTGATAATAATTCTTTTCGACGCTGGCGTGAACATGGACTTCTACAAGATGCTCCGTAGTTTTCCGCGAAGTATTCTAATGTCCATTGTAGGGTTTTTGCTTACTCTGTTGCTGGTAGCGGGATTTGCGTTCTTTTTCATGGACTTTTCCATTCTGTACAGCCTGCTGATGGGTACGATCGTAGGAGGTACCTCCTCGGCTGTGGTAATTTCCATAGCCCGTCGATTAAAGGTAAGAGAAAACCCTAAAATGATCGTTATCTTAGAGTCTATTTTCACGGATCCTATTGTCATTGTTGTCTCAATCGTATTATTGAACATAATTTCACAGAACACGGCTGTAAACCCTCTTCAGGGGATCATATCAGCCTTTTCCGTGGGAGCAGTCACGGGATTTGTAGCCGGTGTAGCCTGGTTATTCGTTTTAGAGAAAATAAAGGGCAAGCCGTTTGACTACATGTTGACATTATCAGTTCTGTTCCTTCTGTACGTGTCAGTAGAATCTGTATCTGGCTCAGGCGCCATAGCCGCTTTGGCCTTTGGCCTGGTACTGGGCAACGGAAAGGCCTTCTCAATTATGCTCAAAATGAAGCATATGCGGTTTGGATTTACTAAAGTTTTACGCACTTTCCAGGGAGAAGTATCCTTCTTTATCAGATCCTTCTTCTTCGTTTACCTGGGTATCATTGTAAGCATCAATCCTACGTATATTATATACGGATTGGCAATATCCATTATTATCATCCTGGTTCGCTTATTGGCCGTAAACGTGAGTACCTATAAACTGAGAATTACAAAGCCGGAAAAAGACATGATCAAGACAATGGCTCCCAGAGGACTGGCATCAGCAGTATTGGCCCAGCTGCCTGTAGCCTATGGAATACCAAACGCTCAAATCTTTTCAGATATCGTATTCGTTGTCATCCTGGCAACAGTCATTTACACAACGATAGCTACGCGTTTTCTACAAGAATAAAAATGAAGAGGAAAAGAAAAAAATCGAACAAAAGTAGTCGGTCGAACCTTTACGTTTATTTTCTGCTTGCTAGGTTCATAATAGCCTTGACTGCCACAATTATTGCAGCTGGAGCTGCGAATATTGCGATGTTAGCAACTATAGCGTTAATCAGTGTACCAAGACCTGGGATAACATTCAATGGCAAGAATGCTCCTGCGTCACCGGCAACTGTAGCGCCTAGACTTGCTACAATCAAAGCTACTGTAGCTACCAAGAAAGAAGTTGTTTCTTTCTCAGATATATTCAAGAGACCGACAATTGCACCGAGTATCACAAGCAAAACAGCTACCCAGCTGGATGCTCCGAAGCCAGCAGCAGCGCCGATACCGGCAAGAACTGCAATGACTACTGATACAAGGTATGCCCATTCTCCTGCGTTTGTGGATTTCATTTTGTCACACCCAAATTTCCTTACATTCGGTCCACTATTTAAACATTCCGATCAGAGCATAACCTTAAATACCTTTCTGTTTGCCCTCACTTTACAGTAGTTACAGTTTTTGGACTGTTTTTCTGTAGATCGAAAAATACGTTTAGCAGAACTTTAATATGACCCGTTGACAAATAATTATTGTGAAGGGAATATCAGCAACTATTGCTACAGTCATGTTGTTACTTATAGTAGCAGTGAGTATGTTGCTTGCTTACGTTGCTTTTCAGGGTATAGGGGACACTTCTACGGAGATTGTTGAAGAGGAAGCCGAAGCCTTTGTGGGGCAGTCGACATCCGTCACAATTGACAATGCAAACAGCGAAAAGGTGTTTGTCAGGAATCTTGGCAATATGATACCTAATGATACTCTGGTGTTGTACGTTGACGGCAAATACATAGAGATAAATCCTGTGGACCTGGAAAAGAACAAGGTAAGCGAATTGAATCTGTCGGGAGGATTTTTGGCCGCAGGGACATATGATTTTCGTCTTTCTATCCCGGGATCCAAGGCCGTGAGCAAAATAAACGTGAAGAAGTCCAATATCATCACAGAACCGCTATTTGGGGAGACATTGCACGAACCAATAAGTATCTTCCTTGTTCTTGATCGGTCAGGCAGCATGAGAAACGACAACAAAATGGAGGATGCAAAGGATGCTGCAACGTCTTTTGTTGACATAACTGATGATCTGGATGAAGTAGGACTTGTTAGCTTCTCAACCAGCGCAAGATTAGACCAGCAGTTAACTATAGATAAACAAGCTGTAAAAGACGAGATAGACGATCTCTCAGCGCGTGGCTGGACGGCAATCGGAGACGGCATATATACGGCAACAAACGAACTTGCTGTTTATGGTCTGGACAAGAAAATCCAGGTTTTGCTTACAGACGGGAGAGAAACAAGGAATTCAGACCCTGAAGGCCGTGCAGCTGAAGCAGCAGCCCAGAATGTAACCATATACGCAATTGGCCTTGGTGATGACGTGGACGAGCCGCAGTTAATGCTTATAGCAAATCTTACCGGAGGTAATTATTACTTTTCTCCTACAAGTGAGGAGCTGATGTCAATATTCACCCAGATTGCCGTTCAGCTCCAGGAGGGCTGGGTTGAAGTTGGCGGGGCCAACATAGACAATTATGGCGCCACCTGTTACTCTCCAAATATGTGTACCAAGTTCTCAAGCGGTGTTTATCCGAACACGATGATGCTTCAGAACAGGAAATTCACGTTTTCCGGTGCATATGTGGCAGAAGCGTCAGCATTCCTGAAAGTTTCCGGCAACAGCTGTAATTCCTGCGCGCAGCTGCCCGGAGAAACGTGTTTAGCTAATGATGCAAGATTGCATCTGACTGCCTATGATTCCCAGGATCAGATAATAGACGAAAAGATAGGCAATTGGGCCGGTTCTAAAGGTACTGGCTGGGTCGAAGTCAAAGAAACATGGTTAACGCCAGTGGCCACAAAATCAGTCACGTTCCAGGTAGATGCAGGTGACTGCTGTGACTGTAACGTAGACGAAGTATATGCAGACAATGCCTACCTGTCAATTTCTAAATAGTTAGAAACACAGCTTTTCTGGATCATAATCAACGACATCTTTGGCAATGCGACGTGTTTCTTCAGAATCAATCACTTCTAATGCCTCAATTCTGCCTGAACCCGGAACTTTTTTTCTTTTCAATCTGGACCGCCACCTGAACGTTTTCCAGTTGTTTTTACCGGCGTACAAATTTTCTAATTCTAAAAGCATGACGTCCACATCCCTTGCATTTTCACTTGCAACCTGTATAACTTCCAGATCAGGAAGCCATACGCCTTTCTTGTATCTGGGAGTGAACAGATTACTTGAAGACGTGATCCTGACAGGTTCTCCGCCGACATAAACAACGGGCTGTTCAGCAAATACCGTAAAAACAAGCGGTTTCCCGCCTTTTAGTCCAAGAGTTTCCTGAAAATCCGGCGTATCTACATGTTCTCTCGCGTATTGATCATCAAAACGAATAAGCCTGTCAAATTCACGTTCAGCCATTAACATGTATCTCTGGACTACTTCACTCTCGGGCAACCCGCGATATACTTCACCAGGCCCGCAAAACAATGTGACTTCAGGCATTCACATCAGTTAGCAAAAACAAATTTAAAGAAAAAATGGGGTCAGAGGGAATCTCATGTCTAATTTACATCCTCATAGCTTCTTGCCATTAAAAAATCTCCTAGTATTCCCTTAACAACAAATTGTTCTTGCTCTTCATTTTTTCCAAGTCCCCCGAGTCTACCTATTTTTCCATCGAACTGTCCACTACCTTGTAAATGTTCTGCGTGGGTACTATAAAATCCGTTTAACCTTACTGGGTTATCACTATCCACATCTAAATGGATAAGAGTATATCCAGGTTCCTGTTCGACGGTTTCATCCTTCAAAGTTAATACAGCTTCTCCAGACCCTTCAGAATAAAGGAATTGAATACACATATCTGAGGCACGACTAAAACCAACATAAGTTGTTTGAACTTCCTGAATGCCAAGTAAATCGAATAATCCATCTAACTGATCATCTACATAAGGTCTTCCGACATCTTTTGCTTTGGTCCTTACCTGACCAAATAGTCGCGTTACAACTTCATCCACTGAATATCCATCCATTTTTGTGCCGTGTCTCCCCTCAGTTTGTACATAAATCCTGTGCAGGAATTCCTCTTCAGTCCTGACGAAGCAACTTCCCGGATCTGAAAGACCCCTCACATATTTTTGTGTTTCAACCCTTATTATTTCCCTGTCTTTTTGGCGCATTTCTTCACTATTTTATCCATTCTTATTCACCTAGTCCTCCTATAAGGAAAGATTCCACTTGCTTCTTATAATCCTGTCCGTGACGACCATCCGTCTTTCTATATAGTTGATCCATCATTTCCATTTCGGCATATGCTACAGGACGACCATCTGAAATTTGTCGAAGCATATCTTTTTCTAATTTACTTGCTATAGCAAGATCCTCTCCGCTCATTTGTTCTGTCATTTTACCACACTCCTGTCAAACATTACTACTGAGGCATGATAAATTTAACCCCCTACTGAAGAGGGGGTAATAAGTAGCTTTATATTACGTCCTAGACATGTATTATCATGGACGTACTGGAACAGATACTGAATAAGTCGGAGATAAAGGTATACTTTGCGCTACTCGAACTGGAGAGTAGTACAGTAGGGCCTATCATAGAAAGAGCGAGGATTACAGATTCAAAGATATATTCAATCCTGGACAAACTAGTAGAAAAGGGACTCGTCAGTTTTGTTGTAAAGAACAACGTAAAACATTTCCGTGCTTCACATCCAAGTAACTTGGTTGATATTCTAAATGAAAAAGAAAAAGAGATAATTAGTCAGAAAAAAGAGCTAAAAGAGAAGTTAATTCCACAGATAGAACAGCGAAGAAAGCTAACTAGAGAACAGCAAGAAGCAACTGTATATGAATCATACGATGGTGTAAAATCAGCATTCAATCTGATTCTAGGTACGCTGAAAAGAGGCGAGGAATATCAAGGATTCATGCTTGGTGGAATGCTGGGAGAAAAGAGAGTCATCAATTTTTTCAAGAATTATCATAAAAAGAGGCTAGAAAAGGGGATCAAAGTTAGGTTACTGTCACACATATCATTGAAGAGTATAGTCAAGAAAAATCATATATACAAGGACATGAAAGTTAAATTTACTGATCAAAAACTACCAATTGGTACATTCATTTTCAAAGACCACGTCATGACAGTTATTTGGAAAGATAAACCAACTGTATTCATGATAAAGTCGAAAATGAATTATGAGTATTACAAAGAGTTCTTTGAAGGTATATGGAAATAAATGGGACCAGAGGGATTCGAACCCCCACCATCGCGTTTCTTCTCACAGACGAGCTTCGCTCGTCTCAAGGCTCCAACTGTAATAGTTTCTTTTGCCTCAAGGATTTTCTTTTTGAAAGAAAAGCCTTGCTGGAGCGCGACGTCATGCCTGGTTAGACTATAGTCCCCTTGTTTTCATATACCTCTTAATCATTGTTTTTTTGTAGTTTAAATTCAAATATGGTAAAACAAAAGTCTTAATAAATGCAGAATTCTTAGGTGTCACATAGAATTCTAAGCAGGGGCAAGTTGTATGGCCCGCATTATGCTCATAAACAAAAGCACTACATTTCATGAAATTACCAATAAGATTTGATAATTTATTTTGTCTAACAGGAGACAATATCCTAATTCTACATTGTGGGTATTTTTTTCGTTTTATGCTAACAGTACCATCACCATCTATCAAACCAGCCAAGTAAGATCCAAAAAACTTAGGATTTTCTATTATCCAATATGGTGGTATAAAATCCTTCCTTTTGTAGACAATATTCATTGTTTTCAAGATATCAATAACAGAGTTAACAACAAACTGACAACTATATTGATTTCTCTTTGATCTGAACTTATATATCTTGACATTTGCATTGAAGTATCTTGTACCTAGCTGAAATTTTTTTGCTAACAACAAACTTGTGTTATTGAAGTCTAATCTATAGCGAATTTTCTTATCTTTTTCCCATCTACACAATCCACCATCACTTTGAACAAGCCCTATCCAATATGAGAAGTCAGTAGTCATAAAATCCTTAATATTAAAATTCATACTGTTGTCTTGTCTAAGAAAATATTAATACATGTTGGGGTTCGAATGCAAACAAAGTGGCCAAAAAATCGTATTATAACTATAAATATGCTAATTCTAAACAATCTTAGGGGAGCGGTTTAATGAAGATAGCATTAGTGACTATTGTTAAGGATAGGGATCTTGTTTCTCCGATTACTTTAGCTTATCTGGCTACATATATCCGTGAAAAGGGTGGCTTCAACGACGTAAAAATAATTGATGCTAATTTTGAAGATCCGATGACCGAGCTGAAAAGATACAAGCCTGATGTTGTTGGTCTTTCAGCCATGACTATTTTTATCGGCGATGTCTCAAATATGGCACAGAGAATAAAGGAGGAGCTAAACATACCGGTTATTCTGGGCGGTGTGCATATTTCCACCTGTCCAGTCTCTATGCCAAAATGTTTTGACGTAGCTGTTTCCGGTGAAGGTGAGCAGACGTTTCTCGAACTAATGGAGTCTTTCCGCAGGGAAGGCAAATTTGACAAGGAAAAACTGAAAGATATCAAGGGCTTGGTTTTCTGGAAGGATGACAAATTAGTACAGACAGAATTGCGACCTCAGATAGATCCTATTGATGATATTCCTGTTCCTGACAGAGATTACATGCACAAGGGATATTTCAAGAAGAAAATGGTTTCCGGTGCAGGAAAGCACACAAGAGAAGGAACAATACTCACAAGCCGTGGTTGTCCTTTCAAGTGTATATTCTGTTCAACGGCTCATTTCTGGAAGACTGTGAGATTCCATAGTCCTGAAAGAGTGGTAGAAGAAATCATGCTTCTTAGGGAGAAATATAAGGTAAAACACTACAGTGTCTGGGATGATCTGTTCCCTGCTAACGTAAAAAGGCTGAAGGATATTCGCGATATCTTGAAGGAAAGGGGCGTGCTGGACGATATGACAATAGCATGTCAGGCCAGGAGTGATTCCATAAATGATGACGTTTGCCAGACATTAAAATCACTGAACACAAAAACAATTGGTTTTGGCTTTGAAAGCGGAAGTGAAAGAGTTCTGGCCTATCTGAAAAAGAATACGACAACCGTTGAGAAAAACAGACAGGCTATTGTAACCTGTAAAAAATACGGGTTTGCTGTTTACGGAAGTCTTATATTTGGTACTCCCACGGAAACTATAGCGGAAATGAGGGAAACAATAGACTTCATAAAATTCGCCAAAGAAAACGGCGCAGACGGTATCTGGTGTTTTGTAATGACGCCGTTCCCTGGTACGGACATGTGGGAAGTTGCAAAGCAAAGGGGAAAGGTGTCGGACGAAGGTATGAACTGGGACATTTTAACACATCAGAACATGGATAATCCGCTGCTTTTGGATGAATCTATCAGCAGGGAGGAATTCAAGAATGTATTTCTGGAGGCCCGTGAGGAGCTAAACTTTTTCAGAATCAAATACATAAAACAAAACATACGGAGCGACTTTACTGGCACAACAAAGACGGCAATAACACATCCGAGAGATACGGCAAAAACAATAATGGGTGTCTTATCCAAGAACAGAATGCGCATATCAAAGAAGTAAACTACTCACCGTACTCCAAAGCTTTTTCAGAATGTTTTATTAGTTCTTCCGTATCGTATCTCGTGGCCCACTGGAATCCTTTATTAAACACGCCAAGCAGTTTCTCTATCTCAAAACCTTTGTTTTCTATTTCTATTAATCTTTCTATAAGCATTGACGTATTGAAGGTCTGCGGGAAATTACCATATTGCATTTTATTCCTTGCATCAAAATGTTCAGCCATTAAATACAAACTCGTAGAACTCTCCAGACAGGTCTTTATGATTTCTGTTGCACGTTTTTTATTCCCCGCTCTCAGATAGTGCGACGCAATCCAGAGAGATGTAAAATAAAACGGCAGCTGTGCATCTTCATTCCTTTTAAATCCGCCGTTCATATTCAGCTTGTCTTCTATTAGCTTTATAGTCTGCTTCATTTTTTTGTCCATTGGTTTGACTAAGCCATAATCTTCCAGAGCCATCACTGACACGTCAGCGGCACTGTCCTCATCATATGACTGTAAAAATGCTTTTCTATGGTTTGACCAGCCATGCTTCACGACATCAGATTTTATTTTTGATCTTACTTTACCCCAATGTTTTGGAGTTTTTTCCTTTAGTATGTCGCTTATCTTCATTGCAGCTTCCATGCAAAGATAACACATAACTTTCCCGTATACCCAGTGAACGGTTCTGTTACGAAATTCCCATATGCCGTTTTCCTCTTTGTTGAAGTTCTTGGAAGTCCATTCAGCCGCTGCTCTTATTTGTTTCCAGTGTTTTTCCAAAAATTTCAAATCCTTTGAATAAAGATAGTAAAGATAAGTAGCATATACAACACTCCCCTCACTGTCTAACTGTAATTGATTTTTTGCACCGTTACTTAATCTTAAGATTTCCCCGCCCAGATCAATTTCTATCTCATCTCCCGGTTCTTTCCCGTCTATCGTATAAAATGGCGAATCCCAGTGACCGTTTCTTTCCTGAAGCTTGTAAAAGAATGCCAGCTGTTTTTTCACTTCCTCGAAATGACCCGTGGCCAAAAACGCCCTGCATGCATAGTAAGCGTCTCTTATCCATGTGAACCTGTAATCCCAAGAGTGAGTTCCAACGGGTGAAGCAGGTAAAGAAGTCGTGGCAGCGGCCATTATAGAACCCGTTTTCTCGTAGTTCATGAGTTTCATTATTATCAACGAAGATATGTACGCTTTTCTGTAAGCCTTGTTGTCAGATTTCAAGGTGTAGCCCTTGTCCCACCACGTGTACCAGAAGTTAATACATTTCTTGAACTGCATATCTGGATCCAAAAGTTTCTTCTTTGTAAGAACCTTTTTCACTTCTGCTGCGTTCTTTCCGTAAACAAAAACAATTGCAACCTGCTTTGATTCACCTGGTTTCAATTTTATGGAATTTAGATTGCCCAGGAATGTCGTAGCAAAAGCATAGCCGTGTCCGGGAACAATGTTGTTCTCTTCAATATCCCTGTACGTCCAGAAGTCAGTGCTGCTTCTTATCTTCAGCGACAATGTCATTGTCTTTTTTGATTTGTTTTTCAGATTAACAAGCCTGAATATCATTCTTTTCTCTGATTCAAACGCCTCAGGCTCAGGCCATGGCATAAAGTCCGTCAGTTCTGCCAGAAGGTTGCTGTACTTTAACGTAGTCTTGAGTATGGCCGTTTTCTCTATATATTCCTGTTTTGCTTCCTTGCATGACAATTGTCGTCCGTTGTCGTTTATCTGTATATCCAGCGAACCGCCCTGGTTATTGACAGCTTTAGAGAAAACAATCTGGCCGTCAAACTTAGGCAGGCAGAGCCATTCAATGTTCCCCTGGGGAGAAACAAACGCACAGGTTTCACCGTTACCAATTACACCGTAATAAGATCTGTTCTTCATCTCCTAGAGATAGAACTTTGGATTTTTTAAACTTATCCATAGTTCAAAATGATGTTTCCGATGCTGTATGTGGACGGTGCAAAGAAGAACCAGCCTGATGATGTGACAGAAAATTCAAGAGTAGAACCAATATTTGTTAACGGGATCAGGTGCGAACCTGTTTCCCTGAATTCAAGAAGTGTATCACCCGTTCTTAATTGCAAAGTACCCAGACGGTTTGTGCGGGTTATAGAAAAGTTAATGACGCCGTTTACACCTTTTTCTGTATCAACTATAACTTTACCCTGACCAAACAGGAATCCGTTATAAACAGTCCCGCCCTTGTTGAAAGTGCTGTACGGGCCGGTTATTACAGGCTCGGTAGGAATTGTAGGCGTTATTGTTGTAGTATCATTTGTTGGCTCTTCTGTTACACACAAGCCGCTCTCACACTTTTCGCAGGACTCTCTCTTTACATCTGAAGAAGTAAACTCACACTTGCCTTCCACACACTTGTAGTCACGATGGCTTGAATAAACATCATCACCCATGCAGAATTTATTGCCATAGAATCCGTCAAGCTCGTTGCAGTTAAACTCTGTACCCTGTAAATTGCACAAACCACTCTTACATGCACCAAGGTTGCACCCATCATCACATTTTTCTACAAGAATGGCTCTTTCCTCGTACGAACAGGCTGTTGCGTTGCAATAGTATTTGACCTGTTCCGCCCAGACATCGTCATTTCTGCATTCATAATCACGGTTGAATTCACCGCTATTACCACAGTAATCCTGACCGCAATAAACACATCCGTCTGCCGGAGAGCAGGTTTCACTTGGCAGCATGATACAGGATTTTATCGTACAGCCGTTTTCATTACAGTTTCTCTCACCATAGTAGCATGTTCTGCCCTCGTATGCACCGGGTTTGGGACACTTTTCCTGTTTGTAAGCACATTCACAACCAGAGCAAGTGCCGTCATAGAAACAATCAGTTTCCGTCAGATTTACTTCACAATCAGCGGCGGAGCCGCAATTAGAACCACAAACAGTGGAACATTCATAAAGGCAGTCTACAGACGTTTCAACACACTTTGCTTCGCCAAAAGTGTTCAGCTGATTAAATGAACACTTTTCACACCAGAAACAGTCAGAATCTTCACAAGTCGATTCCATTGTATAAACATCACAAGAAACAGCAAACACTGTCCCGATCATGAACAAGAACATTACTGGTATATACTTCATTGAGAAGAATATGTTTCCAAATCTTAAATAAAGAAAATTACGGAAAAAAGAAAAAATAATCTATTACATTTTGTGTGCTCCGCAGTTACCACAGCTCTTCCACTTGGCAATTTTTCCCAGAGATATCAATAGGATACCTGCGAAATACCAACCAAGCACCGTTACGTTAACAGCTGTAGGTGCAGAACTCATCCATTGCGTTGCAATTCCACCAATAAGTGCCCAAAGACCCAAAGCCATCAAAATCCATGCGATGACCAAGATACCTGGGTTGCAACTGCATTTACTACCTGAACTCTTTCTAGCTCTTGCCATTTTTGTTGCACCTCTTTACTAGTTTCCCATCTGAGTTTATAAACATTTTTCTCACTCCAAGTAAAAAATGAATTCAATTATCTTTATTTACCCGCATCTTTCTTTTAAAAAGATTTTAGATATTCTTTGACCATGCGTTACAACCCACAAGAGATTGTGCCGCCGGAAGGACCAACACCATACGGCAAAAGATTGCAAAAGCGTCAGTTTGAAGACGCTGCCGTTGAAATTGTTCATTTATCACAGGTTTTTGGTGTTTGGACAGCTCTAGCTGACCCGAATCCAAAATACGAAATGGACAGAATGGTTAGGGAAGGTCTGGCCGTAAAAAATGCAGATGGCTACATGCTTTCCGAAGAAGCAATCAGGCGTCTTCCTAAAAGGCATAGTTTTATTACAGAAAGAGCAATAGGACACTTCAGAAATGTCATAGAATCGTTTGAAACTACTCCTCAACTCGAGGGGCAAGAATAAACCCTAATTGTATTTTTCCTGGGGATTCAAACTGAAGTTTCAGTGGATAATCATTAGCCAATGAAAGTTTAGCTTCCGGTGAGAACTTCTTCGCCTTTATTATTTTCTTCAGATAGTCCAGTGAATATCTTGATCTTACAGGCTCTCCCATGTCAGATATCCTAAACCCGCCTTCACCCTGTGCAAGGTCCAGTTGCGTAAAGGAAGAGTCACTCTCGCCTTTCATTGTCAAGTGATCCTTGGTTATCGTGAATACAACAGAATCTGTTATTAACTCAGCATCTTCAATGCCGCTGCTCAGAATGTCAGAATCCAGTGAGATATGTGAAGAGAATTCCAGTTTATTCAAAGGTGGTGTTTCCTCTTTGGATATATCTATTAACGGCAGCACAAATTTCCTTGTTGACTTGCCCTTTATTGTTATGTCAAGCTTGTTTGTTGAAAGCTTCAGTGTTAGTATGTCTTCATCGCTTGCTCTCTTCAGGATCTGCAGTAAATTTTGCAGGTTTATGCCAATCCTTGCGTCATCCGTATATTTGTACTCTTTGAATAGCTCTCTGGAAAGATAAAAATCAACAACGACAACAACAGCACGATCAGCAGCTATTAACTGCAGTCCGTACTCCTTTATGTGCAGTTCCGTCTCATCTATAAGTTCGGCCACCGTGGCTATGCTGTCTCTCAAAAGTGTTATATTCTCGGTTTTTGCCTCAAACATTTTCTACCTTTCTCCGTAAATCTTTTTATACAGCTCCATGTCAAGCTTATTCACATTCTGTACGATTTCCCCGCGAAGCTCAAATCCGTCCTCTAACGGCAGCACTCTGGCAAATATACGCACCATGTCATTTACCTCACACGTAGCATCCGTAACAATAGTTGTTGTTGTAGATCCGTCGTCCAGAACTATAGTCCCGTCTGATTTGTCTATAATCTTTCCTAGAAGCCTTATTCTAACGTCTTTCTCGGGATTTATGTCAATTATCTTCTTTGGCGAAGCAGGAAGACGTCTGTACTGAAAATCTGTCATGATGCTAAGATAGCAAGAAATTATTTAAAACGCTAGAACAAACTACCTTGTGGATCATCTTTCGATGTTTTCTTTTTTCTAGGTCTAAAATTTGAAAGGTATTCACCCAATACCTGTTCATCAGTTCTTCCTTTTAATCTTTCCATTTCACGGTCATATACATTTGGATCTTCTGCATGCTTGATAGCATAACGTATTGCCAGAGCCTGCCGTCTCTTATCGGTTGCACCCAATTCCGGTTCAACTACTCCTACGGCATCCATATCTACTTCCACAATCTCCGGATGATCACTAAGATGCTTGTAGATCTGTCCAAGAAAATTGGTAGCAGCAGGGCTGCCTGACTTAACAAGACCACCAGGTTTCAACGGTGTTGTTCTGTATCGCGCCATCAGTACCACTATATAGTGTTACTACACGGTAGTATATAAAGGTAACCCATTTATATGCTATATGCAGCAGTCGCCGTTGATCCACGTAGGTAACAAAAGTAGAAACGATCCGCATATAGGGCATATCTCGTGATCGTAATTGCTCTCTTTGGTGAAGTTGCACCTTTGGCATCTTGTTTTTGTCTTGTCCACGAGGATTTATCTTGTTTCCTCTTGTATAAATAGCTTACTTCTAGAAGCAGTTAACGAATTGTAGCAGTAGCACTCATTGGCGGCTCTGCAAATAAGTCTGTAATCTCCCCGAAGACGCCCTCAGGGTCAACGGGACCTCTTATAAACGTGTCATGTCTGTCAGTTCCACGTCCTAACTGGAATCTGAGATAAGCAAAATCTCCCTTTCCTTGTCCCTTAAACATATGTCCAATAACAGTACCCCTTTTAACTTCTTCTCCATCGCCTACGGAAGGTATCATATCGTAATAAGCAGAAAAACGCGCCCCTGGCTGTTTGTGATCAATAATTACAAACCCGCGGTGTGTTTCCAGTTTACCAGGAGTGTCATCGCCGCCGTAAGAAGATCTTACAGTTCCGTCACCAACAGCGCGTACTTTAGTTCTTTCCGGCATGCCCACGACACATTTACCGGCTTCGTCTAAATAGGCACCAAAAACGTAAATATCATGAGCTTCCTTGGGATTGAGTTTTACCCACTTTTCAAACCCCGGTATTCCGGAGCTATCAACAGGTAGGACAAAATTATAACGAGGATTTGCTCTTCTTGCCATGCAAGAGATATACCACAAAAGTATTTAAGCAATTTTCAAGTCAGATAAAAATTAAGAACTAAATATGAAACAAAAAAACTTTTTATACATATAATCACTAATAAGTAGTAATTAAATGGTGAAATCAGTGAGTCAACGTAAGAAAGAATTCATAGCTAGGGTAAGGAGACCAGTAGGACCTTCAGAAAGTGATGCTCTAGCTGTTGTTCATACAGAAGCTTGGTACGTAAGACCTTGGTATGAAGATTTGGATAGTTTAAGTGAAGAGACTAATTACTTTACAGATCAGGTACCCCTATTTGAAAGAATTGGTAAAGAGATAGGAAGATACACTGAACAGGGTAGACGGGTTTATTTTCTAGGTTTAAACAGTACAACACCTGATTCTATGTTAATACATCCTGCAATCAGAAGTCATTTTCCAGGAATGACGTATATATCACCTGTCCCTGGTTATGGAGAACAAGAAATGCTTCTAAAAGAACGATTGTTAAGTGATGGCATAGAGAAAATTGACATAGCAGGTGTTAGTTACTTGGTATGCGTGGCACTGGCATACCACGTGTTAAAGGGAGAAGACGGTCTGTCTATAAACATAGATTCCATTGATATGTCAAAATGGCACGGATGGCCTGAAAAGAAAGCCATGGAAGTTTTTGGGCATAATCTTGATGCTGAAGTCATAGATGAATTGTGCAATAGATAATTTTTGTAGAAAATATTTAGAAGGAATGAAACAAAAAAGAAAAAATTTCATTTATTCGACGTCATCGTCATCTTCGTCTCCGAAATCGTCGTCATCACCGTCGAATTCGTCGTCACCGTCTAAGTCCTCATCTTCATATTTGAACTTCATTAGGTTTCACCTCTTTGGTTTCTGATTCTTCATTCAAGAGAACAACTATTTAAAGCTGTTTGCGGCTTCCACAAATCCAAGAAATAGCGGAGACGGGTCTTCCGGCTGGCTTTTGAACTCCGGGTGTGCCTGTGTAGCTACAAAAAACAAATGATTTGGCAGTTCACAGAACTCCATAAGGTTTGTTCCGTCATGTCTGGTATGAAACCCGCCAAAAACAAGGCCGGCCTTCTCTAATTGCTCAACATAGAGAGGATTCACCTCATAACGATGCCTGTGCCTCTCAAGTACAAGCGTTCCCGTGTTCTTTCCTAATCTAAACTCTTCATTTATCTGGATTACTTTGTTGCCGTCTTTCTCCAGTCTTCCTGTTTTCTTGTAAAGATCAAACACCTTTGTACTTTCTTTCAGTACGGCCGCATAAGCACCAAGTCTCATTGTCCCGCCATATTCACTCTTCTCCATCAGGGCCTTTTGCGTAGGCAGAATGTCTATAACAGGGTGAGGTGTTTTTGGTTCAACCTCTGTTGTATGAGCATTTCCAAGATTGCAGACGTTGCGGGCATATTCTATGACGGCCATTTGCAGACCATAACAAAGACCAAGAAACGGCAGATTATTTTCTCTAGCGTATTTTACCGCAGCTATCTTGCCCTCCACGCCGGAACCTCCAAAACCTCCCGGTACGATTATACCGTTGAAGTCTTTCAGCACATCTGTCCCTTCTTTTTCAATCTGTTTGGCATCAACCCATTCTATCTCCACGCCAACGCCAACATGCGCGCCTGCATGTTTCAATGACTCATTAACAGAGATGTATGAGTCTGTTAAAGCAAAACTTCCTATGTCAACATACTTGCCAATCATGCCGATTTTCAGAGTCTTTTCAGGATTTTCTATCGTTTCCGTGATTTTTCTCCAGGTATTCCAGTCAGGCTGTTTTTTAGCCTCAAGATTCATTCTGCCTAACAATTTTGAACCAAACTTTTCAGCCTCAAAATTCAGAGGCACTCTATAAACACTCTTCACGTCAGGAGCAGAAAATACGCAGCCCGTGGCAATGTTGGCGTTCTGTTCAAGCTTATTTCTCCTCACTTCATCCAGTCTTTCTCTTCCACGGCATAATACGAAGTCAGGAAATATGCCCGCCTCGTTGAGAAGTTTTATTGCCAGTTGTGTTGGTTTTGTCTTCATTTCACCAATATTGTGCGGAATTGGCAAAAATGATACCAGAACATAGGCAACATTTTCCTTGCCTAATTCTAATTCCAGGCTCTTTGCAGCGAAAAGATACGGTAAGTTCTGATATTCTCCCAAAGTGCCGCCTATCTCTACTATAACAAAATCATAATCTTTTCCCGACTCCTTTATTCTTCTTTTTATCTCATTAGGCACGTGGGGAATGACTTCAACCGTTTGTCCTAAAAACCCGCCGCTTCTTTCCTTGTCTATTAACTCTCTATATACCTGTCCGGTCGTTATGTTGTTCTTCTTCGGTATCTCATAACCAAAGAACCGTTCATAATTGCCTAAATCCTGGTCTATTTCACCGCCATCGTCTGTCACCCATACCTCTCCATGTTCTGTTGGTCTCATAGTTCCTGCATCAAAGTTAATGTATGGGTCAATCTTGACAGCCGTTACAGAATAACCATACTGTTGTAGAATCTTTCCGATAGAAGCAGTTGCAATACCCTTTCCGACGCCTGATATGACGCCGCCGACGACTACAATAAGTTTCATCGGCTTCTATTCATAATCAAAACTATAAAAAACTTGGAATTCCGAAAATCTATAAATAAAATGGGCACCTAATCAATGTGTACCCAAAAAATAGCTTATTCTTGAAAGTTTTCCGGTACTCTCTCATAAGTCAGCCATCTCATCTGAGCCTCATAACCTGCAGGTCCTTTGACATCTCTCAAAGGAATAACAACACCAAGATCTGTGGCATGTTCATGAACTCCACGTATGAATGTACTGTAAGTTAGTGTAAGGTGTCTGTATGCACCTTCCTTCAAATATCTTGATATACTCGAGAAGTAATTTGTGACATCGACGGCAAAACGCCGAACAAGTTCAGGTGTGAGCTCCTGTTGCCGATAAGAAGTCCATTCGTCTTCTGTAGCTGAACCTATCCACATTTCAAAAAAATTAAGCGCATCCTCAAATCTTGTATTTGCGACACGATCAAAGAATTCACCGAATGTTGCCATGATCAGGTTATTCCACCAACCTTTTTAAACCAGAATTTGTAGAAAAAGAATCTAAAGCAAATAGACTGGGGGTTCACTTCTCGGTACTTCTCTTTGAGCGCATCTAGGGTTCGCCGCTAGAACCGCACCCGAATACGCGCCGTCAACAGCACCTATAGCAACAGTCATCGAATCATAAGGAATGTCCAGCATCTGTGATATAAACGGATCAAGAGCAGCAAGAGTAACTGCACCAACAGCCGCACCCAAAGTGGGTTTCGCATATCTTCCCATAAATTCTCTGAACGACATTTTTCCACACCCTTGTTACTACTATACAGTCAATACTATTTAAAGATTCCCAAGAGGCACAAAATTTGTAGAAAAAGAAAAGAAAAATAATATCTATACAATTTTTATCGTCTCGATTGAATAGCATAGAGGGCATTTGACAGTTCTATAGCTCCATTGAAAATTACAACCCCTACACTCCCACGTTTCGATAAACTGTTTTGCGTATTTGCTCGTTGTTTTTTTCCGCTTTCCCACTTATGTCACCGTTACTACCGACGAATTACAGAGAAATTACATTTTTCTACAGCTACTACTATGTACGTAGGTTATATATATAGTTAAATATACTCCGGAAAATCGATATTTTAGTCAAAAAATGCCGCTTCTGTAAGAATTTCTACAGAATCCAGGTAATGTATTGTGAAATCAACGTATCTTTGTGCCTGTTTTTCTGTAGCCGGCGGTCCTCTCCACCCCGTGCTGATCACAACCGAAGGATATTCATGGCTCAGGCCCAAAAAATGGTCATTTGGAAATCCTATAACAGTATCGCCAGAATCAACTCCCTGCAATAAACCACTTTGATCAGTAAAAATATTGTATCTAAGCCCCCGGAAATAACGATAAGCTATTGATCTCACGTCATCGGAATCAGGAAGATCCTCGAAAACTCCTGTGCGGTGCACAAAAAACTGTTCATAATTATATCTGCGAAGCAGGTAAGGCGGTTTAGGAAAAGCTGTTTCAAGCATGGCCCATAATTCCTGCATTTTATACTTTTGTCTCCGCGTCATTACTCTCCAACTCATCTAGCCTGTCTTCAGCCACGCGCCTGAAGATTTCTGTCGCTTCTACGGCTGCAAGAAAATAGAATGGATCATTAGAATTAACTGTATTCGCCTCTCTGTACGATCTCATAAGTTCTTTCAGTACTGAACGGCCAAACGGCTCGTATTCCCTGGCTGGATATGCAAAACAACCGTCTTCGCTTCCAGGACTTCTATCTAAAAGAACCTTTTTTCCTTCCCGGACCTCATCACGTATTAAGCCAAGCAATACATGCTCAGGCATTGGTGCAAGAGTAGTTGCCTCGCCTGTATGAAGATCTAACCTTGTAGGATAAACTTCTCCATTGTCATGAGCAGCATTGCCGATGAAGACGTCAAAACCGTAAGAATTGATCATATAAAATTAATATCAAAAAACTATAAATCAGTAAAGCCAGACGTCGTCATCATTTTTTTTCGGTTCTTTGTTGGAGGCATCCATGAAACTTACGTATTCCTTGAACCGTTTTTCCATTTGTTTTCTCAATTGAGCAACTTCAAAGTACGGTCTTGGGAAGGCAGTATCAACGTGCTTGAACACATCTGCAAGCATTTTGGCAAGTTTTTCAAATTCCTTATCTGTGATAATCCTGTGTTCTGGCGAAAATCTCTCTTCCTGCTCAAGTATTATCCTGAAAAGGTCGATATGATCGCGAAGAGCCTTGAGTATGTCAGATTCACGTTCACCAAGCGTGGTCAAATAATCCATCAAAAAATACCCGTCAATACCCTTCTCTACTATCATAGTACCTATCCTTGAATATACCTCTTCGAGTGTTTCTTTGCTCAGGTTTACCTTGTTTTTTTCCAGTTTGAGCATGAATCTTGTCATGACCCTCTTTGCAAATTCTTCTTTTCCGATAACAGGCACAACAAGCAGTTGATAGGTGTTTATGGTATTTTGTGCTGCGTCAAATACACGGTCCAGCTTAAACGAGTCAGCAATAGATTCTTTCCTCCCGAATCCAAAAACCATGCTAATAATTGTTTTCAGGTGTTTTTATCTTACAGTCCTGCTGCTTTCGGCTGTCGTTTTCAAATTTTTATAGATTCATGACCAAGTGTAGGTTATGGATCTGGGTTTGCCCGACCGTGAGAAAACCGCTTTTGTTCTTATTGACCTACAGGACAGGCTTGGCCCTGTCATAAACGAGCTCGACAAGGTAATAGACAATGCCAACACCCTGAACAAGGCAGCAGAGGCAATGAAAATACCGTTAATAGTCACGGAACAGTATCCAACAGGCCTGGGTTCTACCATAAAAACCGTTTACGTACCCGAGAATGCCCACAAGATAGAAAAAACAGAGTTTGACTGTTTTGAATCAGATAAGTTCGTTGAAATGATAAACGAGCTTGGCATATACCACCTCGTAATCTACGGTATAGAAAGTCATATTTGCGTTCTCAAAACAGCTTTGGGAGCCCTGAAACACGGCCGCCGTGTTTACGTGGTAGCTGACGCGACTTCTTCCCGCTCTCATGAAGACAAATCTTTAGCTATGGACAGGCTTCGCCAGTCCGGTGTATTCGTTGTTTCTTCAGAAATGGTGTTGTTCCAGTTGATGGAAAAAGCAGGAACAGACGAATTCAAGAAAGTTAGTAGGTTAATTAGGTAGCTTCTCTTGCCATTTTTACTAAAGCTCTGTACATTTCCCTGTCAGCATTACCGTGTCTTCTCTGGCATCTTCTTTCGATACAATACACGCATGGATTCTCTAGTTCCTGTCCTTTCAGCTCTCTGAGCATTTGTTTTCTAAAAAAAGTCTCTCCAAAGTTGTTTGGGCCAGTCCCATTCCTAAATGATCCGCAGTAACCGTTTGGAAACAAACCCTCAATCAACATGTTGTCACTTGAACACTTTGAAAATTGGTATCAGGGCCGCCAGGACAAAGATAGCTGCATACACATACAGGTCAGCTGAAAGTAGTGGTGGCCAGGCTTTTGCTATCATAAGAACAAAAGCGGCTGTGCTCAGCTTTATCAGTCCCATGTGATACCATTTCAGTTTTGAATAGTTCATCATGATGCCGTTGATGTTTTCTCTTCAGGCTTCTTAGATTCTTCTTTAGTTTCTTCCTTCTTAGGCGCCTCCGGCGCCTTATTCTCTTGTGCAGCGGGTTGTTTTGAGTCTTTGGGTGAACCACTTTGACCAGAGACCTTATTTTCAGGGCCTTTGGCCTTAGCCAGGTCCTGTTTAATTTTGTCTGTTACAGAATAGTAGACTTCGTGTACCTGTCTTTTCTTAAGAATTAACCCCTGTTGCTCCAGCTTTGCCAGGTGTATGTAAAGTGTGTTTTTAGAGCAAACGTGGTTCTTGATTATATTATCCAATAGATCCTTGCTATTCAGGCTTCCGGCAGCCGCTATAGTCTTCAGTATATTACTATCTATGACACTAACGACAGAAGCCGTCACGTGCTCCCCTACAGACTGCTTAATATCGCTGTAAACCATCGGCAGATTGCGTTTTATCGATTTTAGCTCCCTCAACGTATCTTGCGGCACATGTTTTACAAGGTCAGCAAGATTCTCAACGTCCTCGTAAACATTCTTCACTTCAGTGATAGTCTTGGACGTCGATTCGTCAATTTTTTTCTTGACATTCTCAACTTCATTAATAATCTTAACCAGTTTCATATTCAGATTCGTAATTTCATCGTTATTCTTAGAATCTTCAAAAAAATCAGTTTTGACGGGTCTGGGCGGGGCAGTCGGTTCATTTTCGGGTGGTTTTTTATCGGTTACTTCCTTCTTTATTTCTTTCATTTCTTTTTGCTCAGAACCCTCTTTTTTGGGCTCCGGGGAAGATTCCGCCTTTTCCTTCTTCCTGCCGAAGAGTGCCATATTAAACAATGCCGCTGGGCGATATTTATAGTTTCTCAAGTTTCGCAGAAGCTTTAAGAAACTTTTTGCAGCAGTAGAGTGGATGACCTACGAAACTATGACAGATCTGGAGCTGCTCGGCTTACGCCATGTACTGGCAAAGAACGGCTATTCTGTGGACAATACTACAGGAGAAGTAACAGTCGCCAGGAATCACCCTGAACCACACGTGTATGAAATGGTTCGCGATCCAATCGGCAGGATTGACAGGACGTTGCACAGGCTGGATTATGCAGATCGCATTAAAGGAGAACCAGCTCATGCCACACAGGTAGAAGCATTGAAAGGTTTTGCCCAGAACATCAAAAAACCAATACTTAGAGTGGAAAAAACAGAATAAGATTCTTATAAATTCTAAAAGTGAGTAATTTTATGGAAATCAACGTTAAGGGACTCAAAGAGAGAATTGAAAAGAATGACGTGTTTATTCTGGACGTGCGCGAGCCCTGGGAATACGAGGCAGATCACATCCACAATAGCGTAAATTTGCCGATAAGTTCTTTTGACGCTGATAATATAGAGAAGGCAGTTCCCAAGGACAAGATGGTTGTCACTGTTTGTGAGCACGGGATTCGTGCAGAAAAGGCCAGAAGGTTCCTGAAAGGCCTGGGTTACGAAGTAGCCACGCTGTCAGGCGGCATGGAAGCCTGGCGTAGCCAATAATGCTATATTATATCTACATGGAAGACGGTTTAAGTTATCCAAAAACCAAATAGGCATATGGTAGTAGATGTCGTTGCCGCGGC
Organism: archaeon; assembly: GCA_028279825.1. GTDB lineage: Archaea > Aenigmatarchaeota > Aenigmatarchaeia > GW2011-AR5 > GW2011-AR5 > GW2011-AR5. Next base: position 66,142 of record JANQNA010000008.1, on the reverse strand, counting down.
AATAGCAAGTATCGTGATCGGAATGATCTGGTACTCGCCTATGGCCTTCGGTGACTCATGGATGAAAGAACTGGGACTGAGAAAAACGAAGAAAAAGAAGAATATGGGACCAGGATACGTTGCAATGGTTGTTAGTACCCTGATTTTGGCCTACGTTTTGAATATGTTTGTCGGCTACGCAGGCGCAACAACCGCCCCTGCCGGTGCTCTTATAGGAGCTCTTGCATGGCTTGGTTTTGTTGCAACAACAAGTTCCGCAGGTGTCCTGTGGGAAGGCAAAACAGCCAAGTGGTATTCCATAAACAACGGTTATTCCCTTCTGTCCTTTATCGTCATGGGAATCGTCCTGGTAATCTTCTAGCCTCTATTTTTTCTTTTTTCTTTTAAGCCAAGGCTGGTAGCATGTCTGTAGAAGCATCTTTTCTCCTTGACTGAGGGGAGCCTGGAGTCAGTTTATATTCTTTTTGGGCGTATCCACCTCTTTTGGCTAATTGTTCTTCTGTTAGAGCTTTTTCTCTAGACTCTACAAGACCTTCTCTCTCCCATTTACGCAAATGGTAATACATCGCATCACACATTTGGCCTGTTCGAAAACCATCTGCCTCTAATTCTTCAATCATTTTCGGGCCAGTCTTATATCTATGAAAGGTAAGACGTTCGTAAAAATCATCCCAAGTTGCTTTTGGTTTTCTCATAAATAGAAAAACGCAGAAAAATTTAAGAAGTCGTTTTTTTCTCGTATTTACAGTATCTGTTTACTGGACAAGTTCCACATTTAGGACCAACAGGCTTGCAGATATTCTGTCCAAACGATACAAAGAGGTTGTTGAAGTCCTGCCAGTACCTTCTGGGAATGATCTTCTCAAGAGCCTTTTCCGTCTGTTCAGGCGTTTTTGTCTTTATCCAGCCTAAACGATTGGGAATTCTATGAACGTGGGTGTCTACGGGTATGTGGTATTTTTGCCCGTGGCCATAAACAAGCACAATGTTGGCCGTTTTTCTTCCAACACCCTTTAGGGAGAGCAACCCTTCCATTGTTTTGGGTACCCCATGCTTCTCTACATACTGGGATATTGCCTTTATCCTACGCGCTTTCGTTTTGTAGAATCCGCACGGATAGATCAGCTTCTCTATCTGCTTTACAGAAAGCTTTGAGAGCTTCCGTGGCGTAGGCGCTCTAGCAAAGAGAGCCTTGGAGACTTCTCCTGTAACCTCATCCCTGGTTCTAAGAGAGATTATACACGAAACTAACACCTGAAATACGCTCTTTCGAGCGTCAGCTACGCTCATCAAAGCAGTTTTATCAAATGTTTTTGATTCCTTCTTCAGGATTTGTATAACTTTTGTTACATTCATACTTAGAATTAGCCAGAAGTGTTTTTATTCTATTAAGTGTCTCGGGCAACCTTGTGCATTGTGTGGCAGGGGATCAAAATTCATGACTTCGTCAAGATATCTATTATGGTTCATATTTGCATGGTGAGAAATCAGGGACAAAAACGCATCCATTGTTGCATATTCTCCAAGCTCACCCACTGGTATTTTGTAAAGGGTTTTACCGTCCCTTCGGACTTCAAGACGCATGTTGCCACCAGTTCCCATTGAATAAGTAGCCAGTTCATCTTCGCCAATAGCCCAAAAGTAAGTATCAAGAATTCTGCCTCCTTCCAGTGTGTATTGGTTTCTGGCAATACAGTCTTCATAATTAAGACGTTGTGTTGGTTTTTCAGGCGCCCTTGGTGTTGGATCAACTCTTCTTGGATCTGGATCGTCGCTGGGAAAATCTACTTTCCTTGGCTGATCCGGCTGAACAGGTTCCGGTTCACCGCCGTAAGCAGTAAATCTGTCCCATCCGGGACGGGCAGGTACTGGAACTATCCTGCGAACAAATGGGGGATAGCAACCATCACCCCTTACAGGAACACCTCTATGATAATGAAAATACGTAAAACGGCCTCTCGCAGGTGGGCGTGTTTCACGTTTACCTCTACCTGTACCAGCTCTTGGATGCCTTGCCTGTGCCGGCGTCAATATTCTTTGCTGTTCTCCACGTTTTACAGCCTTCCTTGGCTGAGCCTCGGCTGCAGCTGCTGTTCCCAGTATACCAGCGCCTAAGAACAACCCCTTAATTAGTCCTTTTACTGTTGTCATTATATGATAGTGACACAAAGATATTTAAATGCTGAATTTGCCCTTTCTGCCCTTTATTCCACCAAGAACCAGATCAACCTTTTTCAGGTCAGAATTAACCGTGTTCATCAGTTTTTTCTTGTCGTAGTCATTCATGTGCGTGTTTTCCAGGGACAATAGACTGGGTTCTATCTTTTCCAGCATACGAAGCAGCTCTACACGATTTTCTATATCTTCCAAACCCTCTATCTTCCTGTGCATCCTGTCATAATTTTTTCTTGCCGTCTCTTCATGCGGCTTACGAAAGAAGAATCTCATAACAATATATTGATGCAAACTCAAATAAAAGTATGGTAAAATGGATCGGCGTAGATGAATCGGGAAAAGGAGACTATTTCGGTTTCTTGGTAATAGCGGGTGTCATAGTTGACAAGGAAAAGGAGAAGAAATTAAGGGAAATAGGTGTCAAGGATTCAAAGAATATGATGGACTCAACAGTTATGCGTACCGCTACGAAAATAAAGAAGCAATGTAAATGGGAAGTGATAAGAATTTCGCCGGAAAAATACAACATTCTTCATAAAAAGTTCAAGAACCTGAACAAACTGTTGGCATGGGGCCATGCAAGGACAATAGAAAATCTGGTAAAGAAGGAAAAGGTTGATTTTATAATGGTTGACAAGTTCGCCGACGAGAAGGTTCTCAAAAGCATGCTCTTCGAGCACAGCAAGAAGATCAGGCTCGAACAAAAAGTACGGGCTGAAAGAGATATGGCTGTTGCCGCAGCATCAATATTGGCCAGGGCAGAATTTTTGAGGACTTTGAAGGCTCTTTCTCTTGAGGTAGGCTACAAACTTCCCAAAGGTGCCACGCACGTGGAAGACACGGCAAAAGCGCTTCTCAAAAAGTACGATGACAAAATACTTGATTATGTGGCAAAAAAACACTTCAAGACAACAAAAAAGGTAATGGAAAAGAAAAAGTAAAAATCTTACGTTGCGTCAGGGGTCTGAGCCACCATAGCTCCTATTCTTGTTTTGAGAGCCTGTACACGTTGTACACGTTGGTTCACTGCAGATATGAGATTTGTGGATATTTTATCAGTTTTTTCACAAATGTTTCCCAGATTATTTGCGTGTCTTAGTGTGTTTCTCAGCTGCACTGCAAGTCTCGAAGCCTTGCCGTAGTCACCTTCTTCCTTTGCTGTCTGCATGGAAGTGTGTAGTGACCTTGCTTCTGCAATGATATCATCCAGTGCATCAGCGTTACACTTGGCCTTCAAGGAATCCAGCCTGCTGGCAAGACCGGAAACATCTGAATTTGTGTTCTCCAGACTGTTCTCTTCCTCCATTACATCTTCAGCTGAGTCTATCCCAAGAGCAGCACGGTTCATCCATCTTGCCGACAATACACTATGCGTGAGTCTTGCAAGACGCTTGCGTGCTGTCAGATAGTTACCGTTTTCGATGTAGCTCTCTATTGCAGTCAGCTGTGTCTGAGCGGCATCAACCTTTTCTTGTACTATTGCCAGTTTATCCGCGTCAGCCGTGTCTGCCATATCAGCAAGTTCTGCCTCTATCTGATCCAGTCTATCCCTCAATCTTTCCAGATAGTCTTCCAGGTTTGCTTTCATATGTTTTCTCAGCCTGACTTCTATGGCTCTTAGAGCTCTTGCTCTTTCTTCCCATCTCTTCTTTGTTTCCTTCAGGGCTTTTCTTGCAACCTCTGCATGTTTTCCGGACAATTTTGTTACATTTATTCCAGCTGTTTCAAAGGCAGTAACGATCTCTGCAGATAGTTCAGGGTTCCCGACAACCGCAACATTTGTTATGTTATTGTTGTTTACGAACTCTACAAGACGAGGTACCGGTTCAGCAGATGTCACAACCTTGACAACCGTGTGCATGCCCGAATGTCCGGCATGGCCAAGAACGTCTCTCCAGTTAGGAGCGGCAACAACAAGCAGTCGGAGATCTTCTCCTGCCTTCTCCTTTATCCTTTCCTGGATATTGGCGCGTATAGCGTCCAAGTCACCGACATTCTCTTTCTGTGTTAGTTTGCCGAATTTCGCTTTAAACTCTCCGGAAGCAGCAAGACCTACAAACTTGGCCTTTGTCGCACCAAGCTGGCTCACTGTGTCTAAAACTTCTGCCGGCACTTTACCCTTTGGAACAGGGAAGAATGGACAGCCGTCCGTAGAAGCTTCCAGAGAAGCTTCCGTCTGTACTTCCGTATCTGCAGCACTGTCTTTTGTGTCATCAGCAAGGACAACACAGTCAGTACCGCCGTACCAGAAGTACTTGGCAACCTCTACAGCAGTTCCTGTTCTCTCGTTTCCCCAGAGACGCACGACATCGTAGTCTTCAGCTAGTTCTGTTTCTATTGCTTCTGAAATTACAGCAGGCCCTCCAACGAGCACAACTGTTTTTACACCAAGATCAGATAGTTCTGTCTTTAGCGCGTCCGCCAGGATACCGTCCTCTAATACAAGAAGGGGCACACCGGCTCTTTCACTCGCCGCCTTTGCTATCAGCATATCGACGGAAGTGGTATCAGATACCAGCATCACTGTGTCTGTGGCCGCAAACCCTACGGATGCTAGCAATACGAAAACTAGTGGTAGAAGAAATTTCTTCATCGCACAACCTCCAAATGTGTATATTCTTCTAACAATTGGCGATTATTCTATATATAACTTATCCTTAGAATTAGATTACTTTCTCATTTTGTCCTTGCACGTATTGCAGATGCTGCCAAGATTAGACTTTTCCATGCTGCCGTCACACATTAAGCAGCGGTTAAAGCTGCGTTTTACGTTGAGATTTGAAAGTGCCATACAGAAATAATGACGCTCAAACTTTTTATAATACTCTCAATTACGTCTAAATTACGCTAAAAACCGCATAAACGCGCTGTTTCAGAAATATAAGCTTTAAGAAGATAAAATTATAACTTGAAAAGCAAGGAGAAATGCAAAATGTCACTTTTTGGAAAAGTATTCAAGAAAAAGGAAAAAGAACAGGTTGGTACAGTTGAGGAATTCACAGAAATTCCTATAGAAGTCGACCAGCCCGAAAAGGTAAAGATAATTATTGAAAAATTAGAGAGTCTGTCAGATACAGACAGGATCATAAAGAAAGTAAGAACAGGCAACGTTGTTATCGCCAGGATAAAAGAGCTTAAGGAAAACAATCTTGACGAGCTGAAACACAGTATTTCCAAGATCAAAACATCCTGCACAGTATTCCAGGGTGATTTAGCTGGTATAGGCGACGAGTGGCTGTTGATTACTCCTTCTTCTGTCAAGATCAACCGTGGATAGCCCTATTTAAGGGATCTAAGCGAAATACTAATTAATGGATGATCTAACAGCAATCGGGACAGTGGTTTTTGTTGGTTCTCTTTTTGGAGCCTTTTTAGGGCATTCATGGCTGTCACTGATGCTGATACTTTAGGAGGAAAAAACATGGTGAAGAAAAAACCTTTCGGCGGATATGCGATCAACTTCAAAGGCAGAGATGAAACATTGGAAAAAGTGTTTGGCAGCAAGCCAGTAACACCAAGTGAAATGACAAAGAAAATCTGGGCCTTTGTGAAAAAACACAAACTAGCATCAAGAGGATAGAATATTATTCTTTTCTTTTTCCCTATACTATTTTTATAGATTTTATACAATACCTCTGGATGACAATAGTGGATGATTTACTGAATATACTGGTTCTCGATGTTGCATTTGATGTTCTCGCTGATTATAAAGATGGTCATGGACCTCCCGTAAAGCAAAAACATGGACCAAACTACAAAAGACTTTGTCCGTTTCATAGAGAAAAACATCCATCATTTTACATTCGTCCAAAAAGGAACAGATTTGTTTGCTATGGATGTGGTGAAAACGGAGGACCCTTAAGGCTGGCATCTCTGACGCTGCGTGAAGACGCACCGCAATATATTTCAGAAAAGCTTGGAAAAACCATAAGCCAGGAACTTATTAACGAAATAGCCATGGAAGAAGATTTTTAGAATAAAAAGAAAAAAGAACCGTAAGACGTTCGAAGAACGTCCATCAGTTTGCCGGTTTACAAATCCCCGGCTCTTACTGTCTTTCTGTCATTACTTTTTGCACGAGCAACTGCCGCCTGCAATAGTGCCTCAACCTTCTGGTCAAGTGCTGTTGCAAGGTCTCCTGCAGTGTTCATCTCAGCTTTCTTAATGACATCTTTTACCGCTGAAGTTACTACTAAACCCATTCTATCACCTGAAAATCCCTTATTTTCTGCATTTAAATACGGAATTAGGCACTGTAATAACCTATATAAACTGGCTGAATGTCGACATCTTTTTATGTGTTTTTGAGCAACCTTCGTTGATGAAGTACGTTTATTTATTTGAAGAAGGCAACAAGGACATGAAGGAGCTCCTTGGCGGAAAGGGTGCAAATCTGGCAGAAATGACCAACATTGGCCTTCCCGTTCCTCCCGGTTTTACAATCACAACACAGGTGTGTACTCATTACTATCAGAATAAAGAAACATATCCTCCTTCTCTCGAAGAAGAAATAACAAGCAATATAGAAGCATTGGAGAAGAAAATGGGTGCCCAGTTCGGCAACCCAAAGAACCCGTTACTTGTATCAGTAAGAAGTGGCGCACGTGCCAGCATGCCGGGCATGATGGATACAATACTTAATCTTGGTATGAACGATAAGGTGGCCGTAGGTCTTGCAGAAAAGACGTCAAATCCAAGGTTTGTCTACGATTCCTATAGGCGTTTTGTCCAGATGTATGCTGACGTTGTTCTGGGAGTAGAGCTGGAGCATCTTCTGGAAGAGAAGAAAAAGAAGCTTGGCGCCAAGTCTGATACGGATCTCACTGCTGCAGACCTGAAACAGCTTGTTGATGAATACAAGAAAGAAGTGGAAAAGAACGGCAAGAAGTTCCCGGAAGATCCGCTGGACCAGCTATGGGGAGCCGTTGGGGCTGTTTTTTCTTCTTGGAACAATGAGAGAGCTATTGCTTATCGAAAAATGTATGATATTCCTGCAGACTGGGGAACGGCTGTAAACATACAAGTCATGACTTATGGTAACATGGGCGCTGATTCAGGTACAGGCGTTGCCTTTACAAGAGACCCGGCAACCGGTGAAAATATTTTCTACGGGGAATATCTGATGAACGCGCAGGGCGAAGACGTTGTAGCTGGTATTCGTACGCCTCTGCCAATGGAAAAGATGAAGACAGAGAATCCACAGATCTATCAGGAGCTTGAAAAGATAAGGAAAAAGCTGGAAAGCCACTACAAGGACATGCTTGATATTGAATTCACTATACAGAATGACAAACTATGGATGCTGCAGTGTCGTGTAGGTAAACGTACAGCTTTCGCGGCAATGAAGATCGCAGCTGACATGATTGATGAGAATTTAATAACAGACAAACAGGCTCTGTTGAGATTAGATCCTGAACAGCTGAATCATCTGCTACAGCCTATCTTCGATCACAACCAGAAAGAAAAATCACTCAAAGAAGGAAATCTCCTGGCCAAAGGATTGAACGCAGGTCCTGGTGCAGCTACCGGAAGAGTTGTTTTCTCAGCTCCAGAAGCCGAATCATGGGCAAAGCGCGGAGAGAGCGTCATTCTTACACGTATAGAAACTTCACCTGAGGACATTAAGGGTATGAAAGCAGCCAAAGGAATATTAACAGCTCGCGGCGGTATGACAAGCCATGCAGCTCTTGTAGCAAGACAGATGGGTAAAGTATGCGTAGCAGGATGCGCAGATCTTGATATCAGCTACGCTGATAAAAGAATGACTGTAAAAGGAAAAACAGTAAAAGAAGGTGACTGGATTTCTCTGGACGGAACAACCGGTGAGATAATGGACGGAGAACTTGAAACAAAGCCGTCAGAAATCATTCAGGTACTTTTAGAAAAAACAATGGATCCTAAAGAGTCTGAAGCATTCCAGGATTATGATAAAATCATGAAAGCAGCTGACAGGTACAGAAAACTAAAAATCCGTACAAATGCAGATCAGCCTGATCAGGCAACAAATGCAATAGCATTCGGTGCGCAAGGTATTGGGTTGTGCAGGACGGAACACATGTTCTTCGGAGAAGGCAAGATTGGCCCGATGAGGGAAATGATACTGGCTGAGAGCGAAGAGGCCCGTAGGGCCGCTTTGGACAAGTTACTGCCTTTACAGCGAGCAGACTTTGAGGGTCTATTTCGCGCAATGAACGGATTTCCTGTCACAATCAGATTGTTAGATCCTCCTCTGCACGAGTTTCTTCCACATGAGGAGAAAGATCAGAAAGAAATGGCCGAAGGCCTTAATGTTCATCACGACAAGATAAAATCGCGAGTTAGAGATCTTCACGAATTCAATCCGATGCTTGGACACCGTGGTTGTCGTTTAGGTATTTCCTACCCGGAAATTACAGAAATGCAGGCGCGCGCAATCATAGAAGCCGCAGTTAATGTTACCAAAGAGGGCATTCCGGTAGAGCCGGAAATCATGGTACCGCTAATTTCAACAGTTACAGAATTTGAGCACCAGGAAACAGTTGTAAGAAAAGCTGCAGAAGAAGTTATAAAAGAAAATGATAATATTAAACTAAAATATCTTGTAGGAACAATGATTGAAATTCCAAGAGCGGCAATAACAGCAGATGAGGTTGCAAAGACTGCTGAATTCTTCTCTTTTGGTACAAATGATTTAACACAGATGACAATGGGTCTGTCCAGGGACGATTCCGGAAAATTCTTGGGCATGTACCAGGATACGGGCATTCTAGCTAATGATCCATTCCAGACAGTAGACCAGACTGGTGTTGGTGAACTGATGAAAATATGCGTAGCAAAAGGACGGGCTGTCCGGCCTAACTTGAAGATCGGTATCTGTGGTGAACACGGCGGTGACCCAAAGAGTGTCGAGTTCTGTCACCGTATCGGTCAAGATTACGTAAGCTGCAGTCCTTTCAGAGTTCCTATAGCAAGATTGGCAGCAGCTCAAGCTGCTCTACGATGAAGCAGACACAACAGGAACATGATAAACAATTCTTGAATACTCACGTTCTCTAGTCTTTAGATATTTCCAGCCGATTGTGCTTGGCATACATATAGGAATTTTTTCTCTAATTGCCAATTCCCCGATACCTTCTACTACTGTCGCCACCACTCGCCGCCAGCCAATTCCTTCAACTACTACTTCCTGATATGGATGTAACATGATCGTCGTTTTATAGTCTTTCATTTGCCTCCTAGTTTCAATCCCTTTTTTGCCTTCATCACGACCGAAGTATGTTGTATCTATAGCCCGAATACTACCAAAAACATCCAGTTCAACTGTGCCCGGGACGAAATAAAATACATGAACCACATCTCCTCGGTGGCCTTTCCCTTCCTCCACATGTTTATAATTACTGTGTTGACTCAGATACCCAACGACAGAATCCAAATCCGCATCAAAAAGAATAGGCCAATTGTCATGAATACCTAATTCATCAGTTAACTGGTCATCTGGACATTCCCGTAGTGCCTTCAGATATTCTTCCAGTTCCATGTAACGGGATTGATAAAAACTTACTTAAGCAGCACTGCGATAGCTATTTTTAAAGACTTGAACCAACTAAGATCATGAACATTAGTGTTATCAGCATCATAACATCAAGATTTGATGAAATGCTACAGTTCTATAGAGATGTCATGGGTTTCAAGATAAAGATGCAGCTAGAGAACTTCGTGGAATTTGAAAACAATGGCGTGCGCTTTGAAATGTCTACACATAAAGTCTTGAACGAGGCAACAAATCACGAAAGCTTCCTAGAAGATAAGAAAGGACAGTCATTCGAACTGGCTTTTTCTGTACCTCTTGAAGATATGAACAAGGTATATGAAGAAATTACGTCAAAAGGTGCAACACCAATAAAGGAACCAGAAGATATGCCGTGGGGTCAGAGAACAGCATTCTTCGCAGATCCTGATGGAAACATACACGAGATCTTTGCGGATCTGAAGAAGGAATAGATACATTAAGGTAATTTGACTTCTGCTAAATATGGTTCAAGTTTAGTTTTCCAAAAGAAATCATAAAATCCAGCAGCCACATTGGGATTATCCGTTAATGTTTTTACCTCTACAGGAAGAGTTCCATTTTGATACGCCTCAACTAGTCTCCTTGCCTTATCTTCAGTAATCAAAGGAACCGAAGTAACCGTACGAATTGTCTCACGCCAGTGTCCAGGCATATAGTTTCCTACATGTTCTTCTATATTGATAGCCATTAACTCGAATCCTCTAGCTGTTCTCATGCTAAGCCAGTCTCAGATACACTCTTAAGCCTTATGAAAGCAGTATATTTATGGACTATGTATTCGCAATAAGGGGAATTATATTTCTTGTGGCAGCATTAATTGTGTTGATATTTCCAAAACAAGTTTACCGTTTCCAATGCTGGGCGCTCAAAGGACTTCACATAAAATGGAGCGGCACAATAAAAGACGTGCCCTACAGAAAATTTGGTGCATGCTTTTTAGTTATTGCCATAATCATGTTCATTTATTCAATTTCTGCTTAAGTCTTTCTTGAACTCTCCGAAAACAGAAACACTCAGTTTTGTTTCCGGTTTTTTCCTGCCCAAAGCATAATAAATATTGTCTATTTCAACGGCAGAAAGACAATTTGGCTCTAATGCTCTAACAAGTCCTACACTTCGGCGTCTGTGATTTTTGTGCATCATATAATCATGCCAGTCAATATACGCATGTGACTTATCATCCAGGTATAACACCAGTCCCTGTGACACAACTTGAGCCCAACGCCCGTCTATCCTGACTATATCCTGCACTTTCGGAACGGTATATCCCTCTATCATAGTAGTACAAAGAACAAAAACTTCTTATACATGTTCTGCTTTTTTCAGCCTTACGCAGATATACTCTTCCTTTTCAAAGGAGAAATGATGAACCGTACCGGAAGCTTTTATCTTTTTTCCGTCCTTTCTCTTGAGAATCTTTGTGTCATCTGCTGTTTTTCCAAGAAATTTTCCGAGTGTCCGCAAAAAGACATGATAATCTATAACAATAATATCCCTGATGTTCTTCCCGGGTAGCTCTTCTTCCTTGAAATCAACCATGTCAGCGAATTTCCTGTCAGCCCAGACTATCTGCAGAGAATAAAGGGAAACAATAACATTTATCTTGCCAAACTTCTTTTCAGCAAATTCCCTGATCTTATCATCGCCCATATATCATTATTGAACATCAATCTTTATTAGCAGGATTTAAACCATATTTCAAACATATTTATAAATTAAATATTTTGATTAGCGACAATGAACTTCTTGAATATCCTTCTTAATTCATCACAGTTGTTTCCTTCTGCCGTTAAATTCAAAACAGAAGGCCTTTTCAATTTGGCAAAGATACTCAAGCGAGAGTCTGCTGTTGCATTTTCAAAGTCATAATTTTCCTTTGTTATTTCCCAATAGGCAACACGCTCTTTTAAAAAATCCAAATCAAATTGGTCTTTTGTCAAAAAGGATTTTGCCTCCATAACAGATTTTTCCGTAAAAAAGAACAAACTATCAAATACCGTTTCAGAATCTTTGTTGATCCTAGTATTGATAAAAATATCAATAATCTCATCCTCGGAGATACTCTTATAAAAATCAAATATCACACGTATCCGCATTCTTTTTGTTGCATCAATACCTAAGACGTTGAAATATCTTTCAAATTGCTCCATTTGAATCACTCTCCTGTTTCTGCCTAATATCAACAATCATACCCTCAATATAATGAAGTATATGACCAAGATAGTTCGTAGCGAACTCGTTATTTTTATAATTCCATTGCCATGGAATTTCCTCATTATTCTTAGTTTTTTTTCTTCTAGCTTCATAATACTTATGCAATAATTTTAATATAATTTCCTGCAGCTGTGTTGTCAATTGAATTTCTATCTTAATTTTCATTTTTTCAGTATCAAAATCTATTCCATAAACCTCAAAGGTGTCACATACATATAAGTGCACAGCATAGTAGCCTGCTTCGTCTGATTTAAAAATTGGATTTTCAAAGACAATCTTGTTTTCTCTTGCAAGGGTTTCTATTCTGGGTATAAGAAACTCAACACCATCTAAATATTTAACAATGATTCTAGTTCTAATAATGTCTCCAATTCTTGAAAACCAGTTATTGGGGAGAAACCAGCCATCGTCGGGCGGCTCAGGCCAATTTTTATTATTTAAAATATTAAGTCTCAAACTCTTATCAAGTAAGGAGTCAAAATCTTTTGTTGATACAGTGGGATTTGAACTTGAAATCAAAAGATCACAACCTGTATCTTTCTTATAATCATAAGAATATGTGCGATTTTTTTCCAACAATTCTGTCCAAAAACTAGAATTTTCAAATTTGTCTTTAATATCTTTCGAAACCAACTCAAACCATTTTCTTATTTTTTCTACATCTTCCCCGTGGTATTTTTGTAGCCAAATCTTATAGGCTTCTATATCCTGTGGTTTATCAAACAACATAACTCTATTAATATATTGTTTCTCAAATTTAAGAACTTGATTGATAAAATTCACAATTACATCAAAGCAGTTAAATCAAAATTTTAACTGTTAAAATAAGACTTAAGAAAATAAAGATCATAGTATGAACATCTATTAGGGAGTTGATAACATGAAAATAGGTGAAAAAGTACCTGATTTTACGGAGGAAGCATATGTGAACGGTGAAATGAAGAAGATAAGCCTGCCGCGAGGTAAATGGACTGTCTTGTTCTTCTATCCGTTGGATTTCACGTTTGTGTGTCCTACAGAAATAAGAGATTTCGCAAAACACGAAGAAGAATTCAAAAAGAGCAATGCTGTTGTCATTGGTGCAAGTACCGATAGTGCTTTTAGCCACAAGGCATGGTTCGAAAGAGATCTTCCGGAAGTTAAGTTTCCTGTGATTGCAGATACAACACACAATATAAGCAGAATGTTCAATGTTCTAAAAGAAGACCAGGGCATAGCTTACAGGGGTACCTTCATTATAGACCCGGAAGGTGTTGTAAGATATATCGTAATGTCTGATTTGTCCGTAGGGCGCAATGTTGAAGAGACCCTGCGAACTTTGAAAGCATTGCAGTCCGGTGAACTCTGTCCGATTAACTGGAAACCAGGCGAAAAAACACTTGGAAAAGCTTAAGCTTTTCACATATTTTTTCTATTTTTAAACATTTCCCTCATTCTAAGACAATGAAAAGAGGGATCTTGAGGAATACCGTTTCAGCCGCTTTATTGTCAGGCTTAATCATCACGCCGGGATTAACAGGCTGTGCAGTTAAAGTACCACCAGAAATAACCAGGAAGCATGGAATAGCGGATTACCCGACGGCACGTGACTTTGTCGATGTCCTGTCTGTTTACGATGTAGAACATGGCGGACCTCTTTATCTTGAAAAAGAGGATACGAAAGGCAAAAAACATAAGGAAAGATGTGCAGGTCTTATTTACTGGCCGCCAACAAGTCGTATACATATTGATGATTATTACGGCAACAGGTCCGTGGAACATACAATAATTCACGAGTTCCTTCATGCTCTCAATCCTAGAATGTCTGAAGAAGATATCAGATTGTTTGATAGTTTTGCATACTACAAGTATTTTGGTGGCATATTTTCACGAAATGGGCAAGTTTTGACAGCGCGCGACGTCATAGGCATGGCAACAAAACATGATGTAAAACACTTGGAAGGCGCTGGTTTCTTTGATGACGAAAGTGTAGCTTACATAACAGGCAGGCGTGGTTCCCGTGAGGCAAAGCAAAGTGTTATACGTGAAGTATTGAGACTAAGGCACAGAGGCAAGGACTTTGATGAAGTAATGGACCTTGCAGATAGGGCGTATAGAGAGCTCTATCCAGAGGTTTTTAAACCTGCGCAACCAATTTCTACAGATGGCGGATCCGAGTAATTTTGAGAGAAACAAAAAAAGGTACAAGTCCTACAAGAAAGGCTTCCAGAGGAAGTACAAAAAGAAGGCTAAATGATGACTCTTTACAAGAGCAGGAAAAAATTGAAAGGATCTTCGCAGAAGATCGGGAAGACCTTTGGATTTATGAGTGCCAACACCTATACAGGTTTAGGTTTGCTCTTCTCTCTGGCTACGGCATATTTTCTGATCACCGGACAGTTCATTATAGCTGCTGTTCTGTTCCTGATTGCTTCATTCTTTGATGCAATTGACGGTGCCGTGGCAAGATACAGAAAAGAAGCCACCAATAAGGGTGCATATATCGATACAATTGTTGATCGTTATAGCGAAGCCATAGTAATTCTGGCCCTTATGCTTGTTGTTTTACCATCCTTCTACTTTCCGTCATTTTTCTGGGCTGGATTATATCTATTTGGCTCAATGATGACCACATATGCTAAAGCAGCGGCTGCCGAGAAGCGAGTGCAAAACACATCAGGGGGACTTGGTCGTCCGGACAGGGTAATTGTGCTGTTTTTGGGTATTCTGTTTACTTATTTTGATCCATTATTCCTGACACACGTTATTGCACTGTTGGCAGTTCTTACAAACATAACAGCATTACACAGGATAAAAAAAGCCATGAAATAAGCTTTTAAGCGTATATATCAAGTAGTCATGTTACATACATGCTTGCCAGAACGGAAGTAAGAGTCAATATTTCCGATGGTAAAAAGCATGTGTGCTGATTCTAGCACATAATAGGTGAACTTACATGTTAGAGAAAAAAAGCGATACGGAATGGATAATACCCAAAAAAGAGAGTATGAAAGTACCTGTGAAGATTATAGGTCTGGAAGGCATAGTCAAAAAGATGGATGAGCGCGTCTTCGACCAGGCCGCAAACGTAGCTACGCTTCCGGGCATAGTAAATTATTCATTCTGTATGCCCGATGGACACTCAGGCTATGGCTTTCCAATAGGCGGGGTAGCTGCCATGGACACCAAAGACGGTGTAATTTCTCCTGGTGGTATAGGATTTGATATTAACTGTGGCATGAGACTCGTTGCAACTAACTTGACAATAGATGAAGTCCGTCCAAAATTAAAACAGCTTGTCGACGAGCTATTCAAGAGCGTCCCATCGGGCGTAGGTACAAAAGGCTTTGTCAGGATAGACAAACAGGAATTTCTGGAAGTCATAGAAAAAGGTGCCAAGTGGGCCGTTGAAAAAGGCTATGGATGGGAAGAAGATTTGGAAAATACAGAAGAGAACGGCTGTATGGCTACAGATTCAAGTACCATCAGCAAGAAAGCAATAGATCGTGGTTTTAATCAGATAGGAACTCTTGGTTCTGGTAATCATTATTTGGAAATACAAACAATCAAACCGGGTCATATATTCGACAAGGAAGTTGCAGAAAAATTAGGCCTGAAAGAAAACCAGGTTGTCATCATGTTCCACTGCGGGTCTCGCGGCTTCGGTCACCAGATAGCTTCCGAGTATCTGAACCTGTTTTTAGAAGTCATGGAGAAAAAATACAAAATCAAGATACTGGATCGTGAGCTCGCATGTGCACCGTTCCAGAGCAAAGAAGGCCAGGATTATTTCAAGGCCATGAAGGGCGCAATGAACATGGCTTTTGCAAATCGCCAGGTCATTAATCACAGGATCCGTGAAGTATTCTCCAAAGTATTTGGAAAATCTGCCAAAGATATGGACATGCGTTGCATATATGACGTTACCCATAACACGGCAAAGGTCGAGAAGTATGATATTGACGGAAAAGAACACGAAGTTCTCGTGCATCGTAAAGGTGCAACGCGGGCATTTGGGCCCGGGCATCCGGAGATTCCGGAAAAGTACCGTGATGTAGGCCAGCCTGTTATCATTGGCGGTTCAATGGAAACAGGTTCATACTTGCTAGTTGGCACGGAAAAGGGCAAAGAAACATTCGGTTCTACGTGTCATGGTTCCGGCCGCACAATGAGTCGTACACAAGCCAGGCGCCAGTTCCGCGGTGACAAGCTTCAAAAAGAGCTGGAGAAACGTGGCATTTACATAAAAACGGGAAGCTTTTCAGGCCTGGCAGAAGAAGCAGGCGGAGCGTACAAAGACGTTGACCAGGTTATTGAATCTGTTTCTCGAGCAGGCATATCCAAAAAAGTCGTGAAGTTCACGCCCATAGGCAACGTGAAAGGTTAGCACATCCTTTTTATGCTTTTCTGAAATAGAAATCGCATGGCAGAAAGACTTTTCCATGCTGAATGGGGATCAAGAGGAGTACCCGGAAGACATGATCAGCGACTTTCTGAACACCTTACATATGACGGTAGTGCTAAACAACTTGAAGAAAGTCTGATTCAAGCTTATATTGATGGCAGCATAAGCCCTCTTGATGGAAGTTCAGTTGACAGAAAATACGTCTTTGCAAATGTCGTGGAGGTTGCTGTTGCTAGACACGATATCATACTGAAAGAGAAGAAAAAAACTCTGTCCCTTTAGCGGAAAGAGCGTACTTGGTATGTTCACAAACATTTAGCAACCCCATCTCAACACCTACCGCAACACCAATTTCAATACTATCCAAAGCACGATATATGTCGGTCATTTTGGGATCCTCAAATACTGGTGTCGAACATTCTAATTCGTCCAAATAGGGCTCTACCCCATACGCTATCATGCCCCTCCAAATATAGCTTATCCTTTGGGTCAAAGGAAATCTCTCATCTCCGTGAGATGTCTCATAGTATGCCAGTACTCTTCCAGCTTTTCTTGCAGGAGCCTCGTCTATCCCTCTCTTCATCAGGGCCCTGGCAAGAACTTCACCCCTATAATGCATCATCTCAATATAAGAAAAAAGTATAAAAAACCAAATAACAGATAAAGATCTAAACTTCTATTTTCATGTTCTTTAATTCTCCCCTAAGTTGTTCAGGGTTCTTGAAAACTATTGTTCTTAAGCCAAGAGACTTGGCAACATCGGTATTTTTTTCAAAGTCATCAATAAACAAGCAATTTTCCGGCCTTTCTTTCAATTTCTCAAGTATCGACTCAAACATCTTCCTTTCAGCCTTTACTGTTCCTACATCAAATGAATACTGGATAACATCAAACAATTTGTGATGCTTATATTTGTCTTCGATGTAGTCTATCCACTCCCTGGAATGATCTGACAACAATCCTAGTTTGTAACCCCTTTCCTTTAACTTTTCTATTATTTCTCGCATTCCTTCAATTTCCTGAAAATTTTCACGTATGACCGATTTCAATTGTTCAATGCTAATATTCCACCCAAACTCTTCAATCAGCCATGACAAATAATCATCTTCTTTCATATTGCCATACAAGAATTGTTTGTTATTGGGGGTCCAAAATGTGCTAGTCAATGATTTGAGTATGGCATCCGGTTTCAAACCAGTAATTTCCGCTATTCGGTATTCAACACCAAAAGCTCCTTTTATGTACACGTCACCGAGATCAAAAATAATTGTTGTTATCATCCAAAATACTTAGTAGGAAGAATTAAAAAGGATGGAGCACAAATCTTATTTGTGAAAAACTATATCAAAATGGCTGAATACTACGATAAGCTGATGGATGATCCGAAAGACAAGATTGTTGATATACGAAAATGGATCAGAAAACATAACCCAGAGGCAAATTCCATACTGGAGTTAGCCTGTGGCACAGGTGAAATAGTAAAACCCCTGGCAAAAAAATATGAAGTATGGGGACTGGATCAGTCAAAGGAAATGGTTGAAATCGCAAAAAAGAAAGTCAGGAAAGGAAACTTTTTCCAGGCTGATATGAGGAGCTTCGCTCTGGATAAAAAATTCGATGTCGTTCTCTGCATATTTGATTCTATAAACCATTTACACAAAGCAAGTGATTGGAAAAAAGTTTTTAAAAAAGCTGATGAACATCTAAACAAAAACGGTTTGTTCATTTTCGATGTTTACGTGCTGGAGAACATCTTCAAACCGTGGAGTCTTTCTGAACAGCACTCAAAGAAGATAGGAAAAAGTTTCATATTCGAGGAGATGCAAAAACTGGGAAAGAACAAAGTTCTCTCAAAAATGAGGATATTTGAGCACAAAAGAGACAACTTGTACAGATTGCATGAAGAAAATATACTTGAAGTAAGTTTTCCCAGGGAAAAAATTTTGAGGATGCTGAAAAAGCATTTCAAAGTCTTAGCCATATCTGACCCTGACAGGGATCGCCCGACAAACAGGTCAGAAGTGCTTTACTTTGTATGTAAAAAGGCTACTGCCAAGTGATATCATGAGTTACAGATATATTGAAGGCGTAACGGTGGCGGACGTAGCTTTCGAAGCAGAGGGTGCTTCGCTTAATGAACTGTTTGAGTCAGCTGGCTTGGCTGTTACAAACACCATGATTAAAGAATTAGCAGATCTTAAAACAGAAGAAAAGAGGACAATAAAGCTGGAAAATGACAATCTTGAGAAACTTCTTCATGATTTTCTTCATGAGATAGTATTTCTAAAAGACCGTGATCTGATGCTGTTCTCAAAAATAAAGGTGGATATTGAAAAAGATCCTACTTATCGGCTGTTTGCCCAGCTTGAAGGCGAAACAATCAATACAGACATACATGAAATGCTGGTTGATGTAAAAGCAGTTACGTGGCACCTGTTTAACGTAGCCAAAAAGGGCAACAAGTGGACATGCCATGTAGTTCTGGACGTTTAAGCAGCTTCATCAAGCTTAGTTAGAATTACATAACGTCTGTTAAACAGGTCATGTATCTGTTCTTCTGTCAAAGGCTCCGTTGTCTCAAGCAAGGGATATGGAAATATCGTAGCGTGGTCTGCAAGAGGTCTTGACTGATTTCCAGCAGAATTCAATTCCCTTAGAACGCCCTTACGTGCTAATTTTGGACTGACCGAGTGCCGCGGGTCAACTCTCATTTGGTATATCATACAATCACCATGATACCAATCTTTTTAAATAGCAACTAAGAATCAGCAGCTACGATTTTCTTTGCCTTATCCACGAGTTCCTGAGGAAACTCCCTTCCCACGATCATTCTCCAGTTAGAAACAGCCTTTGCAAGAAGTTTCTTCTCTTTATATTCGTTCCCATCAAGCCAGTTTTCAATCATCTTGAAGGAGAACGTAGCATACTCAACCTCAACTCCGTCAATCATCACCTTTACAACCTCCTGTCTGGTTGTGTTCGGGCTGATTATATCCAAGTCAAGGTCAGAAGTTTCTTTCAGTTTTCCTGTAAGAAACGATCCGGTAAGGAATACATGAGTATGATCTATAGAAGGCAGATTCTCTTCCAGAAACTTGTTCAGTACGGTAAGATATTTCTGATACAGCCAATTATCAGCAAATTGTTCCATATTCAATACTTGAAAACTTATCATTTGATCATATCCTATATAGCTACACCCAGCACAGCTCCGATACCGTATCCTATTAGAGCAGCACCCATACCAATTAACGCCATTTCCGTCGCGCTCCGCAGGAGCTTGCCTGTTGTCAGGTGTCCCTTAATCATGCCTGATACAAACAAAACTATTAGCGAAAGCACAACAGAACCGATAATCGCTCCTTCTATACCAAAGAACAGGAACGGTATAAGCGGTACTAATGATCCTATTATGGCAGCAACACCAACTATTACGGCTGAACGGCCGGGATTCCTGTATTCGTCTTCAAAGAGCCTTAGTTCCTCCTCCATCATTACCTTTAGCCACAGTCTCTTGTTGGAGGTTATTTTATTGACTATCTGATTTAGAATATTACCCTTGAATCCCTTGGCCTTGTAGATATCGTATATCTCTTTTCTTTCTCTGTCCGGCCAGTGCTTCATCTCCCACTTTTCCCTGGCTTCTTCTGACTTATAGAAATCTCGTTCAGCCTTTGTAGAAGTATAAGCAACAGCTGCCATGCTGATGCTTTCAGCAAATGTAGCAGCCAGTCCGGCAATTATAACGATCTTAACATCCTGTGCAGCCGTCGCTACAGCAAGTATAATACCCAGCACATTTACGAGCCCATCCTGGCCACCAAGGATAACCTCGCGGAGATTACGTCCCGTGTCAGAATTCCTGTGCCAGTGCTCTGTCTGGGGCTTTTTCATAATTTTACTTGTGTTGTCTCAGATTTAAATGAATTATAGTCATAGATTTGTTATGATTGATTTTAACGAGATGGTTGACAATTATTTGCGCAGGGAATCTTATCCGAAAACAATAGGCAAATACTATCCTTCGGAAATAGGCACATGCATGAGAAAGGTATGGTATTCCTACAAATTTCCAAGTTCTGTCGGGCCTGATTTACTGAAGATATTCGAAGTTGGCAACATAATGCACGACCTTGTCGTCAAGATCTTGTCCAGCGACAAGAATCCTGAAATCATGTTGGTATCGGCGGAAGCACCATTCAAGAAAGAGGTCGATGATTTTGTCATATCTGGCAGGGTAGATAATATTATACTCGTGAAGGCAAGCGGAAAAAACATTCTCATGGAGGTTAAGTCAACTGGCAGTGTTGATTTCGTTAACAAACCAGCCGACTACAACGCAATGCAGTTGCAGCTCTATATGCATATCATGAACATACACGACGGTGTGCTGTTATACATAGACAAGAAGAACCTGAAGAGCAAGGTATTCAAGGTAGATTACAATCCTGAAGAAGCAGAGATGGTGATAAACCGTTTCAAAGCTCTGCACAAGCTCCTGAAAATGGATGCATTGCCTGATCCTGAGTCAAGGGCAAAACACGACAAGATATGGATGTGCAGGAACTGTGAGTATAGAGACAAATGTTACGAAGAAACACCTTCTTCTGCACGCTGGCTATGAGGAAACAGCGTGAAATCACCCGTCTTCATGTCAATATGAATTCCCTGGCCAAAGCCAATGTGTAGCTTTCCAGTGGCATGGTCATAGCCTATCCTCTCCATGTCTTCTGATGTGGTGCCGAATCTGTCTGATAAAAAATGAGCAGGAAACGTTCCCAGAACCGGGCTGTGTGTTGTTAACACAAGGTTGTCACTTCTTCTTCTCATAACATCAATAAATGTTGAGACTCCTTCCGGGCCGAAGTATTCTTTGTATATTTTATAAATCAGCATCGTTGAGGGGTAAATTCTTTCCCTTTCTATGCCCATTTCCTGAGCCAGTATACAGGAACTTTCGAATGTTCTGTCAGATGGTGAAGAAACCAAGCAGGCATCTGAACCGTCCAAAACCTGATTCACGTAGCTGGCAGCAGAACGTATCTGGTCTCTGCCTTTGCCAGTCATCGGTTTTCCCTCAGAAACAGGATCATATTCACCGTGTCTTAATAAAAACAGGTTCCACATTTTCCTACCCAGGCCAAGAAGATAAGTCGCATCTCTTGTGATACCTCTAACCGTTGTCCGGGAAAAATTAGAAGGATACAAACTTCCGATTCTAGCGGCTCTAGACCTGTATTG
Source organism: archaeon (assembly GCA_028279825.1). Classification (GTDB taxonomy): domain Archaea; phylum Aenigmatarchaeota; class Aenigmatarchaeia; order GW2011-AR5; family GW2011-AR5; genus GW2011-AR5. The sequence goes on along the minus strand of JANQNA010000008.1, from coordinate 44,579 downwards.
CCTTGCTTTTTCTTCGATATCATGAGTCACGGGTGAATCAGGAGACGCGGGTAGTCCTCTAAAGAACTGTGCCTTTCCGGAAAGATATGCTTCCATTTCCCGCAATTCAGCACCAGACTCCAATGCAGCATCAACTCTATTTCCCATCGGTTAGGATTATAAGAAACAGATTTAAATCTTTATTCGGGATTGGAATGACCAAATTTGCTCATAGCAAACTCCTTGTCTTTGCTTTGTTGCTGTTTTAGTTCCTCAACAGATGAGAATTTCATATCGGGTCTTATGAAAAACAGTATTTCCACTTCTATATACTCTTCTTTTTCTCCTTTCTCATATCCAAAAAGGTTAATTTCCCAGGAAATGTCACTGTTATCAAACGTGGGCCGTTTACCTATGTACAAAACTCCAAAAAATTTCTTGCCGTTAAGTTTTGCCTTTGCACCATAGACCCCGTTTTTTAGCTCTGGCTTCTTTTCAGGAATCATATTAAGCGTTGGAAAATTCAAAACAGAACTAGCTTCACCCCTGCCTTTAACAATAGGACCAAATAATTTGATATTCATAAAAATCAGGTATATCATCTGTTGTACGGAGATCTTATTTCCATCATTGTATTGCCACAGCATGCAGGCGGGCCCGGATGCCTGCCTTCCAGCATAATAAGGATCTCTTTCAGACATTTCTTACAGGTGTATACTTTTCCTCTAGTTGTCAACGTCATCTCCCCTCTAAAATTAGCTCCTTCATCACTAACCTCTATTGTCTGCTTCTGCTTTTAAAGGTTTCCCACAATGCTCAAATGATTCCCGCTAGCGCTAGGCTGTCATGAAGTTCTTTTCCTGATCCGGTAAGTTCAACATTGACTATGTTATGGCTTTCTTTGCTCATTTTTATGAGACCCAGGTGAACCAGTTTTTCGAGCATAGGCAGCTCCCCTTCCGTATGGATGTACTCGCCCTTGGATTCCTTTACCTTTCTCATCCAGTGTGCAATTGCCTTCAGCTGAGGTTTATTATCCTTCTTCCCTGTTAAAGATTCCAGCAAACTCGAAAGTTGTTCAGGTTTCATTACGCATCACTCACTTTGAATTCTTTCTCCTCTACATGCTTTTTGTGATCAATCAGGTACTGGTATATCGCCAGTTTCAGTGTCTTTAACCCGAGTAAAACACACTTAAATCTGGTAGGGTTAACATCAACACCAAGCAGCTTTACTATGTCATCCTTGTCGAGTTTTTTTACTTCCGCCAGTGTTTTGCCTTTCACATGTTGCGTAAGCAGCGAAGTGGAAGCAGTACTGATAGCACAGCCACGGCCCTGGAACCTGATGTCCTCAATTTTATCGTCTTTGATTATTAACTGTATTCTAACTTTGTCCCCGCATAGCGGATTATACTCCTCACGATCAGCTGATGGCTGATCGATCTTGCCGTGGTTCTGCGGATTTTTGTAATGCTCAAGTATTACCTCTTCGTACATATCCATAATCAGCACCTCACATCCCCGTTTTCTTTAGCTATCTCTACCAGTTCTCCCACGGTATATACTTTACCAACAGTCAGTCCATATTCTTCAATACAAAAATCATCGTCGTGTGTATACGAACATGTATTTGTTTTTTTAGGACATGAAGTACCACCAGACTCGCAAACAAAGTCAAGACCTGCAACAATTTTAACTTCCGTAGAGCTATCACTGAGTAACCTAACAAATTTTTCGTTAGCATGATCAAGGTATTCATTACCAGTCATCGGACCATAACACAAATAATAAGCAAGAGACGCTACATGATGACCTCTTAATTCAATCATTCAAACACCTTCTGGACTTTTTCCAAAGCTGTTACAAGCTTGTCTATCTCTTCTTTTGTGTTGTAAAGATAGAAACTGGCTCTGGACAGAGCCGGGACTTCCAGTCGATCCATCAGTGGCTGCGCGCACATATGACCCGATCTTATTGCTATACCTTCTGAATCAACCAGTGACGCAACGTCATGAGGATGGGCATTCATTGAAAAAGATACCACGCCTGTTTTATCAGCATTGCCGTATATTGTAACCAAATCCTCAAGCTTCTTCGTTGCATACTTTACGAGTTCTGTTTCATGTTTCCTTATCTTTGATAAACCAGTTCTTTCCAGGTAAGCAATAGCTTCACCGAACCCGGCAACACCTGCAATATTTGGTGTACCCGCTTCCATCTTCCAGGGCATGTCATTCCATTTAGCTTCGCGAAGCGAAACTTCCCTGATCATTTCTCCGCCACGCAGAAACGGTTCCACGTTGTCAAAGTTGTTTCCGTAGAGTATTCCCACACCCGTTGGCCCAAGCATTTTATGCCCTGAAAATGCAAGAAAGTCACAGCCTAGTTTCTTCACGTCTATTTTCATATTTGGCACGCTTTGTGCACCGTCTACAATCATTATAGCATTATTATCATGTGCAATTTTGGATATATCGGCAATAGGATTTATCGTACCAAGTACATTGGATGCATGAACAATTGAAACAATTTTTGTATTCTTGTTTATCAGTTCTTCAAACTGTTCCATCTTTAGCGTCCCGTCAGGATTAATGTCCACGAAGTTCAGCTTCACACCCTTTTCCTGCAGCATCTGCCACGGAACAATATTGCTGTGGTGTTCCATAACACTAAGTACAACCTCGTCACCCTCTCCAAGAGAACGAAGCGATGAATAAGCTAAAGTATTCAGAGACTCCGTTGTGCTTCTTGTAAACACAACCTCGTCTTCTTTAGCGCCAATAAGCTTAGCTATTTTCTTTCTTGTTTCTTCAAACTCGTTAGTAGCCTCTTCACTGAGCTTGTGAATCCCTCTGTGAATGTTTGCATTGTGCTCCTTGTAGTACTCGGATACTTTGTCTATCACCTGTTTGGGTTTTTGCGTTGTAGCAGCATTGTCCAGATAAACAAGCGTTTTACCGTTGACCTTTCTCTTGAGAATGGGAAAATCATCACGTACTTCCATTCAATACACCCCTTAGTTTGTCGTTTACAATCGGTTCAAAGAATCCCTGGACTATGAATTCCTCGGCCTGTGCCTCGCTGAGGCCACGGCTCTGTAGATAAAAGAGTTGTTCTTCATCTATCTGCCCCGTAGTTGCACCATGTTTTGCTTTAACATCATCAGTATCAATAACAAGACTTGGAACGCTGTTTGCCCTTGCCTCCTCACTTAATAGCAGAGTATTTGAAGACAGGTACGCATCGGTTCTCTGTGCTGTTTTTGCTATGTTTATCATGCCACGAAAAACTGATGTTGATCTGTCATCAAGAATACCTTTTCCAAGCACGTTGCTTTGAGTATCACGCCCGATATGATTTGTTGTTACAAGAAAATCCTTATGCTGTTCATTTCTACCCTTGAATGCACACTTGATATCTGAAGATGCGGCTTCACCGCAGAGATCAATATCCATCCTTGTTCTGTGGAATTCACCAACAGATGCAACAGTCCAGTCAAGTTTGGCAGAGCGTTCAAGCGCAGCATGTTTGAATGAAAATGTTTTCTTTGAATTATGTACAGAGGTAAGGTTGACCTCGCTGTCTTCTCCGGCAAAGATCTCAACACCGTCAGTTAATCCTGTGCCGGAATATTCCTCCGTGTATTTTAATTTTGAGTTCTTTCCCAGAACAATGACTGTGTGTGAAGCACCGTTTATTACAGAGGAAAGTTCAGCACTCTTTTCGTCAGGAATGTGGATGAATATGCCGTTCACAAGGTTTGCGTAGTGGAACGCAGAAAATTTGTCCATTATTTTTACTTTCATATGTTTTTCGATCATAGACGAATGTTCTTTCATTGCAGTAAGAATATCCGTAAATATCACGCCTTCGGGTGCATCACTCATCATTATCTCGCTGTCGCCTGCTGTAAATTCAATGTTGTCTATTGTCGTATATCTCCAGTCCTCTTCTCTTTCTTGCGGCAGATTCATACCTAGAAATTTGTTCATAGATTCCTCTCTTATCTTGCTTAGAAGCGGCAACATCATCCTACACTACCTTCCATTTCCATTTCTATCAATCGATTAAACTCTACGGCATATTCCAGTGGAAGTTGTTTTGTGAAACAGTCAAAGAAACCGCGCACTATCAATGCAGCAGCTTCCGCCTCGCTTAGGCCACGGCTCTGTAGATAAAAGAGCTGCTCTTCGCCAATCTTGCCCACGGTTGCTTCATGCCCCATGTTAACCTTCTTCTCGTTTATCTCCATGTAAGGAATGGTATCGGAAGCGGATTTTTCATCCAGAATTAAAGCATCACACCGGACGTTTGACTTTGAATCTTTGCAGCCCTTGTTCACTCTGACAAGACCTCTGTACATTGTCCTGCCGCCGTCTTTACTGATGGACTTGCTGACTATGGAAGAGCTCGTGTTCTTTGCCATGTGTACCGCCTTTGATCCTGTGTCCTGTAACTGCTCTTTACCTGCAAAGGCTATAGACATCATGTCAGCTTTGGCATTCTCACCAAGCAGATAAACACTTGGATATTTCATAGTTATTTTACTCCCAATGTTTGCATCAAGCCACTCAACAATAGCATCTTTGTGTGCGTGGGCCCTTTTCGTGACAAGATTGTAAACATTATTTGACCAGTTCTGCAATGTTGTATAACGAACATGTGCACCAGGCAGTGCAATCACCTCAACAACAGCTGCATGAAGGCTGTCCGATGAATAGATAGGCGCAGTACATCCCTCTATGTAGTGTACACGACTCCCTTCATCGGCTATGATAAGTGTTCTTTCAAACTGGCCGAGATCTTTGGAATTTATTCTAAAGTAAGCCTGCAGAGGTATGGGAACTTCAACGCCTTTTGGCACGTAAACAAACGATCCGCCAGACCAGAAAGCACTGTTGAGTGCAGAAAACTTGTTGTCCCCTGCCGGTATAACAGTACCAAAGTATTTTTTGAACAGTTCGGGATGTTCCTTCAGTGCCTGATCGGTGGAACAGAATATAACACCCAGTTTTTCTAAATCCTCCCGTATCTTGCTGTAAACAACCTCGGAATCAAACTGAGCCTCGACACCGGCAAGTATTTTTCTCTCGGCTTCCGGTATTCCCAGTTTCTCAAATGTATTCTTGATTTCGGCAGGTACATCATCCCATGTAGCTGCCTTCTTCTTTGTAGCACTTAGATAGTAAATGATTTTCTCGAAATCAATGCTTTCAAGATTGGCTCCCCACTTTGGCATTTTTTTCTTAAGAAACACCTTTAACGCATCTGTTCTGTACTTTGTCATCCATTCAGGTTCCTGTTTTATCTCGGATATCTCCCTGACTGTTTTTTCCGATAAACCTTTCTTCTCGTGAAAAGTATCTGTCTTTACGTTAAAACCAAACTTCTCTTTATAATCACTTCTTATGTCCATTCTTGCTCACCCACTCATAGCCTTCTTCTTCCAGTTTGTCCACCAGATCTGCACCACCGGTCTGGACAATTTTCCCGTCACTGATTATGTGAACGTAGTCGGGTTTCACAAACTTGAGTATTCTCTGATAGTGAGTTATCAGGAGTATACCTGAATTCACGTTTTTGTTGACAGTGTTTATTCCTTCTGCCACAGTCTTCAGTGCATCTATATCCAGGCCGGAATCGGTCTCATCCAGTATGGCCAGTTTAGGCTTAAGCATAGCCATCTGGAGAATTTCTCCTCTTTTCTTTTCACCGCCGGAAAATCCGTCATTAAGATATCGTTGTCCGAAGGACTTGTCCATCTTCAGCATTGACATATTGTTGCTAAGATCTTCCCTGAACTCCTGGAAGTTTTTGTTGTCTGTAGCCAGTCTGATAAAATTTGAAAGTTGGACACCCTGGACTTCCATGGGATACTGGAATGAAAGAAATATACCAAGCTTTGAGCGTTTATCAGGACTCAGGTCCTTTACACTTTCACCTTCAAAAAGAACATCACCCCTTGTAATCTTGTATTTCGGATGACCCATTAATGCATACGACAAGGTACTTTTTCCCGATCCATTCGGACCCATAAGCACGTGTATCTCGCCTTTCTTTATCTCAAGATCAAGACCTTTTATTATCTCTTTGCCGTTTGTTTCAACATGCAAATCTCTTATTTCCAGCATATCAATTCCCCGTACATTTGTTGCAGACGAACGATTTGAAAATACCGAAGAACGTCCTTGAAAAGTCCAGGCATGACTCGTCCATGACTTTTTTGCCTTTCTGCGTTATGCAGTATACAGTTTTCCTGCCCTCTCTGTGGCTTCTTATAAGCTGCCTGTCCTCCAGCCTCTGTAAGGTCGGATAAAGCGTACCCTGCGTGATCTTCGTCTTCTTTATATCATTCAGTTTCTTCATCAGGTCATACCCATGTGTAGGATCACTGCTCAGTATCCAGAGCGTCTGCATCTGCAAAAGACCAAGTTCTATTTCACTGAACTTATGCTCGCCAAATATTTCTACCTCAGAAGGCGGCTCTCTATGTCGGTCCATAGACATATCGGTGAATATACATATTTAAAGATGTCATTTACGTTGCTTCTTGATTTTTTTCCTGTACTCAACTATTAATGAATCAAGGTTTAACCCTAATTGCGAAGAAATGTATGAACCCACCCTGAAATGGTCATATGCGTATATGCTGTCTTCTCCCCTGTACAGAAATCCTGTCCTCCAGCTGTACTTCCCGTCCAGAAAGGATTTTTTTCTCTGAACGTAGGCAGTGAACAAACCATCCGTACCTTCCCATGTAACAAGAAAGTGACCTCCCTGCCGTCTGAAAAAATATTTCTTATCCCTGACAGTTTCAGCCCTTCCAAATTCAGCATTAGGAGGTACTCCAAAAAGAAATTCATCATTGGGTATGTCCTCCGTAGGAACAGGTCTGCGTCGCATGAGTGCGATATACCAAAAATATACTTAAAACCGCAGTCGCGACATTTATTTGTATTCTGGTTACTATTGTTACATATGGAAATTCTGCTTACAATGGGATTACTGCTCCTTTTCGCCAAGATTCTGGGAAGTATAACAGAGAAATTCGGTATCGCTTCGCTTGTAGGCGAGGTAATAGCAGGTATAATACTCGGTCCTATACTGGGCTGGGTTATTCTCGGAGATTTTCTTACAGGCTTCCTTACTTTCGGGATAATATTCCTGTTATTCATTGCAGGTATGGAAGTCAAGCTCGAGGATATAAAGCACTACACATACAAGGCAAGCTTTCTCGCCATAACAGGCGGGCTGATTTCCTTTTTCTTGGGGTTTCTCGTAGGAATGGTCTTCTTCAATGATTTTCTCATAGGCGTAGCAATAGGCACGGCAATACTGTCAACAAGTAACGGCTCGCTATTCTTGCTGTTAATGAGATCGGGTAAGTTCAACACAAACATAGGCAAGCTGATTGTAGCGATAAGCATAGCAGATGACGTTGTCGGCATACTTGCATTGTCCGTGTTCAATATGTATATCAGCACGGCAATATCCCTTTCCAGCATATTCTTCATACTGCTGGTAAGTCTTGGTTTCTATCTGTTCATTTTAACAATAGGGTCTTCGGTTGTGGGCAAAATACTGGACAGGATAAACATATTTCGCGATGAAAACATGCTGTTTACACTGCCGGTAGCCGTCCTGTTCATTTTAGCGTTTGTTACAGACAACCTTGGATTGAGCATAGCAGCAGGATCATTCCTTGCTGGTATGGCCGTAGCCAACAGCCACTTCACTGAACCTGTGATAATTCCGAAAGTCGAGATATTATCAAAGGGATTCATTCTCCCATTGTTTTACGCTTCAATCGGTACATTAATGATATTTACAAATCTGAATCCGCTGCTGATAGCAGCCATATTTGTGGCCACGATTCTTGGAAAACTGATAGGTTGTGGTTTTGTATCCAAGCTCTTCGGCACTTCAAGAGAAGACGTCAAGCTGATAGGACTGTCAATGATGCCTCGCGGTGACGAAAACATAGTTATATTACAGATCATACTGTTGTTAGGCGTCATAACAACACAGATCTACACGTCAATAATATTCGCAATCATACTGACGACAATAACAGCGCCTATTCTTGTCAAGATGTTTCTGAAAAATTAGAATTTTGGATTATTTTCTGACTCCATGTATTTAGCAAAAATATATCCGACCACGATAACAAGCACTGCGTACCATGCTGTTTGTATCTCAAACTGCAGCAGCATGTAAGTTGATACCAGAAATCCAACCAGAGGAAGCACTGGTATCTTGCCGATGTTTCCCGGGACCTTGAATAATCTCTCTGTCTTTGGTTGTGTAAGACGAAGAACAAAGCATGAAAGATTCATCATCGCAAAGATCAGGAAAGCCGAAAAGTCCACAAGAAACGCTATATCCTTGAGGTCACCCATTACAACAAACGTAAGTGCAACCGCCGCTATCACTATTATGGAGATATAAGGCGTGTTTCTCTTTCTATGCAGCCTGATCAGGACTTTCGGGAGTACTTTAGCTGCTGCCATGCCGTACAGCATGCGCGAGCCGGCCACAATAAATATCAGGATAGTACTGGCCGTCGCAAAGAGTGCAAACACCGACAAAATGTATTCTGCTGAAGGTCCTAATCCTGTTGCAGCCACCAAAGCCAGAGGTGTTGAGGATTCACCAAGCTGCTGCCACGGTACAACACTAACGGCTGATATGGCAACAAGAATGTAGATAGCTGTTGTTATTATAATGGAGATAATTATAGCCCTTGGTACAATCTTCCGGGCATTTTTTACTTCTTCGGACACGTTGACTATTTCATCAAATCCAAGATATGCAAAGAAAACAAGTGTTGCCGCCCCTATTATACCGACAATACCTGTAGGTGTTTCAAAATAGTCTATAGTTCCCAGATGCGGAATGCCTATCAGTATAACGATAAGCATGCCGAGCAGGGTGATAGATGTAAGAATTATGTTGAGTCTGGCTGACACCTTTATGCCAATATAGTTTATTATGGAAAAGACTATGATAATCATGGCTGCAGACGCTACAACACCTAGGCCTGTCAGGCTTGAAAAGTAATTACCGAATCCAAGGGCGACAACGGCACATGCTATGACAGTTGTAAAGAATGTCAGCCATCCCATGATAAATCCGGCTGTAGTGTCCTTAAAAGCTGTTTTTACATACGTGAATTCTGCTGCATCCTTCGGGTACATTGAAGAAAGTTCCGCATAGCTCAGTCCTGTAAAGGAAGCGACGACAGCTGCAATAATAAATGACATCCAGACTCCGTTACCCGCAATGCCTGCTGAATGACCTATAAGAACATATATACCTGCACCGAGAATTATGCCTACCCCGTAGAAAACAAGGTCAGCAAGGGTCAGATCCCTCTTCAATTTCATAAACAATCATTCTCACTCAAAGCAATAGGAAAATAAAAAACTCTAACAATGGCAGCAGTGGCACGATGAGCCTTTCTTTTTAGCTTTCTTTTTCATTTTTTCACCTTTTATTATTTAGCGGGGCCTGTATATAAACATTTTACGATTTTCTCTTTACAGAAACAATAGAGTATACTATGAAAATCAGCATACCAAGTCCTATGGCGGACCATTCACTCAGGCCAAGAGGAACCGTGTCAAAGACGGCTCCGGCACCCGGGAAGTAAACAGCTGTCATATGCAGCACAATCGACACGCCTATCGCCAGGAACAATTTGTTATTAGAGAACAACTTCTGGCCGTTGTCGGCTCTTACTTTGAATATACGCAGCAATTCAAGCATGACTATGGCCGTGAATGCAACCGTAACGGCCTTTGGATCAGGCAGGTAGTAAATAAACAGGGAAAGTGTTATAACAGCAATAATTGATGCTGCCATGGCCATATTGAAAAGTATTTTACGGGTCAAGATGCTCTCGCCTGATTGTCTTGGCTTTCTGTTCATTATATTCGGTGCAGCAGGATCTACTCCTAAAGCCATGGCCGGGAAACCGTCTGTAACAAGGTTAATCCACAGAAGCTGTATGGCTGTAAGCGGCATTATATAACCACCGTCAGATCCGGTAAATCCTATGATAATAGCGGCAAAGACAACCATAACTTCGGCAATATTTGCAGAAAGTAAATAGAAGATAAAGTTCTTTATGTTGTCATATATGCTCCTGCCAGCTTCGACTGCAGCAACTATTGTGGAAAAATTATCGTCCGCCAGGACCATATCACTTGCTTCCTTGGATACATCAGTACCCTTTATCCCCATCGAAACTCCTATATCCGCCTTCTTCAGGGCCGGTGCATCGTTTACGCCATCGCCTGTCATGGCAATTATATGTCCCTTTTTCTTCAGCGCATCAACAATACGTGCCTTGTGATCAGGATTAACGCGTGCATAAACGCTTACATTCTCTACAGCTTCTTCCAGTTCCTTCTCATTTAACTCATTAAGCTCATTTCCCGTCAAAACCTTTCCTTCCGGCAGGCCGATCTCCTTGGCAATCGCAACCGCTGTATCCTTGTTATCCCCGGTAATCATGACTGTTTTTATACCGGCATTTGTACATCTCTCAACGTCCTTCACAACTTCCTGTCTTGGAGGATCTATCATTCCCACAAGTCCCAGAAATACAAGATTCTTCTCGTCTGTTTTTACTTTGTCACTCTCCTTGTAAGCTATAGCCAGTACTCTCAATGCACGGCTGGACATGGCACTGTTTGCCTCAAGAATGTCTTCCCTTATGCTTTTTGTAAGCTGGGTTGTTTTACCGCCAACCTGTATCCTTGAACAACAATCCAAAACATTTTCAGCCGCACCCTTCGTGCACATCATGAACTTTTCTCCGTATTTATTCACGGTACTCATCATCTTCCTTTCAGAAGTAAACGGTATTTCCAGTTTCCTTGGGCTTGTAGATTCTATTTCATCCCTCCTGAATCCTGCTTTCTCTGCAGCAACCATGATTGCCGCTTCTGTCGGATCTCCGACAACCTTCCAGCCTTCTGTAGCAGCTTTTACATGTGAGTTTGTGCATAACGTGCCTGTTTTCAGGAGAAGATTCAGGTGGGTATCGTCATGAACTCCTTTACCGTCTGTGAGAAATTCTCCTTTAGGCTCATAACCCATGCCCATAACGTCAGTCGTTTTATGGTTGTACCATACTTTTCTCACAGTCATTTCATTCTTCGTCAGCGTGCCCGTCTTGTCAGAACATATCACGCTTACGCTTCCTAAAGTCTCGACGGCATGCAGCTTCCTTATTATTGCATTCCTCTTTGCCATGTTCCGCATTCCGGCTGCCAGGGTAACTGTAACCACAGCCTGCAGACCTTCCGGAATAGCAGCCACGGCCAAAGCAATACCCATTATTATGGCCTCCGGTATTAACCACCCTCTCATAACGCTGGATATGATAACAAGGGCCGATATAGAAAGTACAAGAAAACCAAGATTCTTTCCGAACTTGTCCAGTGACTTTTGCAAAGGTGTTAAATCCTCGCCGGTAGACTGGACCATGTTCGCGATTTTTCCCATTTCCGTGTTCATGCCTGTATCTGTAACTACTGCTGTCGCACGGCCGTAAGAAACAATAGTTCCCATGAAGGCCATGCACTTCATTTCCGCAAGTGTCTTTGTCTTGCATATACCTATTGACTTTTTCACAGGTGCAGACTCGCCCGTCAGCATTGATTCATCCAGTCTCAGCTCCGTAACTTCAATGACTCTTGCATCTGCAGGAACCTTGTCTCCCTGTTCAATTATTATTGTATCCCCAGGAACAAGTTTATTGCTGGGTATCCTGACCTTCTCGCCGTCGCGTATCACAACGCTCTCCTGGCTCGTCATTTTCTCAAGTGCTTCCATTGATCTTTCTGCCTTGTATTCCTGGATGAAGCCAAATACAGCATTCAGAATAACTATAATCAGTATGGCCAGCGAGTCAATGATTTCGCCCACGAATGCAGAAAAAATCGTGGCAAGAACAAGAATTATTACAAGAAAGCTCTTGAACTGGCTAAAGAATATACTCAGAGGATTTATAGTCTCTAATCTCTTTAGCTCATTCAACCCGTAATTTTTGAGTCTTTCATCCGCTTCCCGGGTAGTCAACCCGTTTTTTCCGGTGTCAAGCTCTTTCAGTACGGTTCTTACGTCAATTTCATGCCAGTCGGGCATAATTAAACTTATACAGAGAAACTAATAAACGTAATGTGAACGTAATTAACGTCTTCTTTTACGCTTTTTAGGCGGAGCTTTACGATGCCTGAAGAACAGGAAAATTCCCACAGCAACAGCCGCTGCAGCAATTACAGTACTATTATCAGAAATAGCAGTAGCCAGACCAGCTATAGGTATTGTAAAACCCCCGTCTGCCTCACCTTCAGCCGTATCATTAACAATCGTTTCCGGGACTTCCTCTACTACATCCTCTATTATTGGCTCTTCCTCTACCACTTCCTCTACCACTGGTTCTTCTGCTATTATTGGTTCCTCTTCTATTACTTCTTCAACCCTGGTTATTGTAGTTCCGCCTCCACCGCCGCCTGAAGATGCTTGTGCCGGTGCAGGCAAATTCACAACAACCCATCTATGTTCCGTATAATTAACATTACCTGCTGAATCATTTACCCTGACCCTAAAGTTGTACTGCCCGTTGCTCAGAGGATTCATCGCTATGCTGCTGTCATTCATTCTTATCTCGTCGTTATTCCACTCCAAAACTGCAGATCCGTTGGTTGCAACAGCTATCGTGACTGTATTCACGCTCACTGTCTGGTTGTGCGGTGTTGGCGGAAGAAACGCAACGCTTGGTGCTGTAAGGTCTATAGAAAAGAATATACGTGAAGTATTCACGTTACCAAGAGAGTCGTTAACAGAAATTGACATGTTATACAAACCTTCAGTCAGATTTACAAATGTTACGTTTGTACAGTTCATAATGGTATGATTGTATTCCACCCAGCATGAATCATATGCACTTGCGTTAAAGTCCAGGTCAATAATAGTATTGTTATAGCTTATGTTCAAGGGACTATAAACAAAAAGTTCAGGCGGCATTATATCTACAGTAAAGTTAACCTCCGAGAAATTCATGTTACCTGCCTGGTCATAGACCCATAACTTCAGGTAATTAGTGCCAGAGTTGTTAATGGTCATGTTGTGACACAAAGTTGTATTACCGCCTATCCATTCAGCATAACAGTCTATTTGTTCAGATACATTAAAATCAATTTCAATAAAGTTCGTTGAATATGTTATGTTCTCCGGGGAGAAAAGAATCAGTTCAGGGAATATTGTATCAACAATGAACATGACAACATCTTCTGCATATCTTCCAAGAACATCTGTAACACTGACCGTCAGGTTATGCTCACCTTCTGTAGCGTTAAACCAGATGCTTCCATTTATCACAGCAGACTCGTTGTCCAGTACATACCATGTCTGGTTGAGTTCACTCATGTTGTACACGGAATAGTTCAGGAAAAGCGTGGACATATTGTACGGACCTATAGGGCTCCATATCGTAGCATAGAGTATGTCACCTGTAAAGAAAACGGTTGACCAGTTAAGATTACCGGCAGTGTCGTTAACATATATGGTAAGGTTCCAGTAGCCATGAGGTGTAATGGCAGAAGTGTTCTCACACGCTTCACCTGTTCCGTTATTCAAAAACACCGTACCGTTAAAGTCATACCAGCATCTGTCAATGTTACTTTCTTCTACGGTGTAATTAATGTCAATCATGTTAGTCATATACGTCGCATTTTGAGGCTCTGTAATATTAATCACAGGAAAAACCGTGTCTATAGAAAAAAAGACTTCATCAGAAGCATTATTACCTTTAGTATCGTTAACAAAAAGCGTAATATTATTGGTGCCTTCATACACTGTTAGTGATGCGTTTTCACAGACAACTTGGGTATCATTTATTGTAAACAGACAAGAATCTATACCAACATTGTCTGTAGCCGTATACCCAAGAGTTATATTCTTTGTGTTGTACGTCCTGTTCTCGGGAGAAGTTATCTGCACGATAGGTGATATAGCATCAGCTGAAGTAACATATGAAATAGCCGCAAGTATGTCTATTCTGCTGAAGTTAGTGAAAGTAAAGATCTCGTCATTTATCAGCTTACCCGTCTTGTTGAATATGGCTGTCATCTCAAGAGGCTTGAGTATCGTACCGTTATCCAGTTCTTTGTACTGGCGCAAAAGTATAGAGGCTCCGGAAACAAATGGCGTGGCCATGGAAGTTCCGTCACCATTGGCAAATCCGCCCGGCACAGTGGAAGTTATCTCTGATCCGGGTGCCAGAAGATCCAGCTGATGGTTTCTGTCTGTAAAACACGATATCTTGTCTGCATGTGTTGTAACATCCGTACAGACAGTGAACGAAGCCGTACCAATGTCATCATCATAAACAGCACCGACTGAAGTTGCATTCTCTATGCAGGCAGGTGCAGAAATACCGCCTATGTATGCATCGTTCCCTGAGGCAATAACAACGGATATGTTGTTCTGGACAGCCGTATTGATGAGCTGGCTATAAACGGGTTCATTCCCGTCACAATAATCGGAGTAATGCCCTCCGCCAAGGCTCATACTTATGACAGTTATGTTGTATTCAGTAGCATTGGCAATGCACCATCCTATGGCAGCAAGCACATCACTGTCCCAGCCGTTACCCTGTGAATTCAAAGCCTTTATGGCAACAACGCCTGCATCAGGCGCAACACCCCTGTAAGTAGAGTCATTGGACACAACTATACCCGCAACGTGTGTGCCGTGGCCATGGTTATCCATCGGATCACTACTTTCTTCAGAACAGTTTTCATTGACACAATAATTATATCCTCCCAGAAAACTACCGGCTATGGCCGGATGTATATAGTCAATACCTGTATCAATAACGCAAACAGTCTGGCCTTTTCCTGTCACAGTAGTCCCGTTAAAGTCAATGGGCCACACGCCTGTGGCATTTATCAGGGAAGCTGACTCAGCCAGGAAAGCCTTTACAGGCTTGTCAAGCTGGACTGCTGTTACAGAAGGATCTGAAAGAATTGAATACATGTCCATGATGCCTATATCTTTCGAAAGAGCACCCATTTGCCTGAACATATTATATTCCTGAATCTCACCATCTTTCATGATAACAACAGGAACATCTTCTCCCTTTTCCCAGGCCTCCATGACCTTCGGGTCAACATTTGCTGCATAAACAGGCATAACAACAAGTAATGCAATAAAAATGTACACGAAACGCATAGTATAAATAGAAAACAAACACCTAAAAAGGTTACTCCGTCGAGTTTACAGTAAAATATGAGTATGCCTCTCCAAGATTTTTTACTTCCTTTATTGTCAGATTAAGCAGATTACCTATATCTATTGTCTCAGCACTGTAACTTATTTTGCACTTCTCCATTGAGCCAATAATATTGCATGACTTTACCCTCTTGCTGCTCTCTGCCTTCACCTGTCCCTCCGGCACGAGAAAAACCTCTATACCCTGGTCCTTGGCGGCCCTTGCCTTCTCGACTATAGAACCAACCTGTCCTATGGTACCGTCAGGATTTATTGTCCCTGTGATAGCAACCTTGTCGGAAGTTGTATTATCCATCGCAAGCAGGACAGACACGGCCATCGAAGCACCTGCAGAAGGTCCTTCAATAAGTGAAGCGTTCACGTCTATAGTGTAGGCAACGTCAAGATTACTCATATTGATTCGCAGATAATCACTGGCAGCCTGCACGGCTATTCTGCCGGAAAGCTGTGTGTCAATGTAGTTAAGCACATTGCTTGTATCCAGAAGTATTTTACCGGTACCGGGCTTAACCGTCGTGAAGAGCTTGGCAACAACTCCGTTGCCTGTGTTGTCTACAGCCGGAAGCAGCGTACTTACAACACGTTCATCTCCTATATTTGAGTAAGTAAGAGGTTCCTGCAGGTTTTGCGGGGCAAATGTTACACCAAGTATAAATCCCACAAGAAAGACTAAGACAACCAGAAATATCATATCATTCCTTTTTTTACGTTTTCTCATATTAACACACATCCGTTCCCATTTCCTCCAGAATAGATTTCTTGAAGTACACCGGAGTGTCTGTTCTCAGTGCAAGAGCTATAGAATCACTTGGTCTTGCATCCAGCTCCAGTATCTGGTTTTCCCGCTGAAGGAAGATAGTTGCATAGTAAATATCATTCTCAAATCTGTCTATTCTGACATGAGTTATTTCTATATCAAAGTTTTCCATGATGTCTCCTGCTATATCATGTGTTAGAGGTCTTACGCCCAGTGATCCTTCAAGTCCTTTGTGAATCGAATATGCCTGGTCAACTGTTATATCAAAAAATACATCCTTGCAATCAGAAACCAGATGAACTGTGGTAAAGTTTATTGCTGGTTCAACTTCAACAAAACCATCCCTGGATACAGACTCCGTGTAACCAAGAATATAATCAACAGTTGGCGGACGATAAAAGTATCCGCCTACGTTTATTCCGGAAAAAAATACTATTATCATCAATAAAATTATTATCAAGTTTTTCATACACATCAACCAAAACTTTATTAATAGCGGAAAACATTATATAGACAGTGGAGGTGTCACACATGGCAAAGAAAAAGAAGAAGAAGAGATAAGTTGTTATGAATTTTTTTCTTTTGTTTTAAGCTTCCGTCTCAATTTTGTAATACATTCTTCTGTTTGTTTTCCCTTTGTTCTCAGCTTTTAAAAATTCTATTTTCCCGATCTCCTTCAGACTCTTTACATGGGTCCCGCCGTCAGCCTGTTTATCAAATCCTTCTATTTCCACTATCCGCAATACTTTCATCTCAGGAGGGAACCCTTTTGCCAGTTTAAACAATGAAGGGTCCTTGTCAGCCTCTTCCCTTGAAATGGAATATATCTTTATACCCAGATCTTTTTCTATAAGCTCATTCGCTTTTACAATGAAACCCTTCAGGGTTTCTGGATCATAGTTCTCTACAGAAAAATCAATTCTTGTCTTCTCGAG
Source organism: archaeon (assembly GCA_028279825.1). Lineage (GTDB taxonomy): Archaea > Aenigmatarchaeota > Aenigmatarchaeia > GW2011-AR5 > GW2011-AR5 > GW2011-AR5. The sequence continues at coordinate 27,600 of JANQNA010000008.1, read as the reverse complement.
GTTCAGCTGGTTTCCAGTTATCATAGCACCCATTTCTTTATTCAGCAATCCGCTGACAACATGGGCAGATGTATGCATTCTCATCAGCTTGTATCTTCTTTCCCAGTCTATTTTTCCCCATACAGTATCACCTTCTTTTAATCCATCTTTGTCAACAACATGAACAACATCACCGTCCTGCTTTTTTACATCTTTTACCTTAAATGTTTCACCGTCTTTTTCCAACGTACCCTCGTCATTAGGCTGACCGCCGCTGTTGGGATAAAAAGCTGTCTTGTCTAGCCAGACATTCTTGCCGTCAACTTTTACAACATTTCCCTCAAATTCTCTCTGATACGAATCATCCATGTAAAGAAGCTTTGCCATTCAAGACTTTTGGAAGCCAAGTTATATAAGATTACACAGCATATTCTTATCATGGAAGATCAAGTTTTTGAAACCGATGAAAATGCATTCCACTGCATCCAGTGTAATGACAGAATAAAGGTAGAGATAGTTCAGAAAGAGCCACGACCTCTAACATGTGAGAAATGTAGTACAGAGTATCTGGTAGGCAAAGGTGTTGGTGGAGGCTTGACAGTCGAAGTAGTGACAAAAAGCGAGCCTGATATTGTAACAGAAGAGCAAAAAATAGCTGAAGAAGAAAATTCCTAAAGTTTAATATACCTGCAAGACAATAACAAATTATGACTATCGCTTATTATGCAGACCTTGGAACCATTAATTTTGCAGACATGTTAAAAATTCATAGAGAACTGGTGGATATGCGACATACCGACCAGATAAAAGATATGTTACTGTTTTCAGAGCATAATCCTGCTATCCTGTTTGGTCATGAAAAAGAGAAAAATTCCTTCAGCGATCAGTTTGTAAAAGAACTTATGGGGAGATCTCCCGAGGAACATCTCCGGAACCTGGGTGTAACACTTCACGACGGTACAAAACATGCGGAGAGTGCAACTTACGTGGGTCCCGGACAATTATTCATATGTCCGATAAATGATTACACAAGACTGTTCAAACCATACGATACAACAAAATATAATGCACTGGTAAATAACGCAATAGCAGATGTCATGAAAAAATTCGGCTTAGAGGCACAGGTTTCAGAAGACATGATAAACATGGGCAACACCATACTTGGAAGCAAGAGATTTCACATGACACACAAGGTTGCTTCACACAGTTTCCATGTGCATGTAAACGCTGTGGGTACAGACGGTTTCTGGATGATACATCCTTATGGTTCTCCGGAGTCAAAGCCAATATCAATGGAAGACCTGACAGAGCGCAGTATAGACATGAACGAAGTCAAAAAAGCATCCATACGTGCAATAAAAAAGAACTTTGGTTATCGTCGTTTAGAGGAGTGTAACGTAACTTTAGACGATGAAAAGGTCACAGTAAAGAAATAATGATGATAAAGGGCAAAGGGTACATAAAATTCAGCAAGTTCTTCAAAAATGGTCGTATCAAGAAAAAGGATCGTCTGACGGCATGGTTTCGCAGCATAACAAAAGGCCGTTATGAAAGAAAATTTCTTGTAGCAAAAGACGGACGTCTGGCAGAGTATCTTCACTTCGATTCAAAACCATACCTGAGAAGCAACAAGATACTTAAGAACAAGACATGGATAATAAGATAATGTCATTAGCAAAAGTGAAGAAGGAAATCAGATTACTGGGAAACAGGAAAAAAGCTGCAATATACCAGCGATTCTTCAAAACGGGCCCTGGTCAGTATGGTGAGGGTGACATATTCCTGGGTCTGACAGTTCCGGAAATGAGAGCCATAACAAAAAGCAACACATTAACCCTGAGGGAAATCCAATCATTACTGCGCAGCAAAATACATGAACATAGGCTTGTAGCTTTGTTATTTTTAGTAAAACTTTATCAGAAAACAAAAGACGCCCGGCTTGCAAAGTTCTATCTGGATAACACAGATTACGTCAATAACTGGGATCTTGTAGATTTGACAGCACCAAACATACTGGGAGACTTTCTGCTTAAGAGAAAACGTAGAGTTCTCTATGCACTTGCAGAGTCAAATAAACTATGGGAAAGAAGGATAGCAATCGTGGCAACTTATACATTCATACGTAACAACCAGTACAGGGATACAATACGTATATCAGAAATCCTTCTTCGTGATGATCATGATCTTATTCACAAGGCTGTAGGCTGGATGCTGCGCGAAGTAGGCAAAAAGAACCGGAAAGAACTGGAGAAATTTCTTAAGAAATATCACAAGAAAATGCCAAGAACCATGTTAAGATATTCGATAGAAAAGTTTCCGGAAGCAAAGCGAAAACAGTACATGAAGAAATATTAATCTACCGGATGATCCACCTGTTCTTCCCTCATCCATGTATCAGCACAGGTATTGCAGCCGCTAATACTCTCATATTCCTCTTTCACTTCTTTCTTGCAGAATGGGCATTCCATATTACCAAGAAGCAGTCAGAGTATTTATAACCCATGTTTAACCAAAAAATCAAGCACAAGCATTCCCAGACGTGAAAATCTTCTTATATGGAGCACACGATATTATTCTTATGAACTGGATAAAGCAGGAAGGAAAAATTTTCTGGCCGTCTGAAGATATGAAAAAGAAAGCATGGGTATCTGACGAATCTTATTATGAAGAGGGTAAAGACCCTGAAAAATTTTGGGCGAAGCGTGCCGAAGAGTTGGACTGGAAAGAAAAGTGGACAAAGATATACGAACAAGGCAAGGACCCTGGCGAGTTCAAATGGTTCCTTGGTGGAAAGATTAATGCTTCCCATAATGCGTTGGACCGGCACCTGAAAGACAAAGGTGATAAAGTTGCGCTAATGTGGGTACCTGAAGTACCCGGTGAAGGTGTAAAGCTTACCTATAGGCAACTCCACGAAAAAGTTTCCAGATTTGCCGGCAGCCTAAAGAAATTAGGCGTGCAAAAAGGTGATCGTGTTTCGATATATTTGCCGATGATACCTGAGGTTATTATTTCCATGCTTGCGTGCGCAAGAATAGGTGCCATACATTCTGTTTGCTTCTCTGCATTCAGCGGCGAATCGTTAAAGGACAGAATTGTTGATGCAGAGGCAAAGATCCTGATAACAGCCGACGGTTATTATCGCAAGGGTAAACCTATCAACCTGAAGGAAAGCGCGGACATTGGTGCCGAAGGAACAAATCTACAGAACGTTATAGTAGTCCAGCATACAAAAACAAAGGTCAACTTCAATAAAAAAGATATCTGGTTCCACGATCTACTCGAACAGGGCAACCCAACAGAACCTGAATTCGTGGAAAGCAACGAACCGTTGTTTATTCTATACACGTCAGGCACTACAGGCAAACCAAAGGGTGTTATCCACGATACAGGTGGTTATCTTACCCAGGCCTACTGGACAACCAAGCTGGACTTTGATCTGCATGATGAAGACATATTCTGGTGCACAGCAGATGTAGGCTGGGTAACCGGTCATACTTACGGCTGTTACGGACCATTATCACTGGGTGCAACACTGTTCATGTTTGAAGGCGCACCAAACTATCCTGACGAGGGTCGCTGGTGGGAAGAAATAGAAAAGAATAAGATTACTGTGTTCTACACGGCTCCCACGGCCATAAGAATGTTCATGAAGTTCGGAGACGAATGGCCGAAGAAACACAATTTAGAATCGTTACGTATATTGGGAACAGTCGGTGAACCAATAAACGAGGAAGCATGGATGTGGTATCTGAACGTTATAGGCGGCGGCCGTTGCCCCGTCATAGACACGTGGTGGCAGACAGAAACGGGCGGAACATTAATCAATTCGCTGCCGGGCATCGGACCATTTATTCCCACGGTTGCAGGTCGTTGTTTCCCTGGTACACATCTGATGATTGTAGACGAATCAGGTAGTGAGGTTGAGAAAGGCAGAACAGGCTACCTTGTACAGAAACCGCCTTTCGCCCCGGGTATGCTGAGGGGTGTCTGGAAAAACCCGAAGAAGTACTTTGAAAGTTACTGGAAGAGATTTCCTGGTCTTTATGATTCAAGTGACGGTGCAATGATACGTGAAGACGGAACAATCCGTTTGACAGGTCGTGTTGACGATGTCATGAAGGTAGCCGGACACAGGCTCTCAACAGCTGAGCTTGAGAATGCCATAGACGAGCATCCTCTTGTAAGAGAAGCAGCCATCGTGCCAAAACCCCATGATATCAAGGGGGAAGTTCCGGTGGCCTTTATCATACTAAAGGATCCTTCCAAAGGAAACGAGGATTTAAAAAAGGATATTGTAAAGCATGTAGACAAGACGATCGGACCCACGGCCCGGCCTTCTGAGATCTATTTTGTAGACGACGTCCCAAAGACACGTTCAGGAAAGATTATGCGCAGAATTTTAAGAGGTCTGGTAAAAGGTGACAAGAATCTTGGCAATATAACGACCCTGATGAATCCGGAAGTTGTTGAAAAACTAAAAGAAATCGTTCATTAGATTTTTACAACCTTGTCCACGAACATGCTAACATCGTTCATCAGCGCTGTCTTGCTGTCATCTGAAAGAGATACAAACACAAACTTCTTTTTTGTCTTCCTTACCTTGGATACAGCAGAATGAACGAACTTTATCGCCGTAGCGTTGTCCGAATAGACCAGCAATGTGGATAGGGAGTCAAAAACAGTCACGTCTGTCTTTTTTGCAGCCTTTGTCATAGCTATACTTACCTCTGTAAGAGCTCTGGGAGATGAAACATGAATAACAGCATAACCTTTCTCCTTTGACAAATCACCGGAAACAGTGTCAACAAACACGACATTTTTCAGATCAATCTTTTTCTTCTTGAAAGACTCACCCAGTACAGTGTAAGGCTTGTTCAGAGAAACAAAAGACACCTTCTTCTTGGCAGCTGCAGCTGCTATCTGCACGATTTTTGCCTGATATTTTGCTTTCGAGACTACAAAAACAACAACCTGATTATCGGATATAACCTTGTCTACCTTCATTATTCATACCTACTGAATATTATTACGAAAATAGTTTATATAGGAGTTAAAGGCATTAATTAACTATGGTTAAGCGAAAATCTAAAAGGGCTAAACCAAGGACTGAAACACCAAAACCAAAAAAAGCCGGAAAACCGGTAAAACTAGCGAAAAGATCCTTAAAAATCAAGAAACATACAAAAATTGGTAGACTACATTCTAAAAAAGCTGTCCGTAAAAGAGAGCATATTAAGACAGGCATAAGAGGATTTGACAGATTATTCGAAAAGGGAATACCCGAAAAATCTGCCGTATTGGTAGCCGGTGGTGCCGGTTCCGGGAAGACGATAATGGGCCTGCAAATACTGCACAATGCAGCCAGGGAAGGAAAAAAATGCTTATACATGTCTTTCGAAGAGAGCGAAGGTAGATTAAGGGAACACATGGAAAACTTTGGCTGGAACCCGCATGAACTAGAAAAAAAGGGTCGTCTGAAGTTACAGATGTTCAATACGTTTGATATTAACAGATCACTGGAGGCACTTATGGCAAAAGCCGAGGGGGATCTGCTCATAGATATAAAACCAATTGTTCTCCCGCACGGGTTCAGGCCCGATGTTGTGGTTGTAGACTCTCTGACAGCGATTGCATCTGCATTCAGGACCAATACAAACTACAGAAGTTACATAGAAAACCTGTTCAGATACTTTGAAAACCTGGGAGTAACATCGTTTCTGATAACAGAAACTGAACAGGTTCCTACAGTTTATAGTCCAACAGGTGTCGAAGAATTTCTTGCAGACGGTGTAATAGTGCTGTACAACGTGAGAAAAGGTGACATACGTGAAAACGCAATAGAAGTACTGAAAATGAGAGGTACTAAGCATGTCAAAAAAATAGTGGCTATGCGGGTCTCGAAAAGCGGCATGGAAGTATTCCCTGATCAGGAAGTCTTCAGCGGCATTTAAAGGGCTGGAGGATACTAAATGAATTTTTATGCTCTTCTACCACTGGCGGCAATCATCACAAACTTGGCCATTGGTTTCTACATTGCCTACAGAGGACTGAAACCTTCATTGAACAAATTCTACATGTTGGTCGTGATAGGCATACTTGTATGGTCGTTGTCAGACTTCATGACGTTCACAGCAACATCAACAGGAACGGCCCTTCCATGGATCAGATTAGGCACAACCGGCTCCACACTTGCGGTAACTTCTCTGGCTGTCTTCATTCTCACATTTGTAAAGCATAAATCCATGATGAAAAAAAGAAATATTTTGTTTCTGTACATACCGGCGGTTATCCTAAGCTCCCTATCGGCACTCACGAACCTGTCCGTAAGAGAGGTACAACATGTGTACTGGGGTTACGAGAATGTAAGAGGAATACTGAATATACCAATATCATTTTACCTTATCGTCCTGACGATATACATGTTAAAAATTTGTTATAACTTTTACCGCAACACCAGCACTCCAAGGGAAAAGTCTCAAGCCAGGCTGATCATACTGGGAGTCACGATACCGCTGGCAGGAGGCTCTGTAACAGAACTAATTTTCCCTGTCCTGGATATTCTGATAATACCATTGACGTCAGCGTTAACAACAGGCACAGCGATATTCATAGCTTATGCAATGACAAAATATGGAATGCTAAAACAAAGCTCACATAGCATCCAAAAAAAGATATTGAGCACCCTTTTCATAATAATTATAATCGTAAGCATGGCAATGTTGACAACAAGCTATGTACTCTCCCGCAGCACTCTACAGGAACAGGCAGAAGAAAAACTTGTCTCAACAGCTTTTCAGAAAGCAAACCATGCAAATAACTACATATCAGAAAGAAAAGGTGACATACTCGCTCTTGCAACATCACCAACCCTGACAAATATACTTGACAAGAGGACTGGTATCGAAACAGATCTAGCCAAAGCGGACATAAAACAAACTGCTGAAAAAGTAGCAAAGGAAGTAGAAGACTACATAAAATCCCACCCCAATATGACCGTAAAAGATCTACAAAATGATCCGGCCTTCCAGGCCGTTGCAGTCCAGCCGGTTGGTATGACAGGGTATACGGCAATAGCCGATTATGACAGCCTGGTAATACTTTTCCACAAATCCCCAAACAAGGTAGGAATAAATTTTCATGACCTGAAAGATAAGCTGCCGGAAGTGTACGAAATACGCCTGCAATCCATAGGCGGCAAAGAAGCAAGCGGTTTTTACGATTGGGAAGAGTCGGATGGCACCATCAGAAAAAAATACGTCCATATCACGCCTGTCAAAACACGAACTGCAGATGACTCAGGCCTAAGCATAGCATCAACAACATACACGAATGAATACGAGACTACGTTAAAAATAGAAAAAGAATCCGAGGATTATTTGGTAAACTTCATGGAAACATACAGTTACCAAAACCTGTTTCTGGCCGATGAACATGGAAATATATGGTGGTCCGGCAAAGAGAAGGATCAGATAAGAATAAATGTAAACCGGGAGGGAATATGCGAAAAAGGATTATCAGAAATCTACGAAAAGGTAAAAGAAACGCAGCAAACCGAATTCTCCGATTTTGAACGTTGTGGGGGAGAAAACAAAATTGTATTTTTCGTGGGAAGACCTGTATATGAAAACAATGAAATGATTGGTGCAATAATACTGCAAATTGATGTGGAACAGATAAGCGCAATAATGCAGGATCCGACAGGCCTGGGCAAAACAGGTGAAACTTATATTGTCGGCCAGGATGGATTAATGCGTTCAAAATCAAGATTTTCGGAAGATACAATCCTTAAGCAGCATGTAGACACCCTAAATTCAAGAATTTGCATCAATCATGTGGCAAAACATGTAAAAGACGGAAAGGTCAAGGAACATGAAGAGCCTGTTGTGATAGAAAAAAACTACAGAGGCATAAGCACATTTGGAGCACACTCATATTTGCTGGAAAAAAAATGGTGCATATTAGCTGAAATAGAAGAGACGGAAGTATTTGAACCTTCAAATGAAATGATACGCTTCATGGTCACTATATTCTTTGGTCTGTTGATTCTTGGATTTGGTGTATCAACAGTAACAGCCAGGTCAATATCAAGGCCAATAACAGAGCTAAGAGATATAACAAAAGAAATCAGCAGGGGTAAACTTGATACAAAGATAAGGGTGAGAACAGGTGACGAAACAGGTGAACTGGCAGAAGCATTCTCCCAGATGACAAAAGACCTCAAAAAATCTCAGGATGAAATAAAAAAACATACCATGGGACTGGAAAGTAAAGTAAAGCAGAGAACAAGAGAACTTGATTCAAAGGTCAAAGATCTGATGGACATAAAAACCGCTCTTATGAACATGATGGAAGACTACGAGGGTGTAAACAAGGATCTTATGGGTACCCAGGAAACCCTGAAAGGTAATGTAGAGGAACTAAAACGTACGGACATAAAAAAGAATGAATTCATGTCCATAGCCGCCCATGAATTAAAAACTCCGCTAACATCTATACATGGATTCTCACAGCTGTTGCAAAATGAGAATATAGCAAAAGATCCTGTGAAAAGAAACAAATATCTCACGATTATCGATCATGAAACAGAAAGACTTGCTAATCTAGTAAATAATGTGCTTGAATTATCAAGAGTAGACCTCATGGCAATAAAATTCGATATAGTGTCAGTAGATTTAGAAAAAACAATAAACACTGTAAAAACAGAACTTGACGTTCAGATGAAAAATAAAGGACTGGAATCGGAGTATATAATCGAAAAAGGCCTGCCGGCAATAATGACAGACCAGGAAAGATTTACACAAATTCTGATTAACCTGATAAACAATTCCATCAAATACACGCAAAAGGGAAAAATAACCGTAAAGGCGTTCAAAGAGAACGAGTTTATTCACTTTGTTGTGAAAGATACAGGAATAGGCATAGCAAAGAAGGACCAGTCAAAAATATTCTCCAGATTCTTCCAGGCTGATTCTTCTTATACCAGGAGTGCCGGCGGAGTGGGTCTAGGATTGTCGTTAACAAAGGAATTTGTTCAGCTGCTGGGCGGGAAAATATGGTTCATCAGTGATGCAGGAAAAGGAACAGAATTCCACTTCACACTGCCAATAAAAGGGGCCACAAAAACCCCAAGAAACCCAAAAAATACAAGACCAGCAAAGAAATAATTTATAAAACTTTCTTGATGCGCTTAATAAGCTCTTGGTTGTCAAACGGCTTGGTAACATAATCAGAAACATTCATTTCCTTCAGAATATCCCTTCCTGTCTCTGAAAACTTGGCCACTGTAAGAAATATAACCTTGAGATCCTTCGTCTTTGGATTCTCTCTTATCTTCGCACATGTCTCACGTCCGGACATACCCGGCATCATCATGTCCAGAAGCACAAGATCAGGTGTTTCCGTTTCTAATTTTTTCAAAGCCTCGTTACCGTCAGAAGCAACAACAACCTCGTACCCTTCAGATTCAAGCAAAGCCCTTACAAGCTCCTGAAGACTCTCCTCATCGTCAACAACCATTATCTTACTCATTAGATATACCTGTTTTCGGAATTATAAATACTTATCTCATGTCAAGCTTCTTGCTTGCAAACATCTCCAGGTCCTTGGAGTAATCCCCCAGAGCAGCTTCATCACCATTCTTGAAGAAAAGAAACAGTTTGTCTGCATTCCCAAGTCCTTCCTCTTTTACAAGCTGATTGGTAAATTTCATCACTGAGACAGACTCCTGCCGTGCAAATAAAGTGGATATAGCATCAAAAACAACTGTCTCACAATCATGCCTTTGTATCGCCTTCCCTATAGCACCAATAAGTGCAAAAAGATCATCATCAGGACCAAGGAAAATACAGTTATCTTTCGGCTCAGGAGCCTTGTAGTGGGATGTAAGCACGTCAATAAAAAATACCTTCTCAATATCTATTTCATTCTTCTTCAGATCTTCGAGAGTGTCATTGTAAGGCTTACTCAAACAAACATAGCATACCCTTTTGTCATGTCTCGATGTTGTCCGGAGAACATCACGAACCTTCTTCACGTAGTCCCCTTCCTTCAGGAAAACCAGCAGAAGATCTCCCTTTGTGCTCATTGTTGCTATCATGTTACCAAGAACTATATAGTCAAACATGATATTTAAAACGTACACATCACGTTTCAATTACGTTATTTCTTCACGTACGATTTTCTCAGTTCCCTTCTGGATCTCAGGAAGAAGTAACTCAGTATAAATATAGTTATCACCGGGGATATCCATTCCGGCACGTGTAACCCAAATGCATTCGAAATCATTACACAGCCAAGGAATGCAACAGAATACATCGCACCGTTCTTGAGATACTTGTACTTTTTCACATTGTCAATATTCTTGACAGTTATCTGCCTTACTGCAATGGCACCTATGCCGTTACCTATCAGTATAATAGGCACGAAGAAAGTGAACGCGAAAGCACCCAGGACACCGTCTATGGAAAACGACGCGTCTATAACTTCCAGGTAAAGTATTTTCGACACGTCGCTCATTTTAGCACTGCCTTCTATCATCTGTTTTTCTTTTGCAGCGGCGTTTTCCTTGAACCCGTGCGTTATAAAGAAAATACTGGAACCCACGGCCGCACCAAACGCCATCATGGAGTTGATCTGTATAGAGTACCAGACTATCAAGGTCAGCAGTATCGACACAATAGCATAGAACCACACACCATGTTTTTGTATGGTCGCTTCTCCCTTCAGTCCAAAGTTTTTTGGCTGCATAAACAACCAGTGAAGGAATAAAAACAACAGGAATATACCACCTGCCATAAGAAGTGGCGGAGCTGACTGTTCTATAGCTGCCGTGACACCAGGGTCATTACTGAAAGCTGCCGTGAATGTACCCACCAGACCGAGTTCGGGATTCAGAAAATAAACAATACCAAAAGGAAGCAGTCCCCTGATGGCAAACACTGCTATCAGCATGCCCCATAACAGAAACCAGCGTCTGGCCCATTCAGACATTGTATAGAGAACATCAGCGTTAATGACAGCGTTATCTATACTGCTCACAATCTCAAACAGCGAAAGCCCGACGATTGTCAGGGCCAATAACAGTATATCCACCATTCATATCCTTTTTAACATTGTTTCCTATATTTTTAAGGTTAGCATGACAAAAATTCTGAAAAATCCAGGTGCAAAGGAAATCAAGTCGGCAGCCAAGGCAATACTTTCAGGCAAACTGGTCGTTTTTCCTACAGAAACAGTCTATGGTTTGGGTGCAAGTGCACTTAATCCAGGAGCCGTCAGGAAAATATACAAGGTCAAGGGACGTCCGGCAGACAATCCCATGATAGTTCACATCGCAAAACGAAGCGATCTTTTTGTACTGGCACGGAACGTACCGGAAAGGGCTATTGATCTCGCAAAAAGGTTCTGGCCCGGGCCACTGACAATGGTACTGAAAAAATCCGAATTAGTTCCCAAAGAAGTTACAGCCGGTCTTGATACCGTAGCGATCAGAATGCCTGCGAACAGGATTGCTCTCGAACTGATCAGACAATCCTGCCCGATAGCCGCACCAAGTGCAAACAGATCAGGAAAACCTTCGCCAACAGCATTAGAACATGTACTGGAAGACCTGAAAGATGTAGACATAATTATTGACGGTGGAAAAAGCAAAATTGGTCTGGAATCAACCGTCCTTGACGTAACAAAGAACAAAGTTCTCAGACCGGGCAAGATAACACCGCAACAGCTCAAAGCTGGCATACAAAAAAGCTCACGCGTAGCAAAGTCACCCGGCATGAAGTACAGGCATTATGCACCTAAGGCAAAGATAGTGATAACCAGGAAGAGCGATATCAAAAACCTGATTGAAAAGTACAAGAAACAGGGAAAAAGAGTTGGATTAATGAGTAAAAACTACAAATACAATACCGATACAAACATAATCGTTGGTAATGAAAAACAGTTCGCAAAAAACCTTTACACAAATTTGAGGAAGTTTGACCGGAAGAATATAGACATTGTAATCGTGGAGGGTATTGCGGAAAAGGGCCTTGGTTTGGCAATCATGAACAGGCTGAAGAAAGCATCTTCTAAATCATAAGCTTTAAATACTACTTTACAGTAATAAGTGTGATAATGTGGTCGGAAAAATACCTCCAAGGAAGCTAGTGCATAGAAATTATAGTCCAATTGCTTCAATCGAAACAGGATTATTTGGTTATAATCCTGAAGCACTGGAAGCGGCAAGGGAATTAGATCCTGAGTTCCTTAGGGCAGCATTAAGAGAACACTACATACGTAAAGAAGATTCTCTAGCTGTTATGGAAAGAAACTACACCAGAAGATATGAAAGCTTAACAGCAGCACAGTCTGTCGATCCGGAAAATGAGGAAATCCGGCTGCAGCTTAGAAGGGTAGGGAAGGCCCTCGATTACACAAGAACTGAAAAAATGGACGCAGCAAGAAAAAAAGGCAAACTAGAAACCGGGGAAAGTTTCAGGATACGGGTTCTGAATGGAAGAAGATATCTGTCTGTTCCTGCCGCAAGAAAGGCTAGTTAATCACAACAGTTCTTATGTTAAGCATTTCCAGCAAGCCATATCTTGATAATTCTCTGCCAAAACCGCTCTTTTTTGTGCCGCCAAAAGGCATTGAAGGATCAGAATGAACAACGTCATTTACATACACAATACCCGACCGTACCTTCTTTGTAAGCTCCTCGCCCTTGATAATATCCTTTGTCCATATACTTGCACCCAGTCCAAATTCAGTGTCATTTGCAACTTCTATGGCTTTCTCATTATTCTCAACGGTTATTATAGGTGCCACAGGTCCGAATGTTTCCTCCCTGCAGATAGTCATGTCATTGGTAGCAGTCATCACGGTCGGCGGGAAGAAGTATCCCTTTTTCTTTGTATCAGGACGTTTACCGCCTAGAAGTATCTTTGCACCCTCCCCGACAGACTTGTTTATCTGCTCCTCTATCCGGTCTCTCTGCTCATTCCTGGCCATAGGACCCATGTCTGTATCTTCCTTTATAGGATCAGCCAGTGTCAGGGACTTGGCAGTCTCTATGTACTTGTCTGTGAATTCTTTTGATACTTTCTTTGTTACAATAAACCTCTTTGCTGATAAACATGACTGTCCGCAATTACGATAGCGTCCGCTAACCCCTGCAGCTACCGCCTTGTCAATATCAGCATCATCCAGGACAATAAACGGATCACTCCCGCCAAGCTCTAAAACAACCTTCTTAAGATCTTTCATAGCAGCGGTTGCAACTTCTATACCTGTCTGTACGCTGCCCGTTAAAGATATGGCATCTATTTTCGACTCAACCAGATAGTTTCCCACAGACGCTCCACCTATTGTCACTTGAAACACATTATCCGGAAATCTTGCCCTCTGGAATAACTCCTGTATTATAACACCGCCTGATTGTGGCGTCACACTCGAAGGTTTCAGCAACTGTACGTTGCCCGCTATTACAGAAGGTATTACAAATCTAAGTGCCTGCCATACAGGAAAATTCCACGGCATTATGGAGCCGATAACACCAATCGGTTCAAATCTTACATAACTTTTGCCGCCTATCTTCAGCGGCTCGTCCTTAAGGAACTTTTTAACATTCTTGGCATAGTAACTGCACAGCATAGAAGACTTTTCCACTTCAGCAACAGCCTCTTTTATCGGCTTGCCCATTTCCTCTGTTATGTATTGTGCATAAGCTTTTTTCTTTGTGAGCAATCTCCGTGCAATACGCTTGACCATCTTCCTTCTTTCTAGAATATCTGATTCTCTCCACTCAGCCAGAGCCTTTCTGGCATTCGTAACTTTCTCTTCCACCAATGGTCTTCCTAAGGCCTTATGATCCCTGATAGGATCCTCTGTATACGGATTTATCGATTGTACCTTCACAAATAGCACCCCTGTAAATTTTATTAATGACTCCGCCCCAATAAATAACTATGGCTAAAATAAAAGTCGGGCTAAACGGCTTTGGTACCATAGGGAAAAGAGTCGCACACGCTGTCACGCTGCAAGACGATATGATTCTAGTTGGAGTAGCCAACCGTTCGGCAAACATTAATGTCCGTCACATGTTAGGACCAAAGGGACCTCTAAACAAGACGCCACTATACTACTCCGGAAAAAAGATCAAGGGATGGAAAACTAAAGGAAGTTTGGAACAACTGCTAAAGAAAGTAGACGTAATAATTGACTGTACGCCTGGGGGTATTGAAAAAATTTTCAAGAAACTCTATGACAAGTACAAGATAAAGCAGATTTACCAGGGTGGGGCAGACAAAAGTATAGCACAGACCAGTTTTAACGCGTTGGCCAACTACAATGCTTCGCTAAACAAAAAATCAACGCGCGTAGTAAGCTGTAATACCACTTCTTTGTCAAGAACATTGTACAGCATCAGCAAAGCACTGAAAATCAAGTGTGCAACAGCTGTTCTGGTAAGAAGAGCCACAGACCCACCTGATGACGCAGGCAAGGGTCCGATCAATTCTGTCGTGCCCGTGGCCACAGTACCGTCCCATCATGGACCAGATGTACAAACAATCTTACCAATAAAGATCACAACAATGGCCTGTAAAGTACCTACAACTCTGAATCATGCCCATTTTGTAATAGTAGATCTGGCACAGAAATGCACAAAACAGAAAGCATTGAATGTTCTGAAAAAAACAGACAGAGTCCTTACCTTCAAAGCTGCTGATGGTTATGAATCAACAGCACAGATATTTGAAATGTTCCGTGATATCAAAAGACCAAGGGATGACATGTACGAAGCATCTGTGTGGGAAGAGACTGTCAACGTCTTCGGTGATAAATTATTCTGGGCCCATGTTGTACACTCTGAGGCAATAATCGTGCCTGAAAACATAGACGCTATCCGTGCACTAATGGGCATACCTCAAAAGAAATCAATGACCAAGACAAACAAGAGCTTGGGTATATGAAAACTCTAAATTCTTTCAACTTTCGCAACAAAACAGTACTTGTAAGAATAGACATCAACTCACATGTTAATGGGAGAATACAAGATAATGAACGATTTGAAGCTGTAAAACAGACAATCATGGAGCTAAAGCGTAAGAAAGCAAAAATTGTCCTATTAGCTCATCAGGGACATAGTAAAAAAGAATTCATCCATCTCGACCAGCACGCCAAAATACTTTCTAAACATGTGGGCAAAGTACAATTTGTTCGTGATATCCTGGGAAAAAAGGCCGAACACGCCATAATCAACCTACGCCCAGGTGAGGTACTTCTTCTAGACAACGTACGTTTGTTGGATGAACAAAAAAGAAAAGGCAAGATCAATAGATTACAGTATTTAGCTGATTACTATGTTAATGAAGCTTTTTCCAATTCCCATCGTGCCCATGCATCCATGGTTGGTTTTAAGTTAAAATCCTGCGTTGGCCGTTACACTGAACGCGAGCTGAAAGCCTTGAAACGGGCAACGCGATCCAAAGGTGTAAACACTTTCATCTTTGGCGGTGCCAAATCAGATGACATGATCAACATCATGAAAAACCTGCTAGGAACCCGGTCAATGGAATACGCATTAGTATGTGGAGTCACAGGCAACATATTCCTGAAGGCCTCAGGTGTAGCCATTGGACATGGCAGCGAAGCAATAATAAGGAAGAACAAGTTAACAAAATACGTAAAAGTTGCAAAGCAACTTCTGAAGCGTCACAAAAGAAAAATAATACTGCCTGTTGATTGGGTAGAAAAGAACAACACTATACTGGACATAGGACCAAAGACAATAAAGTTGTTCAAGAAGTATATCAAAAAGTCAAACAGTGTAGTAGTCAAAGGTCCGGCTGGCATGTATGAAGATGCCCGTTATAGAAAAGGAACCAAAGCATTATTCACAGTCGTGACAAAGTCACGTGCCTACACAATAGCAGGCGGTGGTGACACCGATAAGGCTTTGGAAACGCTAAAGATACCACCAAAGAAATTCTCTCACGTTACACTTGGCGGCGGAGCTATGATCACTTTCCTTTCAGGAAAGCCTTTGCCTGCAATAGAAGCAATTCGTCACCGCTCATAAGGTGTTTTCTTCTTTTGTTGCTGCATGCCATACGCATTTATCACGGCATTGCTAAAATCTGACACAAAAGATCCATAACTCACCGGGGTTTGTTTGTAACCAGTATCCTTGGCATATCCAGAATCCTGTGTTTCTACAGGTTTTGCCTCTACACCATATCTCGCAAGATCGCTTTTCAGACCCTCCATGAACTTAGCTCGAATAGACATATCAAGCGAAGCAACAACCGGACCCATCTTGTGCATAAATTCTTCTATATCATTCGGTGAAGCCTGAGAAGGATCAGTAAAGAATTTGAAAAGTGTAGATGAACTCGTATCTAATTCTCTACTATTAGAATTAAGCATAGCCGACCACGACGCCGTAGATTGAATCATTTTTGAATTCTCAAATATCACATTCTCAAACCAAGTCATGTCTATCTTGCACCTGTCAAAAATCACATTTTTCATGTTATTGTTATAGAAACCACCCCAGAATATCTCACAGTTTATGAATTTTGCATTCAAAAGACTACATCCTCGAAAATTGACAAAGAAAATTTTAGAATCTTTAATGACTAAATCATCAAGATCTATACCCGATATATCCATGTACTGAAGATTAATACCAGAAAAAATCCGCATGCCATCTTTATAATCATCAATAAATTCATTGCTAAGAACTGCTCTAAACCCCATATAACTAGTATATGTACAAACCTATTATAAAGTAGCTTTTCCAAGTATTCTCGGCATGTTCTGCTTTGTAGAGGCAACCAGTATCTTCTTGTTCAGCATTAACTCGTTTTCAAGTTCAACCTCTAGAGGTTGAACTGATTTAACTTTACCAGCCACCACCTGTAGACCAGATGATACAAAAACAGGATCGTTTTCTTTGATTACTTCTTTGGTGTATTTGCTTTTCTCAAAGTTGAGTTTCACAGTTTTAGTTTTCTCAAGCTTGCCAATTATGTAGCCACGCTTTAGATCCTCTACTGTTATACCTTTAAGGTTTAGTCCAACTCTCATTCCTGCTTCTGCTTCCTCAAAATCTTTGTCCTGGGACTGAATACCCTTAATCATAACCTCTTTGCCCAACGGATCCAGATTGACTTTGTCATACTTCTTGATCTTGCCGCCCTTCATTATGCCCAATATAACCGTGCCAACACTCTTGACGTCAAAATAGTTGTCTATAGGTATTAGCAGCTCGTCACTGTATTCAAACTTTAGTTGTTTTATGTCCTCCATCACATTTTCTGTTACCTTAAAATTCTCTATACATGTCCCTTTGATTAGTGGATCAATCTGCTCTTTCACGACACCGTCCAGAACTATAAATCCATGTTCAAAGCCATATTCAGCTATAGCTATTATCTCCTCACCAAGCTGGGCATTTAGCTCGCTTATGACTATAATTGGTACGTCTATCATGTTTATCACTTGTAAAAGCGATTGTATTTTTTCAGAATTAGGCGAAACAAACGTAAAGACTCCCTCAGAACTTCCATGATTGCATATAGCAATGTCATTCGTGGTTCCTTCTTTACCTAGTTTTTTAGCGAAGCTGTGATTTCCAAAAACACCAATAGTCATATGAAGCATTTTTTTCTATAGATCAATGCGCATTTAAACACATCGATCCATGTATTTGCAGATGAAATTCAATGAAATGAAGATAAGCAATGATGTACTGAAAGCTATCCGGGACATGAATTTTGACAAACCAACAGAAATACAGGAAAAGGCACTACCTCCTGCTCTTTCTGGAAATGATGTCATAGCCCAGTCAATGACTGGATCCGGCAAAACATTAGCTTTCGCTGTGCCAATAATAGAGAAGATAGAGCACGAAAAAGGTGTACAAGCTCTTATTTTGGCACCTACACGAGAATTAGCTAATCAGATTTCTGAAGAATTCAAGAAATTATCCAAATACAAGAAAGTTTACATTTGCGAGGTCTTCGGTGGAGTTTCCATCAACCCTCAGATTCATGCACTTCGCAGGGCAGAGATTGTTGTAGGAACCCCGGGAAGAATTTTAGACCATATGCAGCGTGGCACAATAAGCCTGAAGAACGTAAAAACGCTGGTTCTGGACGAGGCTGACCGGATGCTGGATATGGGTTTCATTGATGATATCAAGAAGATCCTAAGAGCATTGCCGCGTGAACGCCAGAGCATGCTGTTTTCAGCAACAATGCCCGATGAAATCATGTATATAGCACGAAAAAACATGAAAGAGCCTGTCAAAGTAAAGACGCAGGCACAAGTGGCTAAGCACTTGTTACGCCAGTTCTATTATGATGTAAAGGGAGAATACAAAATCTCTCTGCTCACGCAGTTGATAGAACGGGAAAAACCAAGTCTGGCAATCATATTCTGTGCAACAAGAACAACTACAGACATTGTGGCAAAACATCTGCAGGCCAACAACGTTGAAGCAAAAGCCATACACGGAGGCCATGAACAGGCAAAAAGATCAAAGGTCCTGGAAGGCTTCCACAAAGGCCGCCCGCATGTCCTGGTAGCCACAGACGTAGCTGCCCGTGGGTTAGACATAAAAGACGTATCTCATGTTTTCAACTTTGACGTGCCCAAGACTGTTGATGAATATCAGCATCGTATTGGACGTACAGCCAGAATAGGCAAAGAGGGAAAAGCAATTTCTCTTTTGAGCAAGCAAGACCATGAAGCTTTCCGGAAAATTGTAGGAAGATTCGACATCACAAGATCCGATGCAACAAGATTCAAGCTGAAGTTCATTGGTTTAAGAGAAAGTCGGCATGGAAGAGCTCCACAGGGCCGCAGGCCATACAAAAGACGATATTAGCAATAGTTCTTTCTGCTAATAGTTTCTTTTGGATAATAATTCTTTTTGGTGATACGTAGACTTTTTCTTTCAAGAAAAAGGATCCGTATTATTTGTATTCACGCCACGTATACTTGCACTTTTCACAGCGGAAGAACTGGGTTGGTGGTTCATCTGCGCTTCGCGTTTGCTGCATCCACCAGTAAGCACGGCCATGACCGCATTTGTCACATTCGCGCACTGTCGTCGGAAGAAGCGTTGGGTCTTTTTCTAAAACAGCTACGCCCTTTGTCCTTGCCTGTTCCTCAACTATTCTCAGTTTCTTAACAATACTCTTTCTGTTCTCTTTTCCGCAGCCACGGCACTTCCAAAAAGAGGATTTGCCCTTCTTTACAGGAACCATTATTGATCCGCATTTAACACAAAACTCTATTGTTGAGGGTTTGTGGGCCTTAGGTTTCTCTTTTTTTACAACTCTCTTCATCTTCTTAACCCTTGTTGCTTTATTGATCCTAGAAATTTTCTTTTTTACTTTCTTTTTCACCATTTTACCACGCCACGAGAACGTATTGCAGTCCATTACTGATGGAGTACAAGCTTTTTATATGTTATTTTTAATCGTCAATCATCTCCGGTTTAGGTATTTCTGATTTTTTGACAAATACAACATCATCGCAAACACCGCAGTGGACCTCCCAGAACTTTCCCATGTCCAGCTTCACGCTCATTTCACGACCACAGCACTTTGGTGGTCTGACATCTTCATTCATAGTCAATCACTCGTGCCTAGTCTAACAGAAACAAAGAATATAAGGGACTTTGAAAACTCAATTAAAAATTTCTTCAAAAAATCACGGGAAAATCTCTTAATTTAAGTATAATGTTATGATAATTTTCTCAATATTAAAAACCAAATCGAAATACTTAAGTACTTTGTTATCTCTATAATAGCTGCTTCTAGGCGATAAATATGAAGACCATGTTCATAGAGAACACAGAAGAAGCCCAACGTGTATATAACACACTATTAGTAGACACAAAACACCTGGGCATATTCTCAAATGAGTTAGCGGTTCAGATAATTAATGAACTTGCAAAGCGTCCGCTATGCGCAATGGATATTGCCAAGAACCTGAAACAAAACGAACAAAAAATCTACTATCATTTAAGGAAAATGAAAGAAGCTGGTATAATAAAACTGAACGGTACAGAGCAGAGATATGGAATGACTGCAAAGTTGTTTGAGCTGATATCACCTGTTATTTCTACAAAATTATACGACGAGGGACATGAGATAAAGAATACCAAAATAACAGATCCCTCTGTAAAGAAATTCTTAACTCCGTTTATAACAGACGGTGAATTCAACGGAAAAATAATAATGGGTGCCCCTTTACCCCATGGAAAGCATGGGGCAACGGCAAGGGACGGTATTCACGTCATAGATCTTTGTTTATTCCTTGGAAAATTCACAAACGGAGCAAAAGCCCAGAACTACAAAGCCGATACGGAAATAAAGGAAAAAGACCTGAAAGACAATTTGATTCTGATAGGCAGCCCAAAGATAAACACAATAACAGAACGCATAAGTGAAGAGCTTCCAATTTATTTTGACGTGGAAAAGAACTGGTTAATCAAGTCAAAGCTCACAGGCAACTCTTATGACTACGAAGATGATGCAGTAATTATAAAGCTTAAAAACCCTTTCGACAAGAAAAAGGAACTCATAGTACTGGCTGGAAGACGCTCCAGAGGCCTCAGAAGCGCAATAATAGCATTTACGCAATTTCCGCATGAAATAGCAAAAGGTAATGTAGAGAACAATAAGATAATAGCAAAAGTTGTTAGAGGAATAGACAAAAAGGGTGACGGAATAATTGATACAGTAACATTTTTGGAGTGATTATAATGAACATGTTTGCAATGGACAATCCAAGAGTAAGAGGCTTCATAGAAAAAATAGGTCCAAAGCTATCTGCATACTTAGAAGGATCACGCGGTTGCGTAGCACCTCTCGGATCAGGCGGAAAGTACTATGGTCTTGGTGTCTATACATTCTTGACTCAGGATGGTAAAGACGTCATATATTTGGAACTTGAAAAAGGAAAGCCAATTCCAAAAAATCAGCGACAAAACATAGGAGGCAGAAGAATCATAGTTGTAGACGATGCAATAGCAACAGGTGAAACATACAGAGAAATGAGAAAAATTCTGGATGAACAAAAAGAATCCCTGGGAGTAGAAGATATAGTATTTGCAGTAGAACATGATTTTCTAGGCATAGCAGATTTTGCAGCTTCTGTTAATGGAGACAGTAAGAACGTTCCGGATGCTGCCGTTCTAGATACCGGCGGCATGAAGAAGTAGCCTTGGATATCCTAAAACAGGAACACCAAATACAACTTTGCCAACAACGTATTCTTTCTTGACAGGACTGTCAGCTTGTTTGTTATTGTCGCCCTTTATAATATAGTCACCATTATCTGCTATATCAACTAATCTGTGGACAATTGTGAAAGCAGAGCCTGACTTCCTGTAGATTATTATGTCCCCTATTTTCGGCTCGTCGCCCTGTATAACAAACAGAAGATCTCCCCTTGACAATCCATTGGGCACCGGAAACATCCGGAACTGTTCTTCATCTATATCATACTGTGAATATAATCCTCCGTTCTCAAGCCACCAGCCGTCAAAGTGATTTGTATGATACATTGAATCTGAAACAACGGAAACTATCGGCAATGCAGTACCTGTTGCCAGAGACAATGCCTGGTATGCCAGGAAAGCTATGATAAACGCTGACACTATCTCCAGTAACTCTTTGTTCACGCTGCGTTTTTTCTTCTTCACTTATATCACGGTCTGCCCTTACCCGAAGCTATTATGTGGGCAACTCTCAGGGGTTCCGGAATGTTAGAATTTACACAGGTCTTGTCCAGTATCTCCTCACATTCCCTTATTGTCAGTCCTGCTCTCTGATAGAATATATCACGGTAGGTATATATATTTCCCGCATGACTCAGTATAATTATTCTCTTTACAAAATCATCCAGATTCTTCATGGCTTCCAAGAACTTTGACATATCCGGCCGCTTCCGGATAACAACGATAACGGGCAGTTTTGTTATCTTGTATAACGCTTCAATATCAACGATGTTGAATCCTCCAAGACATATACCGTCTATCATTATGTAAGAAAGCTGGTCATAATGACATGATGTAAGAATGGAATAAATCAGCTTCTCCGTAGAATCCATACCATCCTTGTCTATTATAGTTTTGACAAATCCGTCCATTTGAGTACCGGACCGGAAAACAGTCCCAACTATTTCAACTTTCTTGTCGTTGAACCCAAATGATGAGTCATCAAAAGCAATTATCCGTGCTTCCGGTTTCATTAGAACGGCTTTCCCGGAAGATTTTTATAGAAGACGGTTATTTCAGTTTAGCCTGTATTTTCTTTCTGAGATCCTTTGTGTCCGTGTCTATCTGGGCAATCGCATCAAGCAAAGCCTTCTTTGCTGTCTTTGATTTGACCGTTATAACAGGATAAGACAGATATGGGTGTTCAACCGTAACAGCTGTCAGGTCCACACCTTTCTGTTTCCAGAGATTTTCGTTAACAAGATTCAGAACAGTAGTATTATCATGCACCCTTATCTTCAGTTTATCCTTCTCGTTTTCAAGAACTTCTATTTCCATATTAACCAGTTTATCTCTTGCACAGAAAGGTTTTTAAACCATCAAAAAGTACGCCAGAAGACCGAAAATCAGCAACACAACAAGACCTGCGACAACCAGCCACAACTCTTTCTTTGTACGTTTCTTTTTCTTCCACTTTTTCTTGTTAGCAGCCCCTATAGCCAGAAACGCTATTCCCATAGGCAAAAAGAAAAACATCTCTCCTGGGTAGAAAAACAACGAGCCTACACCAAATAGAGTCCATATCAGACCCATCCAGAAGAAAGCACGATAATCAGTCTCATGTTTATCCTTCCACTTGTCCCTCTTGAACACAAAAATCAGTATTGCCAAAATAACTATCAATGCCGCTATTCCCAACAAAGCCCACGCAATCATTGTCATACAGAAATATGGTTAAGCGGAATATTTAAACCTACAAACAACCTTCTTAAACTCAGAATACAAATTTTAAAATATGAAAATTATAGCTGTTCTTCTGATTGTGTCTGTATTGTTCGTTTCAGGTTGCACGACTACTCAGACTGGTAGTATGAACGACCAAACGACAGAGGATCCTACGATGAAACCAAGCACAGGAGACTCCATGGAAAAGTCTGGAGACTCCATGGAGCCAAAGGATAATGTTATAGAGATATTCATGGATTCTTTTGTTGTCTTTGAAGACGGTCCCAAGCCTCAGTTCTCTGTAAAAGACATAACCGTAAACAAAGGCGACACGGTCAGACTGCACATAAACGCAACATCCGGTACACACGATTTCAAGCTTGACGAGTTCAGCGTATTTTCTGATACACCTACAGGTGAGGTTACTGTTGTGGAATTTACCGCCGACAAGGCAGGTGAGTTCATTTATTACTGCAATCAGCCTGGTCATAGAGCAAACGGCCACTGGGGAACATTGACAGTTCTTGACGATGTAATGATGGTTGACGACTTAAGTTTGGCAAATAATTATTACAGATACGATCCTGCTGCGTTTGATGAAGCACGTGACGCAGGAAAAGTAATTTTTCTTGATTTCCATGCAAACTGGTGTCCTACATGCAAAGCAGAAAAACCGGAGATTGTGGCTGCATTCAATGAGCTGAATTATGATGATATTGTCGGATTTGAAGTTCATTACAATGATGATGAAACTCAAAGTTTTGACACAGATATCACCAGACAATACCAGGTTGCTTATCAGCACACAAAAGTTATCCTGGACTCTAACGGTGATGTTGTAACAAAAGACCTTCAAGCTTATAAGAAACAAGATGTTATAGATAAAATAGAAGCAGCAAGGTCGTGATGTTATGGATCAGAGAACTCTCATATTTCTTAACTCTGTATTCTTTGTTCTTGGCTTTACAATAGTATTCTCTTTAGTTGGCGTACTTCTTCAAACAGCACTGGCAAACGTGGCATTTGATGCAGTCAACCTGCTGAGAATAATAGGCGGCACAATAATAACCCTGTTTGGTCTTCTGTTGATAGCAGCAATAAGGTACAGAATACCTTTTCTGTCAAGTGAACACAAGATTAAGATAAGACGATTCAGCAATAGTTACATAACCTCATTCGTATTCGGCCTTGCTTTTGCGATAGGCTGGACACCTTGTGTAGGATTTATCCTTGGTGCGATTTATGCATTAGCCGCAACATCACCCGGGGCGGGATTCTTCCTTCTGTTTTCATATTCACTTGGTATAGGAATACCATTCCTGATAGCGGGAGCATTTACTTCAAGAGTATCAGGATTCCTGCAAAGGTCACAGAAAATACTCAAATACTTCAACATAATCGGTGGTCTTCTGCTTGTCATAATAGGTCTGCTTGTGTTCTTCAACTACCTTGGTATAATTGCATCATTATTCGTGAGTGCAGAAGGTGCCGTTATAGAAGGACAGCTTAACTTCTTCATAGCGTTCATTGCAGGCCTGGTAACGTTTGTATCTCCTTGCATACTTCCTTTATTACCAGCCTTCTTTTCCTACATGGCTGGGACAACGGCAACCGAGTTGAAAAAATGAGATTAGAAGTCATCGTTTTTGGACTTATTGCGGTATTCGTGTTAGTAGGTACATTTACTCTTCAGGTTCCTGTAACAAATTCATCTCTGATGGTCATGGGTCAAGCAGCTGAAATTTCAGAAGGCAGATGGATAAATTCAGAGCCGTTAGAGTTAGCAGAATTAAGAGGAAAAGTAGTTTTGATTGACTTCTGGACTTATAGTTGTATAAACTGCATAAGAACTCTGCCACATTTGACAGGTTGGCATGAAAAATACGCAGGTAAAGGACTCGTAATTATAGGTGTACACACACCGGAATTCGAATTTGAAAAAGATTACAATAATGTGGTGGATGCGGCAAAGCAGTTCGGAATAGAATACCCAATAGTCCAGGATAATGATTTTAAAACATGGAGAGCCTACGGAAATAACTATTGGCCAAGAAAATACCTGATAGACAAAGATGGGAGCATAAGATACGATCATATTGGTGAAGGTGCATACCAGGAAACAGAACAGGCAATTATTGAACTGTTAAAGGAGACAGGTGTAAATCTTGAAGACGCCGAAAAGCCGAATGTAGATCGTCCACAATCCGGCACACCCGAATTGTACCTTGGTTATAGCTTTGCTCGTGCACCCCTGGGTAACGAGGAAGGTTTCTCACCCGGAAATGTTGTCGATTACAAATCCGTAAATATCACACAACCAAATATTGTCTACCTGTCAGGTAAATGGAAAAATGGCCCTGAAAGTTCAACAGCTGTAGAAAATTCCCGGTTATTTCTGGTCTACAGTGCAAGAAAAGTAAACATAGTAGCGGGTGGAACCGCAAGTATACAGATATTTGTTGATGGTAAGTTTGAGAAAACTCTGCAAATTAATGAACAAAAGTTATACAACATTGTGTCCAGGCCTGATTTTGATAGCCACTTAGTTGAAATAGCAGCAGAACCGGGTTTTGAACTGTATACATTTACATTTGGCTGAATAGTTCTTCCAGGTCCTGGGCGTTAACAATCGGTTTTGAGAAGGAATCTTCTATAATCCTAGGACAGGCCGTGTTGATAAAAGCATCGGCCCTGATTCCTAAAAGATTTGTATCGTTTATCTCGTTCAAAGAAATTACGCAGTAATTTCTTCCATGCTCCCTAAGTTTCTTTTTTATTGAATCAACTTCACCCTGAAGTTGATTCTGCCCTTTCTTCGTTGTTACTAGAATAGCAAAGGTTCTTGCATCTTTTGCATTATGAATGTTCGCGTAACGTCTTTTCTCCAAAAGATTTGTATCAACTTCATCTATTGTCTTCTTCTCCACATCCAGGGCATAAATCTTCTTGTCCCTGTAACCAAGTGGATGGAACCTGCCGGATCCTATGTACAAAAATGCGTCTGTATCCAGTTTATCAGCGTTCTCAAACCAGCACCCAAGAACCTGCCCGCCTATAACAACCTCCTTTCCCTGTTTTTCCAGGGCCACTTTTATCTCCGAAAGTGCCCACAAGTGCTGTATTGTTGTAAGGAGGCCGATTCTTTGTTCTTTAATGACAGAAAAATCAACACCTTCGAGATTAACATCGATTGTCCATGGAAAATATAACACAGGAACTTTTGTGGCAAAGTCGCGATAGAACTTGCTGTGGCCCACGTGAACAAGAAGATCACATCCGCGCTCGTGAGCATCTTCATCTGCAAGATCACATGCACCGTAGCACGGATCTGCAGAAATCAAACAGTCTATACCATGCTCTACCAAAGCGGCAGATATCTCAGCTGCCTTTGTCTTGAGCCCTTCAGGTAGCTGGATCATAACCTTCTTCACGTTTCTCTTCTTTATCTCAGTTAAGAGTTCTTCCACCTTCATACCGTACCCCTTTACCGTGCTTCTTTATTATTACACCAACGCCTCTAATTTTGGGATTGGGCTGATAAAACCGGTCAAGATTTCCGTGAACTGCCTCCCTGAATATTGAAACGAGTGCATCTCTGTATGGAAATTCTTTAATTCTTCTTATCTCATATCCTGCTATCTCACACTGTCTCCGTGATACTTCATCCATATTTAGACAAACCAAGATAAGGTTAAAAAGGTTATGAGATGTCTTTAGAGAATGCAATTTTGTAAATGTGGCGGCTTGTTAGTTGCCGAAGGCAACAAATTTGTCTGCAGGACATGCGGCAAAGAAGGCGACAAAGTAGACGTAAAGATAACCTCCAAAGCTTCACAAAAAGAGACTGTTGTTATTGAGAACAACAAACCCGACCTGCCGGTCATGAAAAGGCAATGTAAAAAGTGTGAAAATGACCAGGCATACTATTGGCTGATCCAGACAAGAAGTGCAGATGAGCCACCGACACAATTTTTCCGCTGCACAGTGTGCAAGCATACCTGGCGGGAGTATAAGTAAGTTATCCCCCCATTTTGTATATGAGCGTGCGTTATTTTGCCAGATTCACACGTAGACATGACGTAGGAGATGTGCGTACCCTACGGCAGACCGTGAGGAATTTCATGTATCAGCGCGGTATACAAGGTCCAATAGATAAAGACGCAGATGGTATAAGTTTTTCACTCCCTGATTATGTAGAGCAGGACGAGCTAACCAGGACATTAGGACGTAGGTACTTTAAGACCAGAGGACTTAGGATAACAGCAAGAGGGTTGAAAAAATGAAACTGGATATGGAAAAGACGTCCAAAGAGATATATTCTGTTATTCTCAAGGACTTGAGTGCATATGGCGGGTTTCCGTTCTACGGTATAGCCATACTCGTAGCCCTGTTCCTAAGGGATTATGTGTTTGCCTACCAGCTAGCCCTTTCGCTGGTTGTAGTAACACTGATTGTCATAGCCATAAGGTTTGCCTACTTCAAACCAAGACCAGGACAAAAAAGAAAGAAATATACAACGTTCTATGAGAGAATAGACAATTCATCCTTTCCAAGCATCCATGCAGCAAGGGCAGTTCTGATTTCAGCGGCATTCATGACGAAGCTGAATATCATGCCGATCTACATACTGTTAATACTGTTAGTAGTACTGTCACGTCTGCACTTCCGTCGCCATG